>NZ_JYFT01000008.1:0-182114 GCF_000931385.1 Pseudomonas sp. FeS53a
GATCAGATCAACGCCGAACTGCACGCCCGGCAACTGGCAATGGTCACCGGCCGCAACGACGTCGACGCCACCACCCTCGCCGCCACCGCCAAGGCCGACGACGGCACCGACAAACCCCAACTGGCCATCGACAGCAGCGCCCTGGGCGGCATGTACGCCGGCGCCATCCGCCTCGTCGGCACCGAACAGGGCGTCGGCGTCAAACTGGCCGGCGACATGGCCGCCAGCGGCGGCGACATCCAGATCGACGCCAATGGCAAGCTGACCCTCGCGCGCACCGCCGCCAGCGGCAACCTCACCGCCAACGCCACCGACATCGAACTCACCCGAAGCACCTACGCCAGCGGCAACGCCCGCCTCACCACCGGCACCCTCGACAACCAGGAACGCCTCGCCGCCGGCGGCGACCTGCGCCTCAACGCCACCCACATCGACAACCCCGGTCGCCTCGAAGCCGGCGTACGCAGTGACGGCAGCGCCAACACCGCCCGCCCCGACAGCGTCCTCGACATCCAGGGCGGCACCCTGCGCAACCGTGGCACCGTAAACGCCCAGGGCAGCCTCACCACCGACCTCGCCACCCTCGACAACCAGAGCGCCGAACTGGTCGCCAGCGGCAGCGCCCAGATCAAGGCCAGCACCCTCGACAACCGCCAGGGCGGCCAACTCATCGGCCGGCAGGACCTGACCCTCGACGGCCAGGCGCTGGACAACCGCGGTGGCACCGTCGCGTCCAACAAAGCCCTCACCGTCACCGCCCGCGACCGCCTCGACAACAGCCAGGACGGCCTCATCCTCTCCAAGGCCGACGGCCTCACCCTCGACACCGCCGTCCTGGACAACCAGAGCGGCACCGTCCAGGCCGACAGCGGCGAACTCAAGGCCACCGCCAGCACCCTCGACAACCGCAACGGCAAACTCCTCACCGGCCAGGGCGCCCTGACCGTCGACGCCCAGGGCCTGCGCAACCAGCAAGGGCGCCTCATCGCCCAGAACGGCACCCTCACCGCCCGCAGCGACACCCTCGACAACACGGCAGGCCGCCTCCAGGGCGACAGCGTCGACCTCACCACCCGCACCCGCCTCGACAACAGCCAAGGCCACATCACCGCCACCCAGGGCAACCTCAGCCTCACCCGCGGCGAACTGCTCAACGACAACGGCCAGATCCAGGCCAAGCACAGCCTCACGGTGAACGCCGACAGCCTGCGCAACCACAGCGGCAGCCTCGGCGCCGACACCCTCGACCTCACCCTCGGCGGCCTGCTCGACAACAGCGGCGGCCTGGTGGAAGCCGCGCAGACCCTCAGCCTCGACCTCAACGACGCCCGCAACGCCAACGGCAAACTGCGCGCCCTGGGCAGCAGCGGCGAAAGCGTCTTCCGCCTCGGCGGCCGCTTCGACAACGACAACGGCCTGGTGGAAATCGGCAACGCCGCCTTCCGCCTCAGCAGCACCCAGCTCAGCAACCAGGGCGGCACCCTGCGCCACGTCGGCAACCAGGGCTTCGGCCTCAACCTGGCCGACGCCGGCCAGGCCGGCGGCCGCTTCCTCACCAACGGCACTCTCAGCCTCGACGTAGCCGACTGGACCAACAGCAGCCTCCTGCAGGCCCAGCGCATCGACCTCAAGGTCGGCCGCTTCACCCAGACGGCCACCGGGCAACTGGTGTCAGCCAGCGACTTGATCATTCGGGGAGGTGATTGGCAGAACGACGGCAAGATCAGTGCCGATGGCTCGATCGACCTGCAACTCGACGGGCACTACAGCGGTAACGGCCAGTTGGTAACGCAGCAGGCCCTGGCTTTTACCGCCCAGGGTGCTGATCTGGGGCTGAACGCGCGGATCACAGCCGTTGGGAAGGCTGATTTCACCCTCGGTGGCACCTTGCTCAACCGGGGCGTCGTGACATCCGATGGCACCTTCAACCTCAAAGCCAATGTGCTCGACAACCAAGGTACGCTCGGTGCCCGGACGGGGCTGGAACTGACTGCTGATACCTTGCAGAACACCGACGGGCTGATCTATTCCGGCGCTGGCCTGAAGCTCGCGGGCCAGCGTTTCACCAACCTGCGGGGCGATCTCTACAGCATCGGTGACCTGATCTTTGATAGCGATGGTAAGGGCGGGCAGTCGGCAGCCTTCCGCAACCTGTCCGGCGTGATCGAGAGCGAAGGGCAGATCAACCTGCGTGCTGACCTCATTGAAAACGCCCACGAGGTGGAGAACCTCATCGTCAGCCGCAAGGTCGCAGCGCTGTTCTATGACCGAGACTGCACCAACTGCGGTGGCAGCAAGCGGAATGTGCGTTATCGCCTGCGCGAGATTGACCGTACCGAGGCGACTGCCAGTGGGCGTGGTGCCTCATTGCTGGCAGGCGGGAACCTGACCCTGACCGGACAGGTGGTCAACAACCGCTTCAGCCTGATGGGCGCCAACGGCAACCTGCTGATCAAGGCCGATACCTATAACGGCATAGGGGCTGAGATCGGCGAAACGGTCACCGAGCGTCGTGTTACCTCGCCTCGACTGCGCTCGGTCGGTCACATCGACGTGGCGGTCAATAGCTTTAACCAGTCCTACTGGCCCGCCTCCGGCGGCGATGTCGCCGGGGCGGTGAACGGCATGCTGGCCAGCTACTTCGAAAGCGCGGAATTCTTCGGCACGACCTACACCCCGGGTACAACCCAGGGCTACCGAGCGGTGGTGCAAGCGGGTGGGGATGTACAGATCAATGCCACGCAGCAACTGGGCAACACTGACATCAAGCCGTCGTTCACCTTCGTCAATGGCGGCAAGCGCGTAGATACCGGTGCCCCGGGCACGGACGTCGCCACGACGGTCACTCTCAATCCCCAGGTTGCGCCGGATCTGCAGCAGAAGCCTGTCGACCCACTGACCCTGCCCAGCTTCAGCCTTCCGCAGGGCCAGAACGGCATGTTCCACGTCGTCAGCAACCCAGGGCACCCCTACCTGATCGAAACCAACCCGGCCTTCGCCAGCCTGGGCGGCTTCCTCAGTTCTTCCTACATGCTGGATCTGCTGGGCTACAGCTCGGAGACCGCGCAGAAGCGGCTGGGTGATGGTTTCTATGAGCAACGCCTGATTCGTGACGCCGTTGTGGCGAGGACCGGCAAGCGCCTGCTCGATGGTCTGGCCTCCGACGAGGCGCAGTTCAAGTACCTGATGGACAACGCCATCGCCAGCAAGGAGTCGCTGAAGCTGGTGCCCGGCATCAGCCTGTCTGCCGAGCAGGTGGCAGCGCTGACCCACGATATCGTCTGGATGGAAGAGCGCGAGGTCCAAGGTGAGAAGGTCCTGGTGCCGGTGCTTTACCTGGCACAGGCCAAGGACCGCCTGGCGCCTGGAGGCTCGCTTATCCAGGGGCGCAACGTCGCGCTGATCAGCGGTTCGAACCTGCACAACAGCGGCACTCTACGGGCCACCCAGAACCTGACCGCCACCGCGAGCGACATCACCAATAGCGGTCTCATGCAAGCCAACGAGCGCTTGCAGCTGCTGGCCACAGGCAGCATCCGCAATGCCCAAGGTGGTGTGATCAATGGCAAGGACGTAACACTCACAGCCGGCAAGGACGTCATCAACGAGCGCAGCGTGACGGTTCATCGCAGCCAGACCGAGCGCAGCGATCGCCAGCAGAGCTTCGTCGATGATGCCGCCCGCATCGAGGCCGGCAACGGTCTGAGCATCACAGCTGGCAATGACCTGCAGAATATCGGCGGCGCCCTCAAGTCCGGCGCGGATACCCGCCTGAACGCTGGGCGTGACCTGCTGCTGGTTTCTGCTGAAGCCGAAAACCGGACCCACACCTGGGACCGCAAGGGCTATGGCAAGAGCAGTAGCCTTACCCAGTACGGCAGTGAAGTGGACGTGGGCGGCAATCTCACCGCCACGGCAGGGCGAGACATCGCCATTGTAGCCAGCCATGTAAAAGCCACAGGCGACGTAGCTCTTACAGCGCAGCGCGATGTCAGCATCTCAGCCGCCGCCAACGAAACCCACAACGAGAGCTTCCGCAAGAGCGGGGGCAAGAAGGTGCAGGCCGAGGACAGCCAGGTCCGCCAGCTGGCGTCCGTGGTGGAGGCCGGTGGTGACCTCAACGTCAAGGCTGGCGGCAACCTGGTGGTCGCCGCCAGTCAGCTCAAGGCAGGCGATGAAGCCTACCTGTATGCCGGTGAGCAACTTGCCTTGCTCGCCGCCCAGGACAGTGACTACCACCTCTTCGACAAGAAAAACAAAGGCAGCTTCGGCGCCAAGGAAACCCGCCGCGACGAAGTAACCGACGTACGTAACGTCGGCACCCAGATCACCAGTGGCGGCAACCTGACCCTTGCCAGCGAAGGTGACCAGCTCTATCAGCGTGCTCGCCTCGAAAGCGGCGGCAACCTGACCCTGGACAGCGGAGGCGAAATCGCCTTCGAAGCGGTGAAAGACCTGCACCAGGAGAGCCACGAGAAGAGCAAGAGTAGCTTCGTCTGGAACTCCATGAGCGGCAAAGGCAACACCGATGAAACGGTGCTGCAGAGCCAATTAATAGCCAAGGGTAGTATGGTGGTTCAGGCCGTGAACGGCTTGAAAATAGACCTTAAGGAGGTCAACCAACAGTCAGTCAGGCAGACCATCGACGCAATGGTTAAGGCTGATCCCGGTCTAATTTGGCTCAAGGAAATGGAGCAGCGAGGTGATGTGGACTGGCGGCGGGTAAAGGAGGTGCACGACTCTTTCAAATATAGTCATTCCGGGCTAGGTGGTGGCGCTGCGATGATTATTGCCATCGTCGTCACTTACTTAACGTGGGGGGCTGGTTCAGGTTTGGTAGGCGCTGCCCAAGGTACTTGGCAGGCAGCTGCTGCAAATACAGTTGTCAGTTCTGTTGCGTCGAAAGCAGCTGTTAGCACTATTAACAACCGAGGCAATTTGAATGCCGTTATTAAAGACGTCACGTCCAAGGAGGCTGTCCGCGACTACGCTGTCGGTGGATTGACAGCGGGTCTGACGGCCGGGCTATTTGATGGGATTCTTCAGACCAAGACCGATCCACTGACCGGCAAGGTCACCGTTGACCTTTCCAGTCTGGAAGGTGTCGGTCGTTTTGCTGGCAATCAGGTGCTGCAGAATGGTACCTCAACCATTCTTGATCGTGCTTTAGGGGGAAAAGGCTCGCTCAGCGATGTCCTGCGTAGCAGTCTTGCCAACACGTTCGCAGCTGCAGGTTTTAACTGGGTTGGTGATAAAACTGCGCCTGAGATGTGGGATATTGAGGATGGAAGTCTAGCCAAGATAGGCCTGCATGCCGTCATGGGGGGGCTTGCTGCCGAAGCCGCTGGCGGGAGCTTCAGGGCCGGGGCATTGGCTGCCGGAGTTAACGAAGCGCTAGTGGATCGCTTGTCAGATTGGTATGGCCAGATGGAGTCAGAGCAGAAGAAAAGTCTGCTCGTAATGAACTCCCAAGTTATTGGGATATTGGTTGCCGCAGGCCAAGGAGGGAGCGAAGAAGATCTAAAAGTTGGGTCTTGGGTCTCGCAAAATTCGACTCAGTACAACTATACGGCTCATTGGAGTGAGTTTGAAAAGCAACATGAGGCTTGTAATAAAAATCCTTCAGATGCCGGATGCGCTACTGTACTTAAAGTCGCAGGTGTTACCAGTGAGTCGCTAGGAAATGTCGCTCTTAATAAGGGCGGTGACGGAAGTATAGTTAGCTATACGCTGCTAGATTCGTCTGGTCATCCTTGGATGATAATGGAACCTTCTGAATACAAGGTTTATATTGCGTCTCCACGCTACATCCAAGAAGGTTACAAGACCGCTCCTCAGTGGCAGCTGAATATGGCCTCGGTTTTGCTTTACACGAATCAGGGTGATGTCGAGAAGGCGGCCGATAACTATGCTTTCATGCTAAGAGATCCGGGTTATCGGCAAGAAATGCTTCTTAATTTGGCCTTGGGAGTCATTGGGGGAGGGCCCTCTAAAGGGATTTTGGGTAAGCTAGATGAATTGTTGCCTAACACCAAGACTCGAGTGCTTACTGAAACCGAGGCAAGAGCGTTAGGAGGAGATCACAAAGGATTAATTTATGTGGCCGAGAGTCCGAGAGGTAAACCTGCTGCGCAAGCTTTTCAAGCTGGTACCAGTGGAGCCTTTACAGACCTGGCCAGTGGAAAGTTAGGGGTTCCGGCACTTCGCTATGTTAATCCTAATGAAAAAGGGGTTAATTTCATTAAGTTTGATGGGGTCGAGAAAGGTGTTGATGGTTCACATATTCTCCTGATTGATGCGAAAACCAAATTGGCTATTTGGGGGGCTGAAACACAAAAAGCGGTTATGGATACTCTTCGGCGTGTTAAGTCTGCGCTGGATCAAAATCCGGGGTACAAGGTTGTATATGAGTTTCCGAATAAAAAAATTGAAGCACAAGCTAAGGCCTTCATAAGAGCTAACGGTTTTGGTGATGTTGTCAGCACAAGGACAAGAATTCCATGAATGTGGCAGAAGTTGAATTGTCATTTTATGCTCGCCCAGATCGTTTCATTACGATAGAGCAGCGACATTCTGAGTTAATGAATAGGTTGTCTAAATTTGGAGGTCCACTTGGTTTTTTAGGACTTGATCTTCCGGAGGCGCCAAGTTGTGGTGATGGCTTGGTTGCTACGTATACGGTAAAACTTCCTATAAGAGGTCTTCGATTTATCGGGGATTACACATATCGCAGTGATAGATACCCTCATGAGGATCTTGCTTCTTTCGATGAGCACTTGCGCTATGGTTTTAGGGCTTCGAATAAATTTATTGATTATAGTAAGGTTTTGAATGAGGATTTTTTGGCTGTAGTTGAAGCTTTTTGTGCGTACAAAGCTCATGCTTCTTACGATTTATATGGGTTTTATTATCAGGGAGGATTGAATGATGATAATCAGGTCTATAATGAATTAAGGAATGATCCGGCTGTGGATGTTGATGGTAGGAATAATATTTATACTCTTTACCCTGCGCAGTTTTGGGATTCTGAGCTTTGTTTGAGGGCACTGGGGTATGGTGCTGATGAAGTCGTTTCTCGGCTTTCGAATAAGGTTAAGAGAGTGGAGAGATTTCTGCATGGTGTTTATCTGGTTCTCAATGATGATCCTGATTTGTCTTATGAGGACTTCTTAAAGATGAATAATAAAATCAAGGCTGAGCTGGGTTTGGTCTAAGGATTCCGAAGAGGTCTCGATCGAACTGCTGAAATAACACCCCCGCAAAATCTGAGCTCTGTATGTCCCCGATGAGCTTTTCCGATACCGACTATGTCGGCAAACGCCACCAGAACCGACGCGAATAGTTTCTGGTTTCGGCAGAGCAAGTGGTGCCCTGGGCCGGGCTGTTGTAGCTGATCGCGCCGTACTACCCCAAGGCGGGCAATGGCCGTCCCCCGATCCGCTGGAAACCATGTTGCGCATTTACCTGCTGCAGAACTGATTTGCCCTCAGTGATCCGGTCATGGAGGAAACCCTTGATGAGATCACCTCACTGCGGCAGTTTTCCCAACTGTCATTGACCCAAGGCAGCATTCCGGAAGACACGACGATCATGAATTTCCGCCACCTGCTGGAGCAGCACAGATTGGCTATGGGAATTCTGGCGGTGATCAACGACCACTTGGGCGAGCGTGGGCTGTCGTTGCGCTAGGGCACCATCGTCGATGCCACGATCATCCATGCGCCGAGTTCGACCAAGAACCGGGACAGACCAGGGGACTCGAATGAGTGTCGGAGTCGTGCGATTGGCTGGCGATTTTGGAAGCAGTGTGGTGTTGGATTTGCGTGCGAATCGGTGTCGATTAGGTATGCAAATAGCTGTCAGAATTGGTACGAATACTCAGCTAAAGAACGAAATAAATAGCGCGGGATTGCTCAGCGGGCAGTTTGCGTAGAACCCAGGCGGTATTGACTTCACAAAAGATAGCTTAGGCAAAGAGTGGGATGTAGCGGTCTACTGATCCCGGACACCCATTTAGGGCGAGAATGCTCGCCACAGAGAGGTGTCTGATGACCAAGCAATGTCGTTCTTTTACGCCCGAGTTCAAACGAGAGGCCGCTGGTCTGGTGCTCGATCAGGGCTACAGCCATATCGAAGCAGCTCGCTCGCTGGGGCTGGTTGAATCGGCGCTTCGTCGCTGGGTGAAGCAGCTTCAAGAGGAGCGCCAGGGCGTTACTCCGAAGAGCAAAGCATTGACTCCCGAACAGCAGAAAATCCAGGAACTGGAAGCCAGGATCGACCGACTGGAACGGGAGAAAGCGATCCTAAAAAAGGCTACCGCTCTCTTGATGTCGGACGAGTTCAATCGTACGCGCTGATAGACCAGTTGAGTGAGCGGGAGTCGGTGGAAGTGGTCTGTTCAGCCTTCGACGTGGCACGGTCTTGCTACTACGCCCATCGTCTAGGGCGCTGCCGTGTTGATGCACGCTGGGTTGCCCTGCGCAGTCAGGTCAATCAGTTGTTCAGCCAGAGTCGAGGCTCGGCTGGCAGCCGCAGCATTCTGTGTATGTTGCGTGAGGATGGCGTAAGCATTGGCCGCTTTCGGGTGCGCCGGTTGATGCGTGAGCTAGGTCTGGTCAGCAAGCAACCAGGCTCGCACGCTTACAAGCAGGCTACAGTTGAGCGGCCAGATATCCCGAACCGGCTGAACCGCGAGTTCACCACCGAACGATCTAACCAGGTTTGGTGCGGCGACATCACCTACATCTGGGCGCAAGGTCGTTGGCATTACCTGGCGGCGGTGCTGGATCTGCATGCAAGGCGAGTGATCGGCTGGGCACTTTCCGTCAAGCCGGATGCTGAGCTGGTCATCAAGGCGCTGGACATGGCCTACGAGCAACGAGGCAAACCGCAGCAGGTGCTGTTTCATTCCGATCAGGGCAGCCAGTACGCAAGCCGCCTGTTTCGGCAGCGGCTGTGGCGATATCGGATGGAGCAGAGCATGAGCCGTCGAGGTAACTGCTGGGATAACTCACCGATGGAGCGGTTATTTCGCAGCCTGAAATCAGAGTGCATTCCAGCGACTGGGTACATGACGCATCACGAGGCTCAACGGGATATCAGCCATTACTTGATGCACCGGTACAACTGGCTCATGCCAAATCAATTCAACGACGGGCTACCGCCCGCCGTTGCCGAAGAAAAGCTTAACCCACTGTCCGGGATGGGTTGACCACTACAAAGTCTACAAAGGGCTTCAATTGCTTTAAGGCAAGACCCTGGATTTAAGGAAGTATTTGAGTTTCCAGCTCAGCGTGCTGCTGATAGGGCTATGGATATTATGATTGAGCAAGGTATTACTAATATTAAGGTGCGGGTGGCCAATTGATGGAAAAATACAAAATTGAATTGCGGCATAGGGCTAGAGTTGATGAGCCCTTTGAGGAGAAGCATAGCAAGTTTATGAGTGCTATTGCTGGGCTCGGGCGGTCGTGGGATTTAGAAGGGTTAGGTGAGCTTCCAGATATAGGCTCGGAATTATTGATTGCTATTTCTTTGGATAAATCTCTAGGTGTCGGCATAAAAGGTCGCTTGACATATATGTATAGGGGGCGTGGTTATTTGGAGGATAGCTCCCAGAATGATGATACTTTGTTTGTCGAGTTTTCCTCTAGGAAATTAAGTCTCAAAAGTGTGGTTGATTTTTTGCCGGTTTATATAATGGCTTTTGAGTGTTACAGGGCGACTGTGCATAACTGGGAGATTACAAGGAGTGACTGGCCAAAAGTGGTAGAGAGATGTGATGAGACTGGGAGGGATGTTAATGGTAGAGATGGGGTTTATCGGATTAATGCTATAAATTATTTTGATCGAGAACTTTGTGGGCGAGCATTTGATTTGTCTCCTGAGGAGGTTGTCGAGAGGTTAAGCGGGAAGGTGGAGTCTGTTTACTTGCTGGGTGATGGGGTTTTTCTTGTCTATAGCTCCCAGCCGTTGGAAAGGCAGGCGCATGAAAGAGTGGATCATGAGGTTAGGCGGCTATTAGCTGGCTGATATCTTTGATAAGCCTATCGGTAAATGCGTTTAAATTCAGAAGATAGCAAGCCATAAAAAAGCCCCGCATGTGCGCGGGGCGTGAAAGGTCCGGTTGGACTCAGAACCAGTCGGCTTGCATGCCCAGGCAGGTGTCGTCGCGGGCTTCGAGGATGGCCAGGGCGTGGTGGACGCCGGGCACTTCCCAGGTGAGAAAGAAGCGGGCGGCCTGCAGTTTGCCTTTGTAGAACTCGGTGTCGGCGGGGTTGCCGTTGGCCAGGCCTTCCTGCGCGCGGATGGCCTGTTCCAGCCAGCGCCAGCCGATGACGGCGTGGCCGAAGCTGTTGAGGTAGAGCGCTGAGTTGGCCAGGGCCTGGGCGACCTTGCCCTGCATCAGGTCGCCGAGCAGGGCGAGGGTGACGGTGGAGAGGCGGGCGAGCAGTTGCTCGAGCGGTTGGCGCAGGGCGTCCAGTTCGCTGTGGGCGGCGGCGCGCTGGCAAGTCTCGTTCATCAGGCGGTTGAGCTGCTTCAGGCCGGCGCCGTTGTTCTGCGCCAGCTTGCGCCCGAGCAGGTCGAGGGACTGGATGCCGTGGGTGCCTTCGTGGATGGGGTTGAGTCGGTTGTCGCGGTAGTACTGCTCCACCGGGTATTCGCGGGTGTAGCCGTGGCCGCCGAGGACCTGGATGGCCAGTTCGTTGGCCTTGAGGCAGAACTCGGAGGGCCAGGACTTGACGATGGGGGTGAGCAGGTCGAGCAGTTCGTGGGCCTGCTGGCGGGCGCTGTCGTCGGCGAGAGTCTGGGTGTCGTCGAACAGGCGCGCGGCATACAGGCCGAGGTCGAAGGCGCCTTCGACGTAGGCCTTCTGGGTGAGCAGCAGGCGGCGTACGTCGGTGTGCTGGATGATCGGGATCTGTGGGCTGCTCGGGTCCTTGCCGTCCGCGTGGCGGCCCTGGGGCCGGTTGCGGGCGTAGTCCAGTGAGTACAGGTAGCCGGCGTAGCCGAGCATGATGGCGCCCATGCCGACGCCGATGCGGGCCTCGTTCATCATCTGGAACATGTAGGACAGGCCGTGGTGGGGCTTGCCCACCAGGTAGCCGACGCATTCGCCGTTGTCGCCGAAGTTGAGCGCGGTGGAGGTGGTGCCGCGCCAGCCCATCTTGTGGAACAGGCCGGCGAGGATGACGTCGTTGCGCTTGCCGAGGCTGCCGTCGTCGTTGACCAGGAACTTGGGGACGATGAACAGGCTGATGCCTTTCACGCCGGGCGGGGCGTCCGGCAGCTTGGCCAGGACCATGTGCACGATGTTCTCGGAGATCGGCTGGTCGCCGCCGGAGATGAAGATCTTGTTGCCCTTGAGGCGGTAGGTGCCGTCGGCCTGGGGTTCGGCGCGGGTGCGGATGTCCGACAGGGAGGAGCCGGCGTGGGGCTCGGTGAGCGCCATGGTGCCGAAGTAGCGGCCTTCGATCATGGGGGCGAGGAAGCGGGCCTTCTGCTCTTCGCTGCCGAAGCTTTCGATCAGGTTGCTGGCGCCCATGGTGAGCATGGCGTAGGACGCGGTGCCAGCGTTGGCGGACTGGAAGTGGGCGAAGCAGGCCTGGGACAGCAGGTTGGGCAGCTGCATGCCGCCGACTTCGAAGTCGCGGGTGGCGTTGAGGAAGCCGGCTTCGATGAAGGCTTCCAGCGCGGGCTTGACCTCGGGGATCAACTGGGCGGCGCCGTCGACGTACTGCGGTTCGTGCTCGTCGTTCTTGCGGTTGTGCGGGGCGAAGAGCTCTTCGGCGATGCCGCGCGCAGTGGCGAGGGCGGCGTCGAAGGTCTCGCGGTTGTGGTCGGCGAAGCGCGGGCGTTGGGTCAGGGCTTCGGCATCGAGCACTTCATAGAGTTCGAAGGCCAGGTTGCGGGAGCTGAGCAGGGTCTCGGACATGGTCGGTCTCCGGTGGAATGCCCGGAGTCTAGATTGGTGAATGAAGGCCGCCTAGCAACATCCATGAGGGTGATGCAGCGGCCAAACCCGGCCTGGGTCGCGGCTGGTAAACTGCGCGCCTCGCGAGGAAACCATGCCATGAACTACCGTCACGCCTTCCACGCCGGCAACCACGCCGACGTGCTCAAACACCTGGCCCTGGCCCGGATGATCGCCCTGCTGTCGCGCAAGGACGCCCCCTTCGCCTACCTGGACAGCCATGCCGGGGTCGGCCTCTATGACCTGGCCGGCGACCAGGCCAGCCGCACCGGCGAATGGGAGGAGGGCATCGGCCGGCTGTGGGGCCGCGACGACCTGCCGGCTCCGCTGGCGGACTACCTTGGCACCGTGGCCGCGCTGAACCCGTCGGGTACGCTGCGCTACTACCCGGGCTCGCCGGAGGTGGCGCGCCGGCTGATGCGCCCCCACGACCGCCTGGTGCTGAACGAGATGCACCCGGAAGACGGCCAGGCGCTGAAGGAGAACATGGCCGGTGATCGCCGGGTGACGGTGCGCCTCGGTGATGGCTGGCACCTGCCGCGGGCGCTGCTGCCGGCGGCGGAGAAGCGCGCGCTGATGCTGATCGATCCGCCGTTCGAACAGGCCGATGACCTGGAGCGCTGCGTGACGGCGCTGAAGGAGGCGATTGGCCGGATGCGCCAGACGGTGGTGGCGATCTGGTACCCGATCAAGGACGAGCGCCAGCTGAAGCGCTTCTACCAGGGGCTGTCGGCGTCCGGTGCGCCCAAGCTGCTGCGGGCGGAGCTGATGGTGCACCCGACGGACAACAGCATCGGCCTGAACGGTTCGGGGCTGGCCATCGCCAACCCGCCGTGGGGCCTGGAGGAGGAGCTGCGCGAGGTGCTGCCCTGGCTGGCCGGTGAACTGGCCCAGAGCCAGGGCGACTGGCGGCTGGACTGGCTGATCGCCGAGGGCTAGCAGACTTCCGCAGCGCCGATGGCGTTTCCGCTGCGGCGCTCAGGGGGCGATCAGCACTCGGGGTCAGGCCGGCAGGCAGACGCCGGTGCCGCCCAGCCCGCAGTAGCCGTTGGGGTTCTTGGCCAGGTACTGCTGGTGGTAGGCCTCGGCGTAGTAGAAGGCCGGTGCTTCGGCGATCTCGGTGGTGATGGCGCCGTAGCCTGCCTTGTCCAGTTCGGCCTGGAAACGCGCTTCGCTGGCACGGGCGGCCTGGAGTTGGGCGTCGCTGGTGCAGTAGATCGCGGAGCGGTACTGGGTGCCGATGTCGTTGCCCTGGCGCATGCCCTGAGTGGGGTTGTGGGCTTCCCAGAACACGGCGAGCAGCCGTTCGTAGCTGATCACGCGCGGGTCGAACACCACCAGCACCACTTCGGTGTGCCCGGTGAGGCCGGAGCAGACTTCGTCATAGGTGGGGTTGGGGGTGTGGCCTCCGGCGTAGCCGACGGCGGTGCTCCAGACCCCTTCCTGTTGCCAGAAGCGCCGCTCGGCGCCCCAGAAGCAGCCGAGGCCGAACACGGCCTGTTCCAGCCCGGCGGGGAAGGGCGCTTGCAGCGGGTGGCCGTTGACGTAATGAGCTTCGGGCACCGGCATCGGGGTCTCACGGCCGGGCAGCGCCTGGGCGGCGGTGGGCAGTTCGATCTTGTGGGCGAGGATCTGTGAGCGCAGGACCATGGCGTTCTCCTGAGGATGGGGCTGGTCGATAGACCCGCTTCGGGGCCTGATGTTACAGCGGCGTCAGTGAGCCGTGCGGCAGGGGTAGCGGTGCAGGCTCTCAATGAGCTGGGCGCCGGGAATGGGCTTGTCGAACAGGTAGCCCTGGCCGACATCGCAGCGCTGGCGGCGTAGGAAGCCCAGCTGCGCGGCGGTTTCGATGCCTTCGGCGACGACCTTGAGCTTGAGCTTGTGGGCCATGGCGATCACGGCGGCGGTGATTTCCATGTCGTCGGAGTTGTCGGGGATGTCGTTGATGAAGCTGCGGTCGATCTTGATGACGTCGATGGGGAACTTCTTCAGGTAGCTCAGGGAGGAGTAACCGGTGCCGAAGTCGTCCATCGCCAGGGTGAGCCCGAGTGCCTTGAGGCGGTTGAGCTGCAGGCGGGTGTCGTCGGTGGCCTCCAGCAGCAGGCCTTCGGTCAGCTCCAGTTCCAGCAGCGCGGGGGGCAGTTCCTCTTCCTGGAGGATGGCGGCGATGGAGCCCACCAGGTCGGGGTCGCTGAACTGCTTGGGCGAGAGGTTGATGGCGACCTGCACCTGGCCGAGACCGGCGGCGCTGAGGCGACGGCTCATGCGGCAGGCTTCGCGGATCACCCATTTGCCGATGGGGATGATCATCCCGGTCTCTTCGGCGACGCTGATGAACTGGTCCGGGCGGATCATGCCGCGCTCGGGATGCTGCCAGCGCAGCAGCGCTTCCATACCGAGCAATTGGCCGCTGCGCAGGCACAGCTTGGGCTGGTAGAAGACTTCCAGCTCGTTCTGCGCCAGGGCGCGGCGCAGGTTGTTCTCGACGAAGAGCTTGTAGCTGGCTTCGGCGTTGAGGGTCTCGGTGAACAGCTGCAGCTGGTGCTTGCCGTTGGCCTTGGCCTTGTGCAGGGCGAGGCCGGCGTGCTTCATCAGGGTCTGCGGGTCACGCCCGTGCTGGGGGGCGCAGGCGAGGCCGAGGGAGCCGGTGACGCTGATCAGCTGGTTGTCGACGAACAGGGGTTTGTCCAAGGTGCGGAGGATCTGGCCGGCGGTCTTCTGGCCGGTCTCCAGGTCGGCGCCGTCGAGCAGTACGGCGAATTCGTTGCTGGCGAAGCGGGCGAGGATGTCGCCGGGGCTCAGGGTGTTGCGCAGGCGCCGGGCGAGGCTGACCAGGAGCTTGTCGCCGGTCTGGTGGCCGAGGCTGTCGTTGATCCGCTTGAAGTTGTCGATGTCCACCAGCAGCAGGCAGAGAGGCGACTCCTGTTCGTGGCGGAAGCGCTCTTCGAGGCTGCGGATGAAGTAGGGGCGGTTGCCGAGGCCGGTGAGGTTGTCGGTGTAGGCCAGCTTCTCGATGCGCTGCTGGGCCAGTTTGTTGTGGGTGATGTCTTCGTAGATGCCGATGTAGTGCGTCAGCTCGCCGTTCTCGCCGAACACCTTGGAGATGGACAACTGGCCCCAGTAGGGCTCGAGGTTCTTGCGGCGGCTGCGGAACTCGCCCTGCCAGCTGTTGCAGGTGCTGAGGCTGGAGCGGGCATCGAACAGCAGGTCGCTGAGGTTCTCCAGGGCGGGCAGGTCGGAGAGGCGGCGGCCATGGACTTCGTCGGCGCTGTACTGGGTGATAGCGGTGAAGCTGGGGTTGACGTATTCCACCAGGCCGTCGCGGTCCACCAGCAGGAAGGCGCTGGCGCTCTGTTCGACCGCGCGCTGGAACAGGTGCAGGGCGGTGGTGGCGTCGAGGCGCTGCTGGTTGACCAGCACCTGGGCGAACTGGTCGGCCAGTTCGCCGGCGAAGGCGATCTCGTCGCTTTGCCAGACACGGGGTGCGCCGGTGTGTTCCAGGCACAGCACGCCGACCACTTCACCGCCGATGCGCACGCTGGCGTCGAGCAGGGCGACGACGCCGGAGGGCTTGAGGTATTCCTCCTGCAGCTCGCTGGTGCGGGGGTCGCGCTGGGCACTGTGGGCGTCGATGGCGCGGCCGCTGTGCAGGGCCTCCAGGTAGCGCGGGAAACGGCTGACGTCCATCGCCGGCGGCAGTTCGTGGTGCCCCTGGTCGCGCAGGTAGCGGCTGACCGGGCGCAGGGTGGTGTCTTCGAGCATCCACAAGGAGGCGCGGGCGACTTCGTAGGCTTCGCAGGCGGCCTGGGTGATCAGCCGCGCGGCTTCCTGCGCCGGGTCACCCGCGCTGTAGCGGTGGCGGGCCAGGCGGACGATGAGGCTCTGCTGGGCGCGGGAGCGGATGAGGTGCTGCAGGTGGTCTTCCTGGGAGCGCTGGTACAGCTCCAGGGAACTCTTGAGGCGGGCGTTCTGGGCTTCCAGCTCCTGGATCTGCTGGGCGTGGTCGGATTCCTCGACCGGGGTGTCCACCAGCAGCAGGTAGCCCCGCAGCAGCTGCCGGCCGTGCTGCTGGAAGGCTTCGCCGATCTCCAGCAGCTGGAGCACGCCATCGGGGCCGTGAAGCGGGTAGTGCACCTGGTAGTTGGCGCCGGAGACCAGTTGCTGCTGGATGTCGTCATGCAGCCGGTAGCGCGACTCGGGACTCATCAGGCTGGCGTAGGGCGAGCCCACCAGGGCGCAGAGTTCGGTGGCGGGCAGGCCGATGTGGCGTTCGCAACTGGCATCGAGGAAGAGCATCGCCCAACTGGCTTCGTTCAGCCGCTCGAAACGCATGAGGCCAAGCCGCGAAGGGACTGGCAACTGCGTCACAACCTCGGCCACCGTACGGCTGGCGGCATCGGGATGGCTTTTCATCGGGCGGGTGGGTTCCAGTATGCTGGCCGAGTTCGGGCCTCGGCCCACTTCTAAAATTTGGCGTCGGGCAAGGGTGCATCATGCTGATGGGGCTGACAAGACAACTGGGTGGGGCTTTGTTGCTGTGCGGGCTGCTTTTTTCCGTTGGGGCGCGCGCGGCGGAGACGCAACCGGCCCTGAGCAGCGAGGAACAGGCGCGCTACCTGTCCGAGCTGAAGCGCCTGTACATGACCTCCGATGAGCGCAAGGCGCTGTTCGCACACGCCAATTCGCTGCTCAGCACCTACGCCTTGAGCGCCGGCTACCAGGTTGGCCAGGCGGATCGCCGGGACCTGCGCTACCAGCTCAGCCTGGCGCGCCCGGGGGAGCTGATGCTGCGCGAGGAAACCCGTGCCGCCAATGGCACCGGGGTGGCGGTGCACAACCGCTTGCTGCCGGTGTTCGGCGTCGATCCGAGCATCAGCTACGAGTGCCCGCGTGGCGGCATCAGCTGCACCTTCAATGCGCCGGGCAGCAACGCGCCGCTGCTCACCATCGTGCGGGACGTGAAGGGCGCCGGCGAGCTGGCCAAGGCGCTGAGCTTCCTGATCCGCAACGTCCAGAAGGGTTGAGTTCCGGGGCCTTCCTCGGCCCTTGGCACCCGTTCTTTTCTTCTTCCTTGCCTTGCATCCTGCCGCGCATTTGCGCGGCGGGTCGTTGTTGTCTGCCCCTCTGTTTCGCACTCAAAAAAAACCCCGCCAATCGGCGGGGTTGAGGTACGAGCCTGACGTGCTCGCAATGAAGCAAAGGGTGTTACAGCAGCATGGTGCGGATGTCTGCCAGCACGTCGCCGAGGCGCTTGGTGAAGCGCGCGGCGGCGGCGCCGTTGATCACGCGGTGATCGTAGGACAGCGACAGCGGCAGCATCAGGCGAGGCTGGAAGGCCTTGCCGTCCCACACCGGCTGCATGGTGGCCTTGGAGACGCCGAGGATCGCCACCTCGGGCGCGTTGACGATCGGCGTGAAGCCGGTACCGCCAATGTGGCCGAGGCTGGAGATGGTGAAGCAGGCGCCTTGCATGTCGTCGGCGGAGAGCTTCTTGGTGCGTGCTTTCTCGGCCAGGGCGGCGGCTTCGGCAGCGAGCTGCAGGAGGCTCTTCTGGTCGACGTTGCGGATCACCGGGACCAGCAGGCCGTCCGGGGTGTCCACGGCAAAGCCGATGTGCACGTACTTCTTGCGGATCAGCGCCTTGCCGCTGGGGGCGAGGGAACTGTTGAAGTCCGGCAGTTCCTTGAGCAGGTAGGCGCAGGCCTTGAGCAGCAGCGGCAGGACGGTGAGCTTGACGCCCGCCTTCTCGGCCACGGCTTTCTGGGCGACGCGGAAAGCTTCCAGCTCGGTGATGTCGGCGGAGTCGAACTGGGTGACGTGGGGCACGTTGAGCCAGCTGCGGTGCAGGTTGGCGGCACCGACCTGCATCAGGCGGGTCATGGCCACTTCTTCGATTTCACCGAACTTGCTGAAGTCCACGGTGGGAATCGGCGGGATGCCGGCACCACCGGTGGGCGCGGCGGCAGCAACTGCCGGGGCGTCCTTGGCCTTCTGCATGACCGACTTCACGTAGGCCTGCACGTCTTCCTTCAGCACGCGGCCGTGGGGGCCGGTGGCCGGAACGGCCGCCAGGTCGACGCCGAACTCGCGGGCCAGCTGGCGAACCGCCGGGCCGGCGTGGACCTTGGCACCGCTGGAGCGGGCCGGTACGCCGGTGGTGTTGGCGGCGGCGGCGGACAGCGAGGCAATCGCCGAGACCTCGGCGGCGGCCACCGGGTGGGCGCCTTCCGGTACGCGGTGCAGCGGTTGCTGCTGGACGGCCGGCTCGACAGCCGCGGCGGCGCCTGCGGTCTTGAGCTTGAGGATCAGGTCGCCGGTGCCGACTTCGTCGTCCAGCTTGACGATGACGCTTTCCACCACGCCGGCGGCGGGAGAGGGGATCTCCATGGAGGCCTTGTCGGATTCCAGGGTGATCAGCGACTGGTCGGCTTCGACGGTGTCGCCGGCCTTGACCATGACTTCGATGACCTTGACCTTGCCGCTGGTGCCGATGTCCGGCACGTGGACGTCCTGCACGCTGGCGGCCGAGGCAGCCGGCGCTGCTGCGGGGGCGGCAGCCGGTGCCGGCGCGGCGGCAGGTGCAGCGGCCTGGGCCGGTGCCGGGGCAGCAGCGCCACCCGCGACCTTCAGCTTGATGATCAGGTCGCCGGTGCCGACTTCGTCGTCCAGCTTGACGATGACGCTCTCCACCACGCCGGCGGCGGGGGAGGGGATCTCCATGGAGGCCTTGTCGGACTCCAGGGTGATCAGCGACTGGTCGGCCTCGACGGTGTCACCGGCTTTGACCATGACTTCGATGACCTTGACCTTGCCGCTGGTGCCGATGTCCGGCACGTGAACGTCCTGCACGCTGGCGCCCGAAGCAGCCGGGGCTGCTGCCGGGGCCGGTGCGGCAGCGGGCTTTTCCTCGGCCTTGGCGGCCGGGGCAGCAGCTGGAGCCGGGGCTGCGGCGGCACCTTCGACTTCCAGTTCCAGCAGTTCGTCGCCTTCCTTCAGGCGGTCGCCGAGCTTGACCTTGAGGCTCTTGATCACCCCGGCCTTGGGCGCGGGGATCTCCATGGAGGCCTTGTCGGACTCCAGGGTCAGCAGGCTCTGGTCGGCTTCGATGCGGTCGCCGACCTTGACGAACAGTTCGATCACTTCACCTTCGCCGCTGCCGATGTCGGGTACGCGAATCAACTCACTCATCGCTACGCTCCTTAGCAGTCCAGCGGGTTACGTTTTTCGGGGTCGATGCCGAACTTGGCGATGGCCTCGGCCACTACGCGCGGTTCGATCTCGCCACGGTCTGCCAGGGCTTCCAGGGCGGCCAGCACAACCCAGTAGCGGTCCACTTCGAAGAAGTGGCGCAGCTTCTTGCGGCTGTCGCTGCGGCCGAAGCCGTCGGTGCCGAGCACTTTGTATTCCTTGCTCGGAACCCACTGGCGTATCTGGTCGGCGAACAGCTTCATGTAGTCGGTGGAGGCGACGACCGGGCCTTTGCGGCCGGTCAGGCACTGCTCGACGTAGGTCTGCTGCGGCTTCTGCTCCGGGTGCAGGCGGTTGCGACGCTCCACGGCCAGGCCGTCGCGACGCAGTTCGTTGAAGCTGGTGACGCTCCAGACGTCGGCGGCGACGTTGTACTCGTCACGCAGGATCTTCGCGGCTTCGCGGACTTCGCGCAGGATGGTGCCGGAGCCCAGCAGCTGCACGTGGTGCGCGGCCTCCTTCTTGTCCTCTTCGAGGAGGTACATGCCCTTGATGATGCCTTCCTCGGTGCCTTCGGGCAGCGCGGGCTGCTGGTAGGCCTCGTTCATCACGGTGATGTAGTAGAAGACGTTCTGCTGTTCTTCGGTCATCTGGCGGATGCCTTCACGCACGATCACCGCCAGCTCGTAGCCGTAGGTGGGGTCGTAGGTGCGGCAGTTGGGGATGGTGGCCGCCATGATGTGGCTGTGACCGTCCTCGTGCTGCAGGCCTTCGCCGTTGAGGGTGGTCCGGCCGGAGGTGCCGCCGATCAGGAAGCCACGGGCACGGCTGTCGCCGGCCGCCCAGGCCAGGTCGCCGATGCGCTGGAAGCCGAACATCGAATAGAAGATGTAGAACGGCAGCATCGGCTGGTTGTGGTTGCTGTAGGAGGTACCGGCCGCGATGAACGAGGACATGGCGCCCGCCTCGTTGATGCCCTCTTCGAGGATCTGGCCCTTCTTGTCCTCCTTGTAGAACATCACCTGGTCCTTATCGACGGGCTCGTAGAGCTGGCCGACAGAGGAGTAGATGCCCAGCTGGCGGAACATGCCTTCCATACCGAAGGTACGGGCTTCGTCCGGGATGATCGGGACGATGCGCTGGCCGAGTTCCTTGTCCTTGACCAGCTGCGCGAGGATGCGCACGAAGGCCATGGTGGTGGAGATTTCGCGGTCGCCGGTGCCGTCGAGGATGGCCTTGAGGGTATCCAGCGGCGGAGTCGGGATGCTGAAGCTGTTGGCACGGCGCTGGGGCACGTAGCCACCCAGGGCGGCACGGCGTTCATGCAGGTACTTGTGCTCGGCGCTGCCCGGCTCGGGGCGTACGAAGGGCAGTTTTTCCAGGTCTTCGTCGCGGACCGGGATGTCGAAGCGGTCGCGGAACTGGCGCAGGCTGTCCACGTCCACCTTCTTGGTGTTGTGGGCGGTGTTCTGCGCTTCGCCGGCACCGGTGCCATAGCCCTTGATGGTCTTGGCGAGGATGACGGTGGGCTGGCCGGTGTGGTTCACGGCCTGGTGGTAGGCCGCGTAGACCTTGTACGGGTCGTGGCCGCCACGGTTCAGCTTCCAGATCTCGTCGTCGGAAAGGTCCTGGACCATTTCCTTGAGCTCGGGGCTGTTGAAGAAGTTCTCGCGGACGTACGCACCATCCTTCGCCTTGTAGTTCTGGTATTCGCCGTCGACCACTTCGTCCATGCGGCGCTGCAGGGAGCCGTCCTTGTCCTTGGCGAACAGCGGGTCCCAGAAGCGACCCCAGACAACCTTGTTGACGTTCCACTGGGCGCCACGGAACACGCCTTCGAGTTCCTGGATGATCTTGCCGTTGCCGCGAACCGGGCCGTCGAGGCGCTGCAGGTTGCAGTTGATGACGAAGATCAGGTTGTCCAGCTTCTCGCGGCCGGCCAGGGAGATGGCGCCGAGGGATTCGGGCTCGTCGCACTCGCCGTCGCCCATGAAGCACCAGACCTTCTGCTTGCCAGCGGGGATGAAGCCGCGGGCTTCCAGGTACTTCATGAAGCGGGCCTGGTAGATCGCCTGGATCGGGCCGAGGCCCATGGACACGGTGGGGAACTGCCAGAAGTCCGGCATCAGCCACGGGTGCGGGTAGGAGGAGAGGCCCTTGCCGTCGACTTCGCGACGGAAGTTCTGCATCTGTTCTTCGCTCAGGCGGCCTTCCATGAAGGCGCGGGCGTAGATGCCGGGGCTGGCGTGGCCCTGGTAGAAGATCAGGTCGCCGCCGTGCTCCTCGGTGGGAGCCTGGAAGAAGTAGTTGAAGCCGATGTCGTAGAGGGTCGCCGAGGAGGCGAAGCTGGAGATGTGGCCGCCCAGGTCCGGGTCTTCGAGGTTGGTACGCATCACCATCGCCAGTGCGTTCCAGCGCACCAGGGAGCGAATGCGGCGCTCCATGAACAGGTCACCCGGCATGCGTGCTTCGTGGGAGACCGGGATGGTGTTGCGGTACGGCGTAGTCGTGGAGTAGGGCAGCTTGGTGCCGCTGCGGGCGGCCAGCTCACCCATGCGGGTCAGCAGGTAGTGCGCGCGGTCTTCACCTTCTTTGTCGAGTACGGACTCCAGGGCGTCCAGCCATTCCTGGGTTTCGACGGTATCGAGGTCTTGCATGGCTTGCTCCAGGGCGGAAAGGCTTCCAGAATCGGATGCCTATGTTCACTGCCGGCCTTTTGGGCAGGCAGAAGCTAATTCTTGGATTAACCGGGGGGTCGAACCGGCCTTGTGTAGTTTTACTACAAATCGACGGCGGATTCAGCTCTCTGGGCACAATCTTTCGTAGTAAAACTACAGGTCCACGATGCGAGGCCTCTGGAACCGAGGCCCGGCGCGCGCCGATCACAGGATAGACCATGAGCCTGCCCCCGCTTGTCGCCCTGCCCCACCTGCTGCAACCCCTTGCCGAGCGCGCTCGCACCAGCTTTCTTGCCGGGCTCGAGCACCTCCCCGAGTCGCTGCGCGCGACCTTCGAGCAGTGGCCCGAGGCACGCTGGGAGGCGTTTCGCCGGGTCTGTGCAGCCAGTGACTTCGTGGCTGAACAGGTGCGTCGCGATCCGGCCCTGCTGGTGCAGTTGGTGGAGTCGGGCGGGCTTGAATGTACACTCGAATCCGGAGAATTGTGTACAAAAATTGATGAGCTCCTTGTCGATTGCGCAGACGATGAGGCGCTAGGCCGCTGCCTGCGGCGTTTTCGCAACCAGCAGCAGGTGCGCATCATCTGGCGCGACCTGACTCGCCAGGCCGATCTCGCCGAAACCTGCCGCGACCTCTCCGACCTCGCTGACGCCTGTATCGATCGTGCCTACCACTGGCTCTACCCGCGCCACTGCGCCCAGTTCGGTACGCCCATGGGCCGACGGTCGGGGCAGCCGCAGCACATGGTCATCCTGGGCATGGGCAAGCTGGGGGCGCATGAGCTGAACCTGTCCTCCGACATCGACCTGATCTTCGGCTACCCGGAGGGCGGCGAGACGGAAGGCGCGCGCCGTGCGCTGGACAACCAGGAGTTCTTCATCCGCCTCGGGCAGCGCCTGATCAAGGCGTTGGACGCCATCACCGTCGATGGGTTCGTGTTCCGTGTCGACATGCGCCTGCGCCCCTACGGTTCCTCCGGCGCGCTGGTGCTCAGCTTCAATGCGCTGGAGCAGTACTACCAGGACCAGGGGCGGGACTGGGAGCGCTACGCGATGATCAAGGCCCGTGTGGTGGGGGGCGACCCGGTCGCCGGGGCGCAACTGCTGGAGATGCTGCGGCCGTTCGTCTACCGCCGCTACCTGGACTTCTCCGCCATCGAGGCGCTGCGCTCGATGAAGCAACTGATCCAGCAGGAAGTCCGCCGCAAGGGCATGACCGAGAACGTCAAGCTCGGCTCGGGTGGCATCCGCGAGGTGGAGTTCATCGCCCAGGCTTTCCAGCTCATCCATGGCGGGCGCGACCTCAGCCTGCAGCAGCGTCCGCTGCTGAAGGTCCTGGCCACACTCGCGGGCCAGGGCTACCTGCCCGGCAAGGTGGTCGATGAGTTGCGCGAAGGCTATGCCTTCCTGCGCTACACCGAGCACGCCCTGCAGGCCATCGCTGACCGCCAGACCCAGATGCTGCCGGACGACGAGCTGGACCGCGCACGCGTTGCCTTCATCATGGGCTTCGACGACTGGGCGGCGTTCCATGAGCGCCTGATGTTCTGGCGTGGCCGGGTGGAGTGGCATTTCCAGCAAGTGATTGCCGATCCCGATGAGGACGAGGCTGGCGGTGTCTGTGAAGCCTGCATCGGTGCCGAATGGCTGCCGCTCTGGGAGGAGGCGTTGGACCCTGAAAGCGCCGAGCGCCAACTGGAGGAGGCGGGTTTCCGGGATGCCCCGGCCGCCTTCAAGCGCCTCACCGACCTGCGCAACGGCCCCCAGCTGCGTGCCATGCAGCGCCTGGGGCGCGAGCGGATGGACGCCTTTATTCCCCGGCTGCTGGCAATGACCGTCGAGCATGCCACCCCCGACCTGGTGCTGGAGCGGGTATTGCCGCTGGTGGAAAAGGTCGCGCGCCGCTCTGCCTACCTGGTCTTGTTGACTGAGAACCCGGGCGCCCTGGAACGCCTGATCACCCTCTGCGCCGCCAGCCCCTGGATCGCCGAGCAGATCGCCCGCTACCCGTTGCTGCTGGACGAGCTGTTGAACGAAGGGCGTCTCTATCACCCGCCGCTGGCACCCGAACTGGCGGCCGAGCTGCGTGAACGCCTGACGCGGATTCCGGAAGACGACCTGGAACAGCAGATGGAAGCGCTGCGGCACTTCAAGCTGGCCCACAGCCTGCGGGTCGCGGCCTCGGAAATCGCCGGCACGTTGCCCCTGATGAAGGTGAGCGACTACCTGACCTGGCTGGCTGAGGCGATCCTCGACCAGGTGCTGGCCCTGGCCTGGCGCCACACCGTGGCGCGCCACGGCACGCCGCGTCGGGCCGATGGCTCGGCCTGCGACCCGGACTTCATCATCGTTGGCTACGGCAAGGTCGGCGGGCTCGAGTTCGGTCATGGCTCCGACCTGGACCTGGTGTTCATCCACGACGGCGATCCCCTGGCCGAGACTGACGGCGCCAAGCCCATCGACGGCGCGCAGTTCTTCACCCGCCTGGGGCAGCGCATCATCCACCTGCTGACCACCCAGACCACCTCCGGCGACCTGTACGAAGTGGACATGCGCCTGCGGCCTTCCGGTGCTGCAGGGCTGCTGGTGAGTTCCCTGGGCGCCTTCCAGCGCTACCAGGAGAGCGAAGCCTGGACCTGGGAGCACCAGGCCCTGGTGCGGGCGCGGGTGTTGGTGGGCTGCCCGCGCGTGGCGTCGGCCTTCGAAGCGGTCCGCCTTGCGGTGCTCGGGCGCGAGCGCGACATCGATACCCTGCGCCGCGAAGTGAGCGAGATGCGCGCCAAGATGCGCGACAGCCTGGGCAGCCGCTCGACCGCTGCCGGGACCGGCGAGAATGCCTTCGAAGCCGCATCGCCGTTCGATCTGAAGCAGGACGCCGGCGGTATCGTCGATATCGAATTTATGGTGCAATATGCGGCCCTCGCCTGGTCGCGACGGCATCCAGAGCTGGTTCGCTACACCGACAACATCCGCATTCTGGATGGTCTCGGCGCGGTGGGACTGCTGACCGCCGAGACCGTCAGCCTGCTGCAGGAGGCCTACAAGGCCTATCGTTCCGCAGCGCATCGCCTGGCCCTGCAGAAGCAGCCCGGCGTGGTGAGTGGGGACCAGTTCCAGGCGGAGCGCCACGGCGTGATGCGGATCTGGCGCGAGTTGGGCTTGAGCTAACTGCCTGCCCACTCGCCGTGCTGAATCAATCGAACTCTTGAGGAGCTGGCAATATGTCGATGGCCGACCGTGATGGCGTGATCTGGTATGACGGCGAACTGGTGCCGTGGCGCGATGCGACCACCCACGTCCTGACCCACACTCTGCACTACGGCATGGGCGTGTTCGAAGGCGTACGCGCCTACAACACCCCGGACGGCACCGCCATCTTCCGCTTGCAGGCCCACACCGACCGCCTGTTCGACTCCGCCCACATCTTCAACATGCAGATCCCCTTCACCAAGGAGGAGATCAACGAAGCCCAGCGCGCCGCCGTCCGTGAGAACGGCCTGGAAAGCGCCTACCTGCGCCCCATGGTGTTCTTCGGCAGCGAAGGCATGGGCCTGCGCGCCTCCGGCCTGAAGGTGCACGTCATCGTCGCCGCCTGGCACTGGGGCGCCTACATGGGCGAAGCCGCGCTGGAAGCGGGTATCAAGGTGCGCACCAGCTCCTACACCCGTCACCACGTCAACATCGCCATGACCCGCGCCAAGGCCAACGGCAACTACATCAACTCCATGCTGGCCCTTCAGGAAGCCATCTCCGGTGGCGCCGACGAGGCCATGCTGCTGGACCCGGAAGGCTACGTGGCCGAGGGCTCGGGCGAGAACATCTTCCTGGTCAAGGATGGCGTGGTGTACACCCCGGAAGTGACCTCCTGCCTCAACGGCATCACCCGCAACACCGTCCTGACCCTGGCCGGCGAGCTGGGCATCAAGGTGGTCGAGAAGCGCATCACCCGCGACGAGGTGTACATCGCCGACGAGGCCTTCTTCACCGGTACCGCCGCCGAAGTGACCCCGATCCGTGAAGTCGATGGCCGCCAGATCGGTGCCGGCCGTCGCGGCCCGGTGACCGAGAAACTGCAGAAGGCCTACTTCGATCTGGTGACCGGCAAGACTGCCGCCCACGGTGAATGGCGCACCCTGGTCAAGTAATCCGACTGAGCTGCATACCGCAAGCCGCAGGCTGCAAGTGGGCGACCGCTTGGAGCTTGCGGCTTGTCGCTTGAGGCGTGAAGCTGCCCGCTTATGAAAATTCTGATCGTAGGCCCCTCGTGGGTCGGTGACATGGTGATGGCCCAGACGCTCTTCCAGTGTCTGAAGGCGCGCCCTGTTGACTGCGAGATCGACGTTCTGGCCCCCGAGTGGAGCCGCCCCATCCTCGAGCGCATGCCGGAAGTCCGCCAGGCGCTGAGCTTCCCGCTCGGGCATGGCGCGCTCGAACTCGCCACCCGCCGGCGCATCGGCAAATCCCTGGCCGGCCAGTACGACCAGGCCATCCTGCTGCCCAACTCGCTGAAGTCGGCCTTGGTGCCGTTCTTCGCCGGGATTCCCAAGCGCACGGGCTGGAAGGGCGAGATGCGCTACGGCCTGCTCAATGACATCCGCACGCTGGACAAGGCCCGTTACCCGCTGATGATCGAGCGCTTCATGGCGCTGGCATTCGAGCCCGGTGCCGAGCTGCCCCAGCCGTATCCACGCCCGTCCCTGCGCATCGAGGCGCAGAGCCGCGACGCCGCCCTCGGCCGCTTCGGCCTGGGACTGGATCGCCCGGTCCTGGCCCTGTGCCCCGGTGCCGAGTTCGGCGAGGCCAAGCGCTGGCCGGCCGAGCACTATGCCAAGGTGGCGGAAGTGAAGATCCGCGCCGGTTGGCAGGTGTGGCTGTTCGGCTCGAAGAATGACCACCCCGGCGGCGAAGACATCCGCATGCGCCTCATTCCCGGCCTGCGGGAAGAGGTGGTCAACCTGGCCGGGCAGACCAGCCTGGCCGAAGCCATCGACCTGCTTTCCTGCGCCGAGGCGGTGGTCTCCAACGACTCCGGCCTGATGCACGTCGCCGCCGCCCTGAACCGCCCGCTGGTGGCCGTGTACGGCTCCACCTCGCCGCAGTTCACGCCGCCCTTGGCCGAGCACGTCGAAATCGTCCGCCTGCGGCTGGAGTGCAGCCCGTGCTTCGAGCGCACCTGCCGCTTCGGGCACTACAACTGCCTGCGCCAGCTCAAGCCGCGCCCGGTCATCGAGGCCCTCGAGCGCCTGGTGGCGGACCCGATCGAGGTCGCCGGATGAGGGTTCTGCTGGTCAAGACCTCTTCCCTTGGCGATGTGATCCACACGCTGCCGGCCATCACCGATGCGGCACGTGCCATCCCCGGCATCCAGTTCGACTGGGTGGTGGAGGAAGGCTTCGCCGAGATTCCCGCCTGGCACCCGGCGGTGGCCCAGGTCATTCCGGTGGCAATCCGCCGCTGGCGCAAGAACCTGTTCCAGACCCTGCGCAGCGGTGAATGGGGGCGCTTCAAGCGGCGCCTGCGGGAGACCCGCTACGACCTGGTGATCGACGCCCAGGGGCTGTTCAAGAGCGCCTGGCTGACCCGCTACGCCAAGGCCCCGGTGGCCGGGCTCGATCGCGAGTCAGCCCGTGAGCCCATCGCCGCGCGTTTCTACGACCAGCCCCATGCCGTCGCCTGGGGGCAACACGCCGTCGAGCGGGTGCGCCAGTTGTTCGCCAAGGCACTGGACTACCCGCTGCCACAGAGCACCGGTGACTACGGCCTGAATCGCGCGCAACTGGCCGACGCGCCGGGCGCCGCGCCTTACCTGCTGTTCCTCCACGGCACCACCTGGGACACCAAGCACTGGCCCGAAGCCTACTGGCGCGAGCTGGCCGAGCGGGTCTGCGAGCATGGCTGGAACCTGCGCTTGCCGTGGGGCAATGCCGCAGAGAAGGCCAGGGCCGAACGCCTCGCCGAAGGCCTGGATGGCGCCGCCGTGCTGCCGCGCCTGTCCTTGGCCGGCATGGCCAAGGTGCTCGCCGGCGCGCGTGCCTGTGTGGCCGTGGACACCGGGCTGGGGCATCTGGCCGCCGCCCTGGATGTGCCGACCCTGTCGCTCTATGGCCCGACCAACCCAGGCTTCACCGGCGCCTACGGGCGTTCGCAGGTCCACCTGGGCAGCGACTTCCCCTGTGCGCCCTGCCTGAAGAAGCAGTGCGCCTACCAGCCGAGCGAAGAGGAGCGCCGTCGCTTCGACCTCAAGCGCGAGCAGCCCCTGTGCTTCACCCGGCTGAACCCGCAGCGGGTGGCCACCCAGCTGGAGGCCCTGCTGCTGACCGAGGACTCCCACTGATGCAACTGGCCTTCGTGCTCTACAAGTACTTCCCCTTCGGCGGCCTGCAGCGCGACTTCATGCGCATCGCCCAGGAATGCCAGCGTCGTGGTCACGCCATCCGCGTCTACACCATGATCTGGGAAGGCGACGTGCCGGACGGCTTTGACGTGCGGGTCGCGCCGGTCAAGGCGCTGTTCAACCACAAGCGCAACGAGAAGTTCACCGCCTGGGTCGAGGCCGACCTGGCGCGCCAGCCGGTGGAGCGGGTGATCGGCTTCAACAAGATGCCCGGGCTGGACGTCTACTACGCCGCCGACCCCTGCTTCGAGGACAAGGCGCAGACCCTGCGCAACGGCCTGTACCGTCGCTGGGGGCGCTACAAGCACTTCTCCGACTACGAGCGCGCCGTGTTCGCCCCCGAGTCGAAGACCGACGTGCTGATGATTTCCGAAGTGCAGCAGCCGTTGTTCGTGAAGCACTACGCCACCCCGGCGTCGCGCTTCCACCTGCTGCCACCGGGCATTGCCAGTGACCGTCGTGCTCCGGCCAATGCGGCGGACATCCGTGCCGAGTTCCGCCGGGAGTTCAAACTGTCCGACGACGACCGGCTGCTGGTGCAGATCGGCTCCGGGTTCAAGACCAAGGGGCTGGACCGCTCCCTCAAGGCGCTGGCGTCCTTACCGCGGGAGTTGCGCAAGCGCACCCGGCTGATCGTCATCGGCCAGGACGACCCCAAGCCGTTCCTGCTGCAGGTGAAGGCCCTGGGCATTTCCGACCAGGTGGACATCCTCAAGGGGCGTAGTGACATCCCGCGCTTCCTGCTGGGTGCCGACCTGCTGATCCACCCTGCCTACAACGAGAACACCGGCACGGTGCTGCTGGAGGCGCTGGTGGCCGGCCTGCCGGTCCTGGTCACCGACGTCTGTGGCTATGCCCACTACATCGACGAGGCCGAGGCCGGCCGTGTGGTGCCCAGTCCCTTCGAGCAGGACACCCTCAATCGCATGCTCGCCGAGATGCTCACCGACGACGCGGCGCGCCAGCGTTGGGCGGCCAATGGCCTGGCCTTCGCCGATCATGCCGACCTGTACAGCATGCCCCAGCGGGCGGCCGACCTGATTCTCCAGGAGCGTCCATGAAGCTGGAGCTGAGGGCGCCTTTCGAACAGCTGTGGCGCGGGCGTGACGCCTTCGAAGCGGTAGAGGCCCTGCATGGCCAGGTCTATCGCGAGCTGGATGGCCGCCGCACGCTGCGTACCGAGGTCGACGGGCGGGGCTACTTCGTCAAGATCCATCGCGGCATCGGCTGGGGCGAAATCCTCAAGAACCTGGTGACCGCCAAGTTGCCGGTGCTCGGCGCCGGCCAGGAGTGGCGGGCGATCCATCGCCTGCAGGAGGTGGGCGTGCCGACCATGACCGCCGTCGCCTTCGGCGAGCGCGGCGACAACCCGGCCCAGCAGCACTCCTTCATCATCACCGAGGAACTGGCGCCGACCGTCAGCCTCGAGGACTTCTCCCTCGACTGGCCGCGCAACCCGCCGCCCCTGGCGCTCAAGCGCGCGCTGATCGACGAGGTGGCGCGAATGGTGCGTGAGATGCACCGCGCGGGCGTCAACCACCGCGACTGCTACATCTGCCACTTCCTGCTGCACACCGACAGGCCAGTGACCCCGAGCGACTTCCGCCTGTCGGTCATCGACCTGCACCGCGCCCAGGTCCGCCCGAGCCTGCCGCGCCGCTGGCGCGACAAGGACCTGGCTGCGCTCTATTTCTCGGCCCTGGATATCGGGCTGACCCGACATGACTGGCTTCGCTTCCTGCGGGTCTATTTCGACCGGCCATTGAGCGAGGTCTTGCGCCAGGAGCGGCCCCTGCTGGCCCACCTGGCTCGCAAGGCGGCGAAGCTCTATGCGCGCAAGCAGCGCTATGGAGATGCACTCTGATGGCGGCTTGGATACTGGCCCCCGATTACGCCGCGCTGGCGGAGGACTTTGGCAGCCTGGATCGCGTCTTTGCCCTGGAGGCGGAGCGCATCACCAGCGATCCGCTGTCCGAAGTCGTACGCCTGGAGCGCAATGGCATCCGTTATTACGTAAAGCGCTACTGGGGGGCAGGCAAGGGACTGCGTCGCTACCTCGGGCGGCCCCGGGTCAAGGCGGAGTGGCAGAACCTGCGCTGGTTCGCCAAGTGGGGTATACCCACCGCGCCCATCGTCGCCTACGGCATGGAGCGCCGGGGTGGCGCTTTTCTGCGGGGTGCGCTGATCACTCGGGAGCTGCTGGACACCGAGGACCTGGCGCACCTGGCGCTCACCGATGATCCGCGTCTGCTCGATCGGCGCTGGGTGGATGGCATCAGCCGGCAACTGGCCAAGGCGACCCGGACCCTCCACGATCACGCGTTTGCGCACAACGACCTGAAATGGCGAAACCTGCTGGTGGATCCGGCCGGGAAACTGTTCTTCATCGATTGCCCCACGGGAGCCTTCTGGTGGGGGCGCTTCCTGGAGCGACGGATCGTCAAGGATCTCGCCTGCCTCGACAAGGTGGCCAAGTACAAGCTGTCCCGCGTTCAGCGGATGCGCTTCTACCTGCAATACCGTGGGCTCGGGCGCCTGGATCGCAGTGGCAAGGCTCAGGTCCGCCGTGTGCTGAGTTACTTCGAGGGGCGCGAATGAACGACTTCGTGGCCCCTGACGACCTGGCTTGCCTGCAGGCCCACGGCCTGGCCGACTTCGATGCCTTGTGGGCGCTCAAGCTCGAAGCCGTGGACCTTCCCAACACCGAGCGCGGCGGCTGGAGCAGCGTGTTCCGCCTGGAGCTGGGTGAGCGGGCGTACTACCTCAAGCGCCAGTCGAATCACCTGACCCGCAGCCTAGCGCATCCCTTCGGTGAGCCGACCTTCGCTAGGGAATTCCGCAATATCCGTCGTTACGCCAAGTTGGGCATTCCCGCGTTACAAGCAGCCTTCTTCGCTGAGCGGCGCTGCTCGGGCGAGCACCGCGCCATCCTGTTGACCCGTGCTCTGGATGGCTGGCACGAGCTCGACCACTGGCTCGACCAATGGCCTGCGGTCGAAGCCGGCCAGCGCGAGGCCCTGCTGGACGCCTGCGGCCGTTTGGCGCGGCAGCTTCACGGAACCGGGCAGATGCACGGCTGTTTCTACCCCAAGCACATCTTCCTGCGCCCTGCCGCCGTCGGTTACGAGGCGTGCCTGATCGATCTGGAGAAGACGCGTCCGCTGCTGTTCGGTCGTCGCGACCGGGTCAAGGACCTGGAGCCTCTGTTGCGCCGTGCGCGTATCTGGAGCACCGCTGATATCCGGCACTTCCTGGTTGCCTACCTGAGAAGTAGCGCCGATGTCGAGCATTGGGAGCAACTCCTGATGCGGCGCCAGCGGGACAAGGAGAGCCGCGCATGAGGCTTGTTGAACTTGCTGGCATGGGGCGTTCCCCTGCCTTGCCCCTGCAGCTTGAGCTGAACGGCGAACGGCTGCAGTTGGAGACTCTGCTGCGTGTGTTGCCGGGCCAGCGCTATGTAGGTGCTGCGATGTGGAAAGGGCGCCGGGTGCTGGCCAAGTTGCTGGTGGGGGGCAAGGCAGCCCGCCACTTCGAGCGCGAGCGCCAGGGCGCCGAGCTGATGGCGCGCCAGGGCCTGCCGACTCCGGCCCTGCTGGAAAGCGGGCTGGCGTCCGGGCAGGGTGGCTGGCTGTTGTTCGAGTTCCTCGAGGGCGCCAGCAGCCTGTGGGACGAGTGGCGCCGGGTCGAAGGCGAGTCGTTGCTCTCCGACGGCCAGCAGCGCGTCGTGGGTGAAGCCCTGGAGCTGGTCGCCCGCCTGCATGCTCGCGGCCTGGTGCAGGAGGACCTGCATCTGGACAACATCCTCCGGCATGACGGGCAGCTCAAGCTGATCGATGGTGGCGGTGTGCGTGCCGTCTGCGAGGGCGAACCCCTGCCCCGCGAGCAGGTGCTGGCCAATCTCGGGGTGTTCTTCGCCCAGTTGCCCGCCACCCTTGCGCCTTACCTGGAAGAGCTGCTGGTGCATTACCTGCTGGCCAACGGTGAGCACGCCTTGCCGCTGGAAATGCTGGAGAAGGAGATCGCCCGGGTCCGCCGCTGGCGCCTGCGTGACTTCCTCGAGAAGGTCGGTCGCGAATGCAGCCTGTTCAGCGTCCGGCGCTCGCTGTTCGGCCTGCGTGCCGTTCGTCGGGATGCCGAGGCGCGTGTGGCGCCGCTGCTGGCCGCTCCGGATGCCGCCATCGCCGCCGGTCATCGCTTCAAGGACGGCGGTGCCGCAACGGTGGCACGGGTGGAGCAAGGCGGCGAGACGCTGCTGGTCAAGCGCTACAACATCAAGAACCTCCTGCACTGGCTAAAACGCTTCTGGCGGCCGTCCCGTGCCTGGCACAGCTGGCGCGAGGGTCATCGCCTGGCCTTCCTCGGCATCGCCACGCCGCGTCCGCTGGCGGTGGTGGAGCACCGTTGGCTGGGCCTGCGCGGACGCGCGTACCTGATTACCGAATATCTGCCGGGTCAAGATATAATCGCCCGTTTTCGAGACGCCCAGGCGGACGGTGCGAACCAGGGGCTGCCGCCGGAAGCCGAGCTGGAAGCCCTGGATCGCCTGTTTGCCGCGCTGATCCGCGAGCGCATCAGCCACGGCGACCTGAAGGGGCACAACCTGTTCTGGCAGGACGGGCACTGGTCTTTGATCGACCTGGATGCGGTTCGGCAACACGGCAGCGAGCGCAGCTTCGCCAGGGCCTATGCCCGGGATCGCGAGCGCTTTCTGCGCAACTGGCCGGCGGATTCGGCGCTGTACCGTCACCTGGATGAACGTTTACCCAAGGCCAGCTTGAAGCCCGAGGCTTGAAGCTGGGAACGAGCCCCGAGGGGCTGTGTACTGGACAACTTGCCGGGCGTCACGACGCCCGGCCGCTTTGATAGAGGCTTAACACTGTGGCACTGACGATCCTCGGCCTTTCCGGCGCCCTCAGCCATGATCCTTCCGCCGCGCTCTACATCGACGGCAAGCTGATCGCGGCCGCCGAAGAAGAGCGCTTCGTGCGCGACAAGCACGCGAAGAATCGCATGCCCTACGAGTCGGCCAAGTTCTGCCTGGAGCAGGCGGGTATCAAGCCGTCCGATGTGGATGTGGTGGCCATCCCCTTCGCCCCCATCAGCCTCTTCGGCAAGGCCCGTTGGCAATACGCCAAGCGCTACTGGTACGCACCGGATCGCGCCCTTGACGCGATCCTCATGGGCAACCGCCGCTACAAGCGCTACCGCAACAAGATCGTCTGGTGCCTGGAGCAATTGGGCTTCGACGCCAAGAAAGTGAAGATCGAGCCGGTGGAACACCACTTGGCCCACGCTTCCAGTGCCTACCACTGCTCCGGCTTCAAGGAGAAGACCGCGATCCTCGGGATCGACGGCAAGGGCGAGTACGCCACCACCTTCTTCGGCTGGGGCGAGAACGGCAAGATCCACAAGATCAAGGAATTCTTCGACCCGGACTCCCTCGGCGGCCTCTATGGCGCGATCACCGAGTACCTCGGCTTCGAGATGCTCGACGGTGAGTTCAAGGTCATGGGCATGGCGCCCTATGGTGACGCCGCCAAGTACGATTTCTCCCGCCTGGCCAAGTTCGAGAATGGCGAGCTGGTGATCAACACCGACTACGCCAACGTCATCGGCTTCCGCCGCTACAAGGAGAACGGCAAGGGCTACTACTTCTCGCCCAAGCTGATCGAATGGCTCGGACCGAAGCGCCAGGGCGACATCGCCGACGACCCCTACATCCACTATGCCGCCAGCATGCAGGCGCTGTTCGAGAAGCTGGCGCTGGAGATGATGGACTACTACCTGGGCGACATCATTCGTGACACCGGCAAGATCGCTTTCGCCGGCGGCTGTGCGCTCAACGTCAAGCTGAACCAGAAGATCATCGCCCGCCCGGAGGTGAAGGAGCTGTTCGTGCAGCCGGCCTCCGGCGACGCTGGCACCGCCGTGGGCGCTGCGGCCTATGTCTCCCACAAGCGCGGTGTGCCGGTGGAGAAGATGGAGCACGTCTACCTCGGCCCGTCCTACTCCAACGAGGAGGTCATCGCCGCCTGCGCCAAGCACCCGAACAAGCCGGTGTTCAAGCGTATCGAGAACACCCCGGAGCGCATCGCCCGCATCATGGTCGACGGCAACCCGGTGGCTTGGTTCCAGGGGCGCATGGAGTTCGGCCCGCGTGCCTTGGGCGGTCGTTCCATCATCGGTTGCCCGAGCGTTCCGGGCGTTGCCGATCGCATCAACGAACAGATCAAGTTCCGCGAGCGCTGGAGGCCCTTCTGCCCGTCGATGCTCGATACCGTTGCTCCGAAGATGCTCAAGGTGGACCACCCGAGCCCCTTCATGACTTTCACCTTCGAGGTCAACGAGGAGTGGAAGGAGCGTGTCTCCGAGGTGGTGCACGAGGACGGCACCTCGCGGGCCCAGGTGCTTGAGCGTCGGCACAACCCGCGCTGGTACGACCTGATGCTCGAGCTGGAGAAGCTGACCGGCAACGGCGTGTCGCTGAACACTTCCTTGAACCGTCGCGGCGAGCCGATGATCTGCTCGCCGACCGATGCCCTGAACATGTTCTACGGGTCGGACCTGCAGTACCTGATCATGGAAGACATCCTCGTGGTCAAGGAAGGCGCCGAGTGGTATGAGCAGCTCTGAACCGCGCGTCCTGCAGTTCTGCCACGGCTATGACGGGCCCTTTCTGGATTGCGCCCGTCAGTACGCCGTGCTGTTCGAGGGCACCCCTTACAAGGTGACGACCGTCTACCTCACGGGCGAGCCGAGTGAGGCGGTGGTGCAGGGATCGGCTTCCGATGAAGTGATCTTCCTCGGCCAGAGCAGCCGTAACGTGAGGGGGCTCAAGCTCGGTGCGATCCGTGCGATCCGCAAGATCGTGGCAGCTCGCGATTTCCGTTTCTGCATTGCCCACCGTTTCAAGCCGATCTACATCGCCTTGCTGGGTACATCGCTGCCTGTGATCGGCGTGCACCATGCCTTCGGTGACTACCAGCGGTTGTCGCGCCGGGTGTTCGCCAACTTCTTCCGCAAGCGCCTGGCGTTGCTGGGGGTGTCCAACGCGGTGCGTGACGACATGCGCCGTTGCCTGCCCGACTGGCCTGCTGAAAGGATCGAGACCCTCTACAACCGGATCGATATCGCGGCGGTCCAGGCTGGCCTCAAGTCTCGCGAAGAAGCGCGCGAGGCGCTGGGCCTGCCCCAGGATGCCTGGGTGGTCGGTAATGTCGGCCGCCTGCACCCGGACAAGGACCAGGCCACGCTGATCCGCGGATTCGCCGAAGCGTTACCGCAACTGCCAACTGGCAGCCTGCTGGCCATCATGGGCAGTGGCCGGCTTGAGGCTTCCCTGAAAGCGCTGGCCGAGCAATTGGGCGTTACTGCACAGGTACGCTTCCTTGGGCAGGTCCCGGAAGGGCGGCGTTATTTCAAGGCATTTGACGTCTTTGCTTTGACGTCCGATCACGAGCCTTTTGGGATGGTGCTTCTGGAGGCCATGGCAGCTGGAGTGTCGATGATTTGCAGTGATTGTGGGGGGGCTCGCGAGGTGGTTGAAGGAAAAGGGCAGCTGTTTAATCTAGGAGATAAGCAATCATTCGCTTCATGCCTGATTACTGAGCGCGAGCTACATGCTCTTGGGGGAGATGTGTACTCGCGCTCTGCTTATCATGGTCTTGCGCAGGATTTTTCGGATACGAAGGCGCGTGAAGTCTTTTGGGGCTGGTTCAGCAGAGTGAATATACTTAAGGGATAGATGTAAGAAGTCGGAAGTATAATTCTTTTGATAGGCTTTTGTTTTTTTATAGGTTTTTGTGCGAATGGCGACGCATGGATTATTTTAGTTAAATTGCATTGCCACTTTCGCCGACATGCAGCAGGGCTGAATGGTCTAAGGTAGTTAAAAGTGTTGAGGTTTAGTTAAGCTAATTTTAATTTTTCTGGATTTGTGCCTGCTTTATGAGAATAGCTCTCGCATATTTTGGTCTGCCCCGAAATTCCTCGATTTGTTTCCCCTCTATCGAGAAAAATATATATAAGCGTCTCCCTTCTAAAAATGCGTGCGTGAAATCTTTCTATCATTTGTATGAGCCTCAGTTAGTCAAAAATTCTCGGTCTGGGGAGAATGCTTTTTTAAGTGAAGAGAATTACCGGGTTTTTGAAGGGATGACTGGTTGCTACGAGGTTGCAGGCGAATGTTTGGATAAATGGAAGGTCGAAGAGCTAAAGGGTCACGGTGATGTTTGGATGGATAATTTTAAGTCCTTGGAAAATCTCGTGCATCAGCTGAATTCGCTACACATAGTTACATCTATGGTTAAAGCCTTTCGGCCAAATGTAGTTATTTTTCTTCGGCCTGATCTTATTTATCACGACCCTTTGCCTGATTTTGTAGTGCCCGCAATCTCTGCCAGGCACCGAGCTATTTATATTCCTGATTGGCAATGGTGGAACGGGCTAAATGACCGATTTGCTGTTTGCGGTAGTTCGGTATTTGAAGCATATGGAAAGCGTATAGAGCTCGCCTTGCCTTTCTGCAAGGAGATGAAAAGAGGGCTGCACGCCGAACGTCTTTTGAGCTATGCAATGAAAAAAGTAGGAGCTCGAATTCGTACACTAGAGGTACGTGCTTCTCGAGTCAGGGTGGGGGGGGAAATCGTGGAAGAGACATTTTCTTCCAGGCACTCCATGGGGCGCCGAGAAAATCGTATCTTACTGCCTTTGGCACGGCTGCGTACTCGTATTGATAAGCTTCATTATGAATCCTATGAGGGAAGAAAGTAGCATGAGTCGTGCTTTGAAGGTGCTGCTGCTTGTACAGAAGGAGCAGAGAGTCATACTTGATCGTTTTTATGACGGAATTGCACAGGGTTGTGATTGTAATATTCAGTTGCTTACCCGTGAAGATCAGAAAAATTTGCGAAAATATTTCTCTAGGAATATCCAATTGGGTGAGTTTGATCGTATTTTACTTTTTTTACGATTCAAGCAGGAGATTCGTCAAGTTTCTTTTATTAGCTCATTGCCCAATCTCGTCATACTTGAACATGATGCTTACCAGAATTACATTCCATGCAAGTATACCGGTGCATTCTCTAAGTACTACAGGCAATTGCCATGGGTTCGTGTTATAAGCTCTGGTTATAAGGTTGCTAAAAAACTACGCGAAGAAGGTGTGGATGCTGTATTTGTACCCAAAGGCTATGATCACTCTCTCTTACGTGACTTAAAGCAGGAAAGAGATATTGAGTTGGCGTTTGTAGGTAGTATTAAAAGCACTGCTTACAGTAATCGGAAGGCCATGCTTGATTCAATTTGCGAACAAGAGCCGTTGCTCGTCATGCGCACGAATTCGGGTGATGAGTATTTACAAACTCTCAATCGTATACGGTTTTTCATAAGCGCTGACGTGGGGATGGGCGAGTATATGATCAAGAATTTTGAGGCTATGGCGTGTGGCTGTGTGCTCTTTGCCTATGATCAAGGTGAAGAGGAAAACCAAGCTTTAGGATTCATTGATATGAAGAACGTGGTTCTTTACCGTACCGTTGAAGAATTTCGAAAGAAGCTTAATTTTTTGCGCCAACAGCATGAAATAGCTGATGAGATCTCTCGTCAGGGTAAGTCTTTGGTTGAGAGAAAATACCGTTTCGATATTTTGGGTCTACAGGTGGTGGAGGCTTTACAAGCTCCGCTCCGTCCGTGGCGACGAACTAAATGGTGGGAGCGTATACAGATGAAATGGGGTTTATGAAATGCCTTCAATCTGTTTTGTAATTCCATATTTTGGCAGTTGGCCTTTTTGGTTTCCTCTATTTTTACGAAGCTGTGCACTGAATCCAGATATAGATTGGCTGCTGTACAGCGACTGCGGAGTTCCAGATGATTTGCCTGGGAATGTATCTATTGAGGAAATTAGCTACGAAGACTACTGTTTGTTGGTAAGTCAACGTCTTCAGATAAAGTTTATGCCGCGAAACCCTTATAAGCTTTGCGATATTAAAGAGGCATTGGGTTTTGTGCATGCTGATCGTTTGGAAGAATATGATTTTTGGGGGTTTGGTGATATTGATGTAATATATGGGCGCTTGCGTAAATATTTCAATGTTGAGCGTCTTTCTCGCTATGAACTTTTGTCTACGCATTCTAGGCGTATATCTGGGCATCTCTGTTTGCTGCGTAACAATACACGCATGCGTGAGGCTTTTAGGCGTATACCAAAGTGGCGTGATCTTTTTGCCGATGAAGAGCATCATGCTCTGGATGAAGGGGCCTTTAGTCGAATTTTTCTTTGGCGTAAGAATCTTCCTGCGCCACTTTTCAGGCTCGTAGGTAAGTTTAACCCAATGCATAGATGTAGCGAGTTTAAAGAAGCCTACAGTACGCCGAATGCGGGACGGACTTGGACTAACGGGACTTATAATTTTCCTAAGGAATGGTATTGGCGTAATGGGCTGTTGACCAATGATCTGGATGGCGACAGGGAATTTCCTTACTTGCACTTCTTCGGCTGGAAAAGAGATGCTTGGATAAAAATCGAAAGGCCTGACGCAGATCGAGTGGTTGCGCTATCGCACCAACCAGAGTGGATGATCAGTGATGCCGGATTTTCTGAGCTTTCTGAAGTATGAAAGGAATTATTATTATATCGTGAAAATCTATAATGGCGATTTTTTGACAAAATTGTGTGGCGTGCTTGTCCTGTGTGCTCTCATCTTAGGTCCATTTTACTGGCCTGCTAGTAACGCCGCGTGGGCAAGCTTTTTGCGTCTGGCTATAGTGCTTACGGTTCTTTTTGCACTTTTCCGTGATTGGCCGCTTGCTAAGCCAGATATTTTTCAGTGGATGGTATGTGTGTTCTGGCTTTACTTGTTTATAAATTCGGCTTGGGTTGGCGCTGATGGAAAGTCTGCTCGTCGCCTTCTGCTAATAGGCTGTTTTATTTTTGCTGTTTCGAGAATCGAAATGTCTACCTGCAAGTGGCGTTTGCTACTTGGTTTGTATGCTCTTTCGGGGGCGGGTTTTGCTTTGTTTTCATTATGGAATTGGTATGGTTTTGGGTTTTTATCTGTTGGGTATAGAGCTAACAGCATATATTCCTCTGGCGTAGAAGGGGTGGCTGATTTTGGGAATACAATAGTAGCGTCTCTGCATTATGCTGTGTGTCTCTGTGCGGCGCTCTGGCTGTTTTTTAAGGAGAGAAACTCTTGGCTTCTTCTACTTTGGTCGGTGTGCTCATTTGTCATAGGTGTCTATGTGGTTTGTACTTTTTCTCGTGCAGGTTGGGTGGCTTCTTTGAGTTGCGGAGCTACTTTGTGGTTAATATTCTTTGATCTGAAAAAGTGGAGGCGCTTTGCCTTTTCCGCTATTGCTGTTATCGCCGTTTTGACTTATTTTGCCTACGCTCACTTTGCTTACGAGTTTGGTGTCCGAGGTTTTACTTTTCGTGATGAGGTTTGGCAGTCAGTGCTTGCTCAGGCTCGTCTAAATTGGCTTTTTGGAGCGGGCGCTGGTTCTGAGCTTCAGCCCATCATCATCGACGATGGAAAGCAAGTTGTTCATAATACGCACAGTCTATACCTTGAGGTATATTTTCAGTTCGGAATAGTTGGGCTGGTCCTGATGGCTGGGGTTATGTTGCTAGCTTTTCGTCGGTTGTGGGGAATGTTGAAGTCGGCATCTACGAGGGATTCGGCTGCATTCGGTTTCTCGCTCCTTGCTTCGGGTTCTTTGGTTATGGCTGTTGAGCTTAACAGCTTTGTGAGTACGCCTAACTTAGTGTGGCTGTGGTTTTGGATGCCCCTTGGCATAGCGCTGGTGGGCTGCCGGTATAAAGATGCTTGCTGTTAAGGTTGTTGCTGGAGAACGGTGGTTGGCTGATGATTATGGCCGCCAAGTAGCCCGCCTGCGTTCGTTCTCCGAGATAATAGGGGGCTTGGGGGTAGATGCATTTATTGTGGCATCGGGACCTTCTACCAAAAGTTTTGACTTCAAAAGATATAGAAGCTATTCGTTTATTTCTATGAATGGCTCTATATCGGCCTTTGAAGATGAGGATGTAAAGCCTTTTATCTATATGTGTGATGATGCAAGTTTTGTCTGTGACCGTCCTGAGTTGATTTTGAGAGGTGTGAACTACTCGAAGCATATCGCCGCTAGTCTTGAGGTTTTGTCGGGTATATACAACATAAGTCCTGATGCTCTCAAGGGGAAGTCTATTTTTCTTTTGGAGAGAGTTAATCGATTCATTGGTCGTAAGCCCCTCTCGGACAGGGCTTATGCCTGGTCTATAAGGCATGATCCAGATCTGATCTGTGGACTCTCTTTGATCAGGCGGTCACCTAATAGGATAGGTTTTAGTTTGAATATGGATAAGGGGTATTTCGTTGCTCGAACTATTCCTTATGTGGCGTTGCAATTGAGCTATCACTTAGGGGTTCGGCGAGTATACCTTGTTGGGGTTGATTTAGATGGCGCAATGGGGCGCTTCTATGAGTCAGGAGAGGAGGCGGTGCGTACCTCTCTGCACCAAGATTACGATAAGTTTATTGAGCCCAGCTTTGAATGGATGTCACGAAAAATTGTCAGGAAGGGGCGTTATGAGGTTTACAATCTTTCAATTGCTAGCAAGTTGCCGAGTGAGATTGTGCCTAAGCTTGCTCAGTGTGATTTAGATGCTTTGCTGGGTATTATTTAATCTTTCGTGAGGTTCGATAGGCTGCGAAAAAATCACCGAACTCGTTGCTTGTGAGCCATCTTTTATCCTGGGGGTCTCGCAGTAAATGTCTAAAGTTTCGTGTGGCTTTCAGCTTGCTGAGTGGTTTTTTTTGATATTGCAAGTCTGCTATGTCTATCAGGCCAAACTCGCCTGAAGGCATTAATATTATGTTTCCTAAATGTAGTGAGCGGAAATATATTCCGGTGTTATGAAGCTTTCCAATGAAACATCCCAGTCTATAAAATAGATCAGATGGGCACTTTTCTTGTGTGTTGCGAAAATGTCTTAAATTTTTTCCTGGTACGGGTTGATAGTGTACCGCGTCTCGATCTATGGATTTCACCCGATAAACACCAATCACCGAAGGGCACGCAATATCTAGATCTTTCAGTTTTTTAACGTTGTCGGAAAATCTTTTGGCATAAGGGTAGAATAGTGCTGAGCTGACTATGTGCTTGAGGCGAAATAACTTAATAATGCTACCGTCTTTGAGGAGGAGCACTTTTTCTCCATGGCTATCTCGTTCAAGTACTGTTGCGCCATTGCATAGTTGATGGTAGGTCTCGCTCTGAATTTTTTCCAGAGGGTTGAGCCAGTCTAGCAAAATCTCTTTCAGCGGCATTCCAAGTTCTCTAAGTTGCAGCCAGCAGCGCTGTCGACACATAGTTTACACAACCTACGCCTGCTTGCGACACACGTATAGAGTGATGTGCAGAGACTCTGTGCTAAAATGTATCGCTCTTACTGCCGGCTGGTATGTCATGACCCAATCTGCCAAAAAAGACGCTTCTGCTTTGAGGATCTATTTCCGTCTGTTAGGCTATGTGCGGCCCTACATGGGGCTGTTCGTGCTGAGCATACTCGGATTTTTGGTCTTCGCCTCCACCCAGCCGATGCTTGGGTACATGCTGAAGTACTTTGTCGACGGCTTGTCCAATCCGAATGCTAGCCTGTTCCTTGGTGTACCTTGGCTGCTTGAGCATGCGCCTTGGTTGGCGCATTTGAAACTGCTGCAGGCCGTTCCGTTGCTCATTGTGTTAATTGCGCTGTGGCAGGGAATCGGCTCTTTCCTCGGCAACTACTACCTTGCTAAGGTCTCAATGGGGCTGATTCAAGATCTACGCATCGCCCTTTTCAATAATCTACTTACGCTGCCGAACCACTATTTCGATAACCATAACTCAGGTCATCTAATCTCGCGAGTTACCTACAACGTAACGATGGTCACTGGTGCAGCCACTGATGCAATCAAAGTTGTAGTTCGCGAGGGGATGACAGTAATTTTTCTATTTGGCACCCTTTTGTGGATGAATTGGAAGCTTACACTGGTCATGGTTGCAATCCTTCCAGTTATCGGCCTTATGGTGACTAATACCAGTCGTAAATTTCGTAGGCAAAGCAAAAAAATTCAAACAAGTATGGGGGATGTTACCCATATCACGTCTGAAAGCATACAAGGCTATCGTGTTGTGCGGAGTTTTGGTGGAGAGGATTACGAGAAGAGGCGTTTTCTGAACGCTAGTAAGGAAAACAAGGCCAAGCAGCTCAAGATGGTTCGCACCGGAGCCATTTATACCCCGTCGTTGCAACTGGTCATATATAGTGCCATGGCTGTCTTGATGTTCCTGGTATTGCTGCTGCGTGGTGATTCCTCGGCCGGTGACCTGGTGGCCTACATCACCCTGGCCGGCCTGTTGCCCAAGCCGATCCGCCAGCTGTCCGAAGTCAGCTCCACCATCCAGCGCGGTGTCGCCGGTGCCGAGAGCATCTTCGAACAGCTCGATGAAGAGCCCGAGATCGACCGCGGCACCGTCGAGCGCGAGCGTGTCGAAGGCCGCCTGGAGGTCCGCCACCTGAACTTCCAGTACCCGGGCAGCGAGAAGCCCGTGCTGGACGACATATCCTTCGTCGCCGAACCCGGCCAGATGGTGGCCCTGGTGGGGCGCTCCGGCAGCGGCAAGTCGACCCTGGCGAACCTCATCCCGCGCTTCTACCACCACGAGAACGGCGAGGTCCTGCTGGATGGCGTCGAGATCGAGGACTACCGCCTGCGCAACCTGCGTCGGCACATCGCCCTGGTCACCCAGCACGTCACCCTGTTCAACGACACGGTCACCAACAACATCGCCTACGGCGACCTCGCCGGCGCCCCGCTGGAAGATGTCAAGGCCGCCGCCGAAGCCGCCTTCGCCGCCGAGTTCATCGAGAAGATGCCCCAGGGCTACGACACCCTGGTGGGCGAGAACGGCGTGCTGCTGTCCGGCGGTCAACGCCAGCGCCTGGCCATTGCCCGCGCCCTGCTGAAGAACGCCCCGCTGCTGATCCTCGACGAGGCCACCTCCGCCCTGGACACCGAGTCCGAGCGGCACATCCAGGCCGCGCTGGACGAAGTGATGAAGGGCCGCACCACCCTGGTGATCGCCCACCGCCTCTCCACCATCGAGAAGGCCGACCTGATCCTGGTGATGGACCAGGGCCGCATCGTCGAGCGCGGCACCCACCGCGAGCTGCTGTCCCTCAACGGCTACTACGCCCGCCTGCACGCCAAGCAGTTCGAGGACGACGGCAAGGACGCGGTGGAGCAGGACGCCTGATGCTCAGCTACCTGCGCGCCTGGCGTGAGCGGGGCTGGGAGCCCATCGACGCCGCCACCTATGCCCGTGCCTGGCATGAGTTCGGCGGCAGCGTCGCCACCCACCCCGAGGTGATCGAGCGCCTGGCCGGCCTGGCCGGCATCCCCGTGCGCTACCTGGGGCGGAACCAGGACGGCCGTCTGGTCGCTGCGCTGCCCACCTGGGGCCGACACCTGGCGCTGTCCAAGGTCGTGCTCAAGCAACAGGGCAAGCGCGGCCTGTTCGACCTGGGCAACGCCGAAATCATCCTGCCCATCGCCGAGCAGGCCGGCGTAGCCCTGCGTCATCGGGCCCGCTATGTCTCGGCCCTCAACCTCGGCGGCATCACCGGCCTGCGTGAACAGCCCGAGGGCCTGGCCCTGGCCCGCGAGCCGGAGGACTACAGCAAGAAGTTCCGCTACAACCAGCGCCGCGAGCAACGCTTGCTGGAAGAGGCGGGCGGCGTGATCCGCCCCATGCTGGAGCTGGAACCGGCGGAGCAGGCGGCCATCTATGCCGATCTCTTCCACCGCCGCTGGGGCTTCGACGCCACCGGCAAGGCGCACCTGGCCGAGGTGTTCGGCCTGATGCGCGAGTTCATGACCGGCTCGCTGATCTACCTGGAGGACCGCCCCGTGGCCATCCAGGTGCTCTACCGGGTCGAGGCCCCGCGCTGGGTCAGCCTCGAATACATCAACGGTGGCGTCGATCCCCAGGAGCGCGCCTTCAGCCCCGGCAGCGTCCTCAGCTTCGTCAACACCCAGGCCGCCTGGGCCGAGGCCCGCGCCCTGGACAAGCCGCTGCGCTACTCCTTCGGGCGTGCCGACCGCGAATACAAGGACCGCTGGTGCCACCGCGTGCCCGTCTACCAGGTGTGAACCCATGAGCGGACGCAAGCAGCAACTGCTGAAACGCCATCGCCGGCAGAAGCGCATCGCGCTGCTGGTGGCCCTCGTCCTGCTGGTAGCACTGGGCATCGGCGTGGCCTGGTGGCTAGTGCCGCTGGCCCTGGTGCTGGGCTGGATCGCCCATGAGGCCTGGTTCGCCGACCACCTGTTCTACGCCCCGAGCGATGACTACCGCTACGCCTTCCCGGCCGGTACGCCCGAGTGGCCGCTCGACCTGGCCAGCGGCCGTGTCCATCTGCCCGAGGGCGCAGGCGCCGCGGACACGCTGATCCTGCGGGTACGCCTGCGCGCGTCCTGGCTGGGCCGCTGGCTGGACCCGGCGGTCTGCGTGGGTGACGACCGCCAGGACTTCGAGCGCGGCGTCGATGGCTGGCGCTACCTCAACCTGACCGGCCAGCACGACGCGCTGCAGGCCGGCACCCTCGTCATTCGTGGGCGTTTCTGCCGGGTCGCCGCCGACGCCACTCTTTACGCCCTCGCCCAGCCCGACTTCCGCCAGCAGCGGGTGATGGTTATCGCCCCCCATGCCGACGACGCCGAGCTGGCCGCATTCGGGCTGTACAGCCAGGCCGCCGAGGCCAGCATCGTCACCCTCACCCAAGGCGAGATCGAAGCCGAGCACTACCAGCGGCTCGGCCTGGACGCCGCCGCAGCCGCCCGCCTCAAAGGGCGCCTGCGCAGCTGGGACAGCCTGGCCATCCCGCTCTGGGGCGGCGTCCCGCAATCCCGCTGTGTGCAGCTCGGCTACTACTGCCTGCAGCTCCCGGCCATGGCCCAGGCGCCCGACCAGGGCTTCGGCTCGAAGGTTTCCAGGGATGCCGACGTCCGCACCGTGCGCCAGCACAACCCCATCGAGCTGCCCGGCGACGCCGACGGCGTGCCCAGCTGGACCAATCTGGTGGCTGACCTGGCGCGCCTGCTGGAGCATTTCCGCCCCGAGGTGGTGGTCACGCCCCATCCCGAGCTGGATCCCCACAGCGACCACGTCGCCGCGACCCAGGCATTGCTCGCGGCCATCCAGCAAGCCGACTGGCAGCCCGCCAGCCTGCTGCTCTACGCCAACCACCTGCACGACAACGACCGCTGGCCCATGGGCCCCGCCGGCCAGGGCATCGCGCTGCCGCCGGCCATCGAGCCGCTTCCGGCCGACCCGCTGTGGAGCCTCTGCCTGGATGCCGCGCAACAGCGTGACAAGGCCCAGGCCCTGGCCATGCAGCATGACTTGCAGGGGCCGCTGCCCACTAAAAAGCGCCTGCGCCGGCTGATCCAGCGCTGCCTCGCAGGCCGCCGCTGGCCAGCCACCGGCGAGGATGAATTCTTCCGCAAGGCCGTGCGTCGCCACGAGCTGTTCTGGGTCCGCCGGCTTTCCGATTGACGGCCACCTTCGCCGGGGCGGATCGGCTGCTATGGTATGATCCGCGCCGTTTTTTCATGCCCCGGAGTCTTCATGAACCTCACCATGCCCCATTTCGATCTGGCCCCCGTTCTGGTGGTGGGCGATGTCATGCTCGACCGTTACTGGCATGGCGGCACCTCGCGCATCTCCCCCGAGGCGCCGGTTCCGGTGGTGCGTGTGGACCAGATCGAAGACCGTCCGGGCGGTGCCGCCAACGTGGCGCTGAACATCGCCGCCCTGGGCGCACCGGCGGCCCTGGTCGGCGTCACCGGTGAGGACGAAGCCGCCGAGAGCCTGCTCGCCAGCCTCGGTGCCGCCGGCGTGGATGCCCGCTTCCAGCGCATCGCCGGGCAGCCCACCATCGTCAAGCTGCGGGTCATGAGCCGCCACCAGCAACTGCTGCGCATGGACTTCGAAGAGCCCTTCGACACCGACGCCGAGGCCCTGGCCGCCGAGGTCGAACGCCTGCTCACCGGCGTCAAGGTGCTGGTGCTCTCCGACTACGGCAAGGGCGCCCTGAAGAACCACCAGGCGCTGATCCAGGCAGCCCGGCGCAAGGGTATCCCGGTGCTGGCCGACCCCAAGGGCAAGGACTTCGGAATCTACCGGGGCGCCAGCCTGATCACCCCCAACCTCAATGAATTCGAGACCATCGTCGGCCGCTGCGCCGACGAGGCCGAGCTGGTCGCCAAGGGCGCCCGGCTCATGCAGGAGCTGGACCTCGGCGCCTTGCTGGTGACCCGTGGCGAGCACGGCATGACCCTGCTGCGCCCCGGCCACCCGGCCCTGCACCTGCCGGCCCGTGCCCGCGAAGTGTTCGACGTCACCGGCGCCGGCGACACCGTCATCTCCACCCTGGCCGCCAGCCTGGCGGCCGGTGAAGACCTGCCCCAGGCCGTCGCCCTGGCCAACCTGGCCGCCGGCATCGTGGTCGGCAAGCTGGGTACCGCCGCCATCAGCGCCCCCGAGCTGCGCCGCGCGGTGCAGCGCGAGCAGGGCTCCGAGCGCGGCGTGCTGAGTCTGGAGCAACTGCTGCTGGCCATCGAAGACGCCCGCGCCCACGGCGAGAAGATCGTCTTCACCAACGGCTGCTTCGACATCCTCCACGCCGGTCACGTGACCTACCTGGAGCAGGCCCGCGCCCAGGGCGACCGCCTGGTGGTGGCGATCAACGACGACGCCTCCGTCAGCCGCCTCAAGGGCCCCGGCCGGCCGATCAACTCGGTGGACCGGCGCATGGCCGTGCTCGCCGGTCTCGGCGCCGTGGACTGGGTGGTGAGCTTCAGCGAAGACACCCCCGAGCGCCTGCTGGGCGAGGTCAAGCCGGACATCCTGGTCAAGGGTGGCGACTACGGCGTCGAGCAGGTGGTCGGTGCCGACCTGGTCCGTGCCTACGGCGGTGAAGTGCGGGTACTCGGCCTGGTGGAGAACAGCTCCACCACCGCCATCGTCGAGAAGATCCGTAGTCGCTGATTCGCTGAGCTTTCCCACGGTCCGGCAGGGCCGACGCCCAGCAGCCCCTGAACGGGGTTCCCACTGGCCGAGGCGCCACAGCGGCGCGTCGGCCCGGTCATAGGCGCCCCTCGTGGCGCGCGCGCATCATCCCGGCATCCTCACCCCGCGTGGAGCGATGCCATGAGTACCGATGTGCAGGGCCGTGCCCTGTCCGTGCTGAACCGCGTGGCCCAGGCCGACTGGCCGGACCGGTTCAAGCTGCGCAAACCCTTCGAACGCCTCCTGTACACCGGCAGCCGTGCCGGCTTCCGGATGGCGGCCAAGCCCGCCAAATCTGCCAAGGCCCCGCGCCCGGCGGACCCGGACGGCCTCTTCGACCTGTCCCTCAGTGACGAGCAGCAGATGCTCGTGGAGATGCTCGGCGCCTTCGCCAGGGAGGTCCTGCGGCCGGCTGCGGAAGCGGCGGATGCCCAGGGCTGCGTCTCCGCCGAGCTGATCAACCAGGCCCTGGAGCTGGGCCTGGCCCACTACGGCGTCAGCGAAGCGCTGGGCGGTATGGCCGGCGAGCGCACCGTCGTCACCAACGCCCTGATCGCCGAAGCCCTCGGCGGGGGCGACCTGTCCCTGGCGGCCTCGCTGCTGGTGCCGCTGTCGGTGGCCAACTGCATCCGCCGCTGGGCCTCCCAGGAGCAGCAGGCCCGCTGGCTGCCCGCCTTCGTCGGGATTGCGCGCCCGCCGGCCATGGCCATTGCCGTCAGCGAGCCGGGCCTGCTGGTCGACCCGCTGCGCCTGGCCACCCGGGCCAAGCGCAAGGGGCGTCACTACCAGCTCGATGGCGAGAAATGCCTCGTGCTCGAAGGCCTCAACGCCAGTGCCATCCTGGTCGCCGCCCAGACGGCCGACGGCCCGGCACTGTTCCGTGTGGATGTCGGTGCCAAGGGCCTGAACCTGCGCCCCGAACCGGCCATGGGCCTCAAGGCCTGCGCCACCGCCCGACTGAGCCTGAAGGGCGTGCGGGTGCCGGTGGAGGACCGCCTGGCCGGCAGTGCCTTCGATCTGGAGCGCTTTCTCGCCTACACCACCCTGGCCTGGTGCGCCCTCGCCGTGGGCACCGCCCAGGCCGCGCTGGACTACGTGGTGACCTACTGCAACGAGCGCGTCGCCTTCGGCGAACCCATCAGCCATCGCCAGGGCGTGGCCTTCATGGTGGCCGACATCGGCATCGAGCTGGATGCCATGCGCCTGATGGTCTGGCGGGCCTGCGCCCGTGCCGAGCGCGGCGAGGACTTCCGTCGCGAGGCCTACCTGGCGCGCCTGCTGTGCGCCGAGAAGGCCATGAAGATCGGCACCGACGCCGTGCAACTGCTCGGTGGCCACGGCTTCACCAAGGAACACCCGGCCGAGCGCTGGTACCGCGACCTGCGTGCCGTGGCCGTCATGGCCGGCGGCCTGCACTTGTGAGAACCGTTTTCTACCGATTGCGCGTCTAGCTCGAACGGTCGAAATCCGGTCCTGAGGACTTTGTGATGAACCTGGAAACCCCGAAGAAATTCCGCGGCCTGGCCAACCAGGCCCACCAGGTGGCGGCGAACTACTTCCGCCCCATCTCCCGCAAGTACGACAAGGCCGAGCACGCCTACCCCAAGGAGCTGGACCTGCTGGCCGCCCTGCTGGACGGCATGAACGCCGGCTCCCCCGATGCCGTCGGCGCCACCTCCGCCAGCAAGCGCGGCAGTGGCCAGGCGGAGGAGGGCGTGCGCAACGGCGGCAACCTCTCGGCCCTGCTGGGCGTCATCGAGCTGTGCTGGGGCGACGTCGGCCTGCTGCTGGGCATGCCCCGCCAGGGCCTGGGCAACGCCGCCATCGCCGCCGTGGCCAACGAGGAGCAGCTCAAGCGCTTCGGCAGCACCTGGGCGGCCATGGCCATCACCGAACCGGGCTGCGGCTCGGACTCCGCCGCCATCCGCACCACGGCGGTGAAGGACGGTGACCACTACGTGCTCAACGGCGAGAAGATCTACGTCACCTCCGGCGAGCGCGCCGATGCGGTGGTGGTCTGGGCCACCCTGGACAGGAGCCTCGGCCGCGCCGCGATCAAGTCCTTCGTGGTGGAGAAGGGCACCCCGGGCATGACCGTCACCCGCCTGGAGAAGAAGCTCGGCATCAAGGCCTCCGACACCGCCTCCATCAGCTTCAACGACTGCCGCGTGCCGGCGGCCAACCTGCTGGGCAACCCCGAGATCGACGTGCAGAAGGGCTTTGCCGGGGTGATGGAGACCTTCGACAACACCCGCCCCCTGGTGGCCGGCATGGCCATCGGCGTCGCCAAGGCCGCGCTGGACAGGACCCGCGAGCTGCTGAAGAAGGCCGGCTGCAGCTTCGACTACCGCAAGCCGCTGCTCAGCGTCAGCCACGCCGAAGCCACCCTCTATCGCCTGGAGGCCGAGTGGGAAGCGGCGCGGCTGCTGACCCTCAAGGCCGCCTGGATGGCCGACAACAAGCTGCCCAATTCCAAGGAAGCCTCCATCGCCAAGGCCAAGGCCGGGCGCGTCGCCAACGAGGTCACCCTCAAGTGCGTCGAGTTGTGTGGCGCGCTGGGCTACGGGGAAGACGAACTGCTGGAGAAATGGGCGCGGGACTCGAAGATCCTCGACATCTTCGAAGGCACCCAGCAGATCCAGTTGCTGATCGTGGCCCGGCGCCTGCTGGGCAAGAGCTCCAGCGAGCTGAAGTAGGCCGCGAGTGCGGCTGGCGGGCTCAGCCCGCCAGTCGCCGCCGGCTCATCGGCGCGGTGCCGACCCGTGCCAGCCAGTCCTTCCAGCGCACCCGCTCGTCCCGCACCAGCCAGCCGTCCTGCTCGGCAAACCCTTCCGACAGCCACAGCCCCCGCGTGCTGGCCGGCTTCAGCTCGCCGTCCAGCAGGGTGAACAGTTCGCCGGTGGGCTGGCCGTCCTGGCAGGGCAGCAGGTAGATGTCCGGCCGGCGGCGCTCCAGGCTGGCCACCAGGGCCTCGCCCTGCAGCACTTCATCGACGTGGAACAGGCTCGGCTGGCGCGCCTCGCGGGGCAGCTCCAGGGCCAGGTCGTAGACCAGCTGCAGGGAAGCGGTGGGCAGGTGCACGTAGGCGTGGGGGCGCTCCAGCAGCGTCAGGCTGCCGCTCTGCACCGGCCGTGCCGCGCCGGACAGCGGGCTGAGGCGGAAGTAGGCGTGCTCCAGGTAGTGCAGGGCCTTGGGGTAGGGCGTCGGCAGCCAGGTGTCGGCGAAGCGGCCTGCGAGCCAGCCGTCCGGCGTCTCGATCAGGCATTCCTCGGCCACTTCCTGGATGGCGGTCAGCAGCGGCAGGTTCAGTTCATGGGCTGGCACATAGCCGGAAATCAGTTTGAGCACGGTGTCGCCCCGGTCCTGGCGGCGCTGGCGCACCACCACCCAGTAGGTCTGGCCGTGCAGGGTCAGGGTCAGGCGCACCGAAACCCCGAGGTTGGCCAGTTGCACCGAGAAGCGCTGGTTGTCGTCGATCACCAGGGGCTGGCGACGCCGTTCGAGCATCTGCGCGAAGTTCATCGGCAGGCCGAGGCTGCGGTAGGCCAGCCCGTCCGGGCTGGCGTCCACCTGCAGGGGCAGGGTCTTGAAGAGGGTCGGGTCCTTGCGTGCCAGGGTGCGCGGCATGGCGGCTCCTCCTTGCGTCGGGGTCGGCCGCGGGCGCGGCGTCAGGCTGGCCCACCCAGTACCGCGGCGGCCGTCGCGACATTATGGGACAGGTGCAGCGGATTGATGGTTCCGATGATGGCGCTGGTCACCCCCGGGTGACCGAAGATCAGCTCGAAGCTGGCTCGCACCGGGTCCACCCCGGGTGCCAGGCAGACATGGCCGCTGGCCAGGCCCTTCTTCACCAGCAGGCCCTTGGCGTGTTGGGCAGCATAGTCCAGCACCGGGCGCTCGCCCTGCTCGTTGAGGTTGTAGGTGACCATCGCGCAGTCGCCGCGCTCCAGTGCCAGCAGGCCGCCTTCCACGGTCTTGCCGGAGAGGCCGAAGGCGCGGATCTTGCCGGCCTGCTTCAGCTCGGCGAGGGTCTCGTAGACGCCGCTGTCCCGCAGCACCGCCACGTCGTTGCCGTCGGAATGCACCAGCACCAGGTCGATCACGTCGGTCTCCAGGCGCTGGAGGCTGCGCTCTACGGAGCGGCGGGTGTGGGCCGGGCTGAAGTCGAAGTGCGACTGGCCGGCTTCGAACTCCTCGCCCACCTTGCTGACGATCACCCAGTCCTGGCGCTGGCCACGCAGCAGCGGGCCGAGGCGCTCCTCGCTGCGGCCGTAGGCCGGAGCGGTGTCGATCAGGTTGATGCCCAGGTCACGGGCCAGCGCCAGCAACTGGCGGGCTTCCGCATCGTCGGGGATGGTGAAGCCGGAGGGGTACTTCACGCCCTGGTCGCGGCCCAGCTTGACGGTGCCGAGCCCCAGGGGGGAGACCCGCAGGCCGGTGTCGCCGAGGGGGCGGTGCAGGTGGTGCAGGCTGTTCATCCCAGCAGTTCCTCCCAGGCCGGTTGGGCCACCGGCGGGCGGGGCAGGGTGGGCAGCGGTGCGTGCTGGCCGGGGCGGATGCCGTCGCGGTCCAGGCTGGCCAGCACGCGGTCGGTGAAGTCCGGCGCCAGGGCCAGCTTGGTCGGCCAGCCCACCAGCAGGTTGCCCTGCTCGGCGAGGAAGGCGTTGTCCGGGCGCACCAGGCCGGATTGCGCCGGCTCCGCGCGCTCCACCCGCAGGGTCGCCCATTGGGTGCCTGTGTAGTCGATCCACGGCAGCAACTGCTGCATCTCCTGTTCGGCAGCGGCGATCTGCTCGGCTTCGTTGCGGGCCACGCCATCGGCTTCCGCCAGGTCGCCGCCCAGGTACCAGACCCACTGGCCATCGGCCGCCGGGTGGCTGGTGACGGTGACCCGCGGCTTCGGCCCGCCGCCCAGGCAGTGGGCATACAGCGGTTTCAGCCCCGGCCCCTTGGCCATGACCATGTGCAGCGGGCGGCGCTGCATGGCCGGTTGCTGGATGCCCAGCGCCTGCAGCAGCGCCTCGTTGCCGGCGCCGGCGCTGAGCACGATGCGCTGGGCGCGGATCTCGCGGCCGTCTACGCGCAGGCCCACCAGGGTCTCGCCGTCGCGCAGCGGCTCCACCTGGTGGCCAGCCAGCAGGCTGTCACCGGCCAGCTCGGCCAGGCGGGCGATCACGCTGGGCACGTCCAGCACCAGCTCGGCCAGGCGGTAGACCTTGCCCTTGAATTTCGGATGTTGCAGCGCCGGGGGCAGCTCGCTGCCGCTGACCGGGTCGACCCGGCCGCGCATGGCCTTGCTGGCGAAGAAGCTGGTGACGTTGCCGAACAGGCTGCCCGGCGACCACAGGTAGTGGGCGTCGGAGAGCAGGCGCACGCCGGAGAGGTCCAGCTCGCCGCTGCCAGCTACGGCTTCGCGCCAGCGGCGCGGCATGTCGGAGATGGCTTCGGAGGCACCGGTGAGGGCGCCGTGCAGGGCGTACTTGGTGCCGCCATGGATGATGCCCTGGGACTTCACGCTCTGGGCGCCGCCCAGGCTGGCGGATTCCACCAGCAGCGTGGCATAGCCCAGCTGGCGCAGGCGGGCGTTGAGCCAGAGGCCGGCGATGCCGCCGCCGAGGATGAGGATGTCGGTGCTGAGGGGTTCGGCCATGGGAGACGACGCCTGGGAAAAAACAGGGGCGCAGTATAGCGCCCCTGTCGCGTGTGCCGTGCGTGGCCGTTCGCCGCTGGATCAGTGGCCGGTGCTGCTGGAGAACAGCTGGATCACCACCACCCCCGAGACGATCATCCCCATGCCCACCACGGCCGGCAGGTCGAGCTTCTGCTGGTAGATCACCAGCGCAGCGATGCTCACCAGGACGATGCCGAGCCCGGCCCAGATGGCGTAGGCGATGCCCACCGGGATGCTCTTCACCACCATCGTCAGCATCCAGAAGGCGATGGCGTAGCCGCCGATGACCAGCACCAGCGGCAGGGGTTTGTTGAAGCCGTCGATGGCCTTCATCGAGGTGGTGGCGACCACTTCGGCGGCGATGGCGATGGCGAGGTAGATGTAGCCGGTCATGGTCGGGCCCTCCTGTCAGGTGGGCGGATTCTAGAGTTTTCCATGATGGGATAAAGTCATTACCCATCTGAATCAGAGATAGGTTGAGCCGCTATGCACTGGAACCTCGAACAGATCCGCGTCTTCGTCGCCGTGGCCGAGGGGCGCTCGTTTTCCTCCGTCGCACGGGATCTGCGCCGCGCCCAGTCTGCCGTCAGCACCGCCATTGCCCTGCTGGAAGAGGACCTGGGGGTGGCGCTGTTCGACCGCAGCAGCGGGCGCCAGCCCAGGCTGACGCTGGAAGGGTCGGCCCTGCTGGAGGAGGCCCGCGAAGTACTGCGCCAGTGCCAGCGCCTGGAGGGCCGCGCCCAGGGGCTGTCCCGTGGCGAGGAGGCACGCCTGCGCCTGGCCCAGGACGAGGCCATGCCCTACCAGCCGGTGCTGGCCAGCCTGGAGGCACTGGGGGCGGCCTTCCCGCTGCTGGAGGTGCAGCTGGCCAGCAGCGCCCAGGGCGACGTGGCGCGCAAGCTGCTGGAGCGCCGCGCCGACCTCGGCCTGCTGTTCCACCACGAACACATGCCCGACGCCCTGGAGCGCCAGCGCCTCGGCACCATCGAGATGGTCACCGTCTGTGGCGCGACTCACGCCCTGGCCGCCAGCGGCTACGCCGACCGCCGCGAGCTGGTGCGCCACCGGCAGATCCTCATGGCCCCGCAGGACAGCCACTATCCCGGCGGCGAGCAGCTCGGGCCGCAGGTGTGGCGCGCCGACAGCTTCTACGTCATGGCCGAGCTGGTGATGCGCGGGCTGGGCTGGGCCTGGCTGCCCCGGCACGTGGCGCAGTACCCGGCCTACCAGGGCCACCTGGTGGAGCTGCGCAGCGACTGGACGCCGCCCTCGCTGGTGGTGGAGCTGGTCTGCCGGCGCGACGAAGCCCTCGGCCCCGCCGCGCTGTGGCTGGCCGAGCAACTGGCGGAGCACCTGCAGGCCCTGGGTTGAGGCCCAGCCGCTGGCGCCCGAAAACGCTTCGATTGGCGGACCGCTCAGTTATCATCCGCCCCCTGTCCGCATCACTGGCCTCACCATGAATCGCACCCTCTACACCCTGCTGTTCCATCTCGGCCTGCCCCTGGTGGCCCTGCGCTTGGCCTGGCGTGCCTGGCGGGCGCCGGCCTATGCCCGGCGCATCGGCGAGCGTTTCGCCCTCGGCCTGCCACCGCTCAAGCCGGGGGGCATCTGGGTGCACGCCGTGTCGGTGGGGGAGAGCATCGCCTCCGCGCCTATGGTGCGCGAGCTGATGGCGCGCCACCCGGACCTGCCCATCACCCTCACCTGCATGACCCCCACCGGCTCCGAGCGCATCCAGGCGCTGTTTGGCGACCGCGTGCAGCACTGCTACCTGCCCTACGACCTGCCCTGGGCCGCGTCGCGCTTCCTCGACCGGGTGCGGCCGAAGCTGGCGGTGATCATGGAAACCGAACTCTGGCCCAACCACATCCACCAGTGCGCGCGGCGCCGGATCCCGGTGGTGCTGGCCAACGCACGGTTGTCGGCCCGCTCTGCACGGGGCTATGCGCGCTTCGCCAAACTCACCGCGCCGATGCTGGCCGAGCTGGACTGGATCGCCGTGCAGACCGAGGCCGAAGCCGAGCGCTTCCGCCAACTGGGCGCGCGCCCTGAATGCGTGGGGGTGACCGGCTCGATCAAGTACGACCTCACCATCGACCCGGCCCTGCCGGCCCGTGCCGCCGAGCTGCGTGCAGCCTGGGGCGCCAGCGGGCGACCGGTGTGGATCGCCGCCAGCACCCATGCCGGCGAGGACGAGATCATCCTCGCGGCCCACCGCGCCGTGCTGGCCCGGCGTCCGGATGCCCTGCTGATCCTGGTGCCGCGCCACCCGGAGCGCTTCACCTCGGTGTACGAGCTGAGCCGCCAGTCCGGCTTCGCCAGCCAGCGCCGCTCCAGCGGCGAGTCGGTGGCGGCGCAGACCCAGGTGCTGGTGGGCGACACCATGGGTGAGCTGCTGTTCCTCTACGCCCTGGCCGACAGCGCCTTCGTCGGTGGCAGCCTGGTGCCCAACGGCGGGCACAACCTGCTGGAGCCGGCGGCCCTGGGCAAGCCGGTGCTGTCCGGCCCGCACCTGTTCAACTTCCTCGAAATCGCCGCACAACTGCGCGATGCCGGCGCCCTGCTGGAGGTGGACGGCGCCGAGGCCCTGGCCCGTGACCTCGAAGGGCTCTGGGCCGACGCCGCACGCGCCGCCGCCATGCGCGATGCCGGGCTCGGCGTGCTGCGGGCGAACCAGGGCGCGCTGGAGCGCCTGTTGGCTGGCCTGGCTGCCCGAATCAGGAAGTGAGGAGCGTCGCCGAGGCGGCGCGGGATCAGAAGGTCGGCGGGGTCACGATCCACAGCACCAGGGCATCCCGCTCGCCGGGGTTGCCGTAGCGGTGCGGCTCCTGGCTGGAGAAGGCGAAGCTGTCGCCTTCGTTCAGCAGGAAGTGGCGTTCGCCGACCCACAGCTCGAACTGCCCGCTCAGCACGTAGCCGGCTTCCTCGCCTTCGTGGCTGTAGCTCTCCTCGCTGTAGGTGCCGGGCGGAAAGCGCGAATGGAGGACCTCCAGCGAACGGCTGGGCTGCGGGCTGAGCAGCTCGTCGGTGATGCCGTCCTCGTAATGCAGGCTCATGCGGGCGTTGCGCCGCACCACGTAGCCCCGGTCGGCCTCGGCCACGGGGGCTTCGCTGCCGAAGAACCACTGGATGGTCACCCCCAGGCTGCGGGCGATGTTGAACAGCGCCGGGATCGAGGGGTAGGCGAGGTTGCGTTCCAGCTGGCTGATGTAGCCGGCGGTGAGCGAACTCTGCTCGGCCAGTTCGCTCAGGGTCATGCCGCGGCGCTTGCGCAGGCCGCGGATGCGGGTGCCGAGGAACTGGCTTTCAGGCGGTACGGCCTGGGGCGAGGGCGGCAGTGGGCTCATTGTCTGGCTGTCCTTGTAGGCCGGCGGCCCGGTGTGTCGGGCGCGGCATTGTAAGGCAGGTTCGACCCTTGCCGCGCGCCCCGGCTTCAGAGCGTCCAGGCTGCCTGCAGCCCCTCGAAGATCGCCTCTTCCGCCGTGCGGGCCGCCAGGCAATCGCCGATGCGCTGGAACGGCACCCGGCCTTCCAGGGCGCTGCCCAGCTCATCGAACGGCGCATGGCCCTGGCACAGCACCAGGGTGTCCACCTGCTCGAACAGCATCGGCTCGCCGCTGGCGCTGTGCAGCATGTACACCGTGTCGTCGTCGCAGCCATACAACCGCGCGTAGGGCGTGACCGGGATGCCCAGGCGATGCAGCTCGCCGGCCATCTGGTCGCGCACGTACAGCGGCAGGCTCTCGCCGCAGTGGGTGCCGTTCACCGCCAGCCGCACCGCATGCCCCTGGCGCACCAGGTGCTCGGCGATGCCGGGGCCGATCCAGTCGCAGCGCCAGTCGGCCACCAGCACCGAGCGACCGACCTTCACCTCGCCGCGCAGCACCTGCCAGGCATCCACCACCTGCAGGTCGCCGCCGCGTTCGAACGCCGGCCAGTAGGGGCGGGCGCCGGTGGCGAGGATGACCCGGTCCGGGCGCTCCCGCTCCACCAGGGCCAGGTCCACCCGGGTGTTGCGCTGCACCTGCACGCCAGCCAGCTCCAGCTCGCGCTGCAGGTTGGTAGCGGCGCCGCCGAATTCGCTGCGCCGGGGCAGCAGCTGGGCCAGCAGCACCTGCCCGCCGAGCTGGGCGCCGGCTTCGTAGAGGGTGACCTGATGGCCGCGGCGGGCCGCCACGGCGGCCGCCTTCATGCCGGCCGGGCCGCCGCCGACCACCATCACCCGCTGCGGGCGATCGGTGGGGACGAGGCGCCCGAACTGCTGTTCGCGCCCGGTTTCCGGGTGCTGGATGCAGGAGATGGGGTAGCCCTTGTGGAAGTGGCCGATGCACGCCTGGTTGCAGGCGATGCAGGCGCGCACGTCGTCCACCCGGCCGCTGGCGGTCTTCTCCGGCATCTGCGGGTCGCAGATCAGCGCCCGGGTCATGCCGCACACGTCCGCCTGGCCGCTGGCGATGATCTGCTCCGCTTCCTGGGGCTGGTTGATGCGCCCGGTGACGAACAGCGGGATACCCAGCCGGGCCTTGAAGTGCCCGGCGGTTTCGGCCAGGTAGGCCGGCGCCACCGCCATCGGCGGCACGATGTGCACGGCGCCGCCGAAGGACGCGGAGGTGCCGGCCACCAGGTGCACGTAGTCCAGCTGCGGCTGCAGGGCGAGCACGGCGCTGAGGGATTCGTCCTCGGTCAGCCCCTGGGGATCGCGCTCGTCGGCGGAGATGCGCAGGCCGACGATGAAGTCTTCGCCGCCGGCTTCACGCACCGCCTCGAGCACCTCGCGGAGAAAGCGCAGGCGGGCGTCGAGGTCGCCGTTGTAGCCGTCCTCGCGCAGGTTGACCCGGGGGTTGAGGAACTGCGCCGGCAGGTAGCCGTGGCTGGCCACCACCTCCACACCATCCAGCCCGGCCTCGCGCAGGCGCCGGGTGGCGGCGCCGTAGCCGGCGACGATCTCGTCGATCATGGCCTGGTCGAGGGCCCGGGGCATGACCCGGAAGCGCTCGTTGGGCGTGACGGACGGCGCGTAGGCCACCGCCAGCAGGCCGTTGGCGGTCTCCATGATCTCCCGCCCGGGGTGGAACAGCTGCGACAGCACCAGCGTGCCGTGGGCGTGGCAGGCCTCGGCCAGTTCGCGGTAGCCCTCGATGCAGGAGTCGTCCGTGGCCATCAGCACGTGGGAGGTGTAGCGCGCGCTGTCGTGGACGCCGGCCACCTGCAGCACGATCAGCCCCACGCCCCCTTCGGCGCGGGCGCGCTGGTAGGCGATGAGGGTGTCGTTGACGCGGTTGTCGGTGGGCATGCTGGTGTCGTGCCCGCTGGACATGATGCGGTTCTTCAGGCGCTTGCCGCGCAGGTGCAGGGGCTCGAACAGGTGGGGGAAGGCAGACATGGGGGCCTCGGCGAGGTCGTTTCTTATAAATTCATTACTTGTTTGTTTTCAGTAAAAAATCAACTTGTTTTTTTAATGACGTGGCCCTAGCGTGAAAGCCCCCCTCGACGGGGCATCCCTGAACAACAACAAGACTGGGAGCACGTTCATGCGAAACCACACCTCATCTCCGTTCCACCGGCGCAGCGCGCCGTTCCTGCCCCGCCTGCTCACCTGCCTGGCCCTGCTGCTGCCCGCCCTGGGTGCCCAGGCGGCGCCCGACATGGTGGTGGTCGGCTACGGTGGCGACGGCCAGAAGGCCCAGGACGAAGCCTTCTTCAAACCCTTCGCGGCCGAGGATGGCCACCGCCTGATCCAGACCGAATACAACGGCGAGATGGCGCGCATCCGGGTGATGGCCGAGACCGGCCACGTGGACTGGGACCTGGTGCAGATCGAGGGGCCCGACCTGGTGCGCGGCTGCGAGAGCGGCCTGTTCGAGACGCTGGACTGGTCGCGCCTTGGCGGCCGCGAGGCACTGATCGACCAGGCCGCCCAGGACTGCGGCTCGGCCGCGATGGTGTGGGGCGTGGCCCTGAGCTACGACGCCGACCGCCTGAAGACGGCGCCCACCTCCTGGGCGGATTTCTGGGACCTGGAGAAATTCCCCGGCAAGCGCGGCCTGCGCAAGCGCGCCGTGTACAACCTGGAGTTCGCCCTGCTGGCCGACGGCGTGCCGGTCGGCGAGGTGTACAAGGTGCTGGCCACGCCGGCCGGGGTGGACCGCGCCTTTGCCAAGCTCGACCAGATCAAGCCGCAGATCCAGTGGTGGGAGGCCGGTGCCCAGCCCACCCAGTGGCTGGCGGCAGGCGATGTGGTGATGACCTCCTCCTACTCCGGGCGCGTGGCCGCCGCGCACCAGGGCGGGCGCAACTTCGCCCTGGTGCTGCCCGGCAGCCTCTACGGCATGGACTACTGGGCGGTGATCAAGGGTTCCCGGCACCTGCCCCAGGCCGAACGGCTGGTCGCCTACATGAACCGCAAGGCGCCGCAGCTGGACTACATCGGTCGCATTCCCTATGGCCCGACCAACCGTGAGGCCGCCGCCGCGCTGGACGCCGAGCAGGCGCGCTGGATTCCGGCCACGCCCCAGGCCCTGGCGGACGCCCTGCCCATGGACGTGGAGTTCTGGGTCGACCACGGCGAGGAGCTGGAGGAGCGCTTCAACGCCTGGGCGGTGCGCTGATAGGGTGCCTCTACCCGGCCCACCCTCGCGGTGGGCCACTTCACCTTCCACCGACCCCGGAGCCTTCCATGACGCCGCTGCACGCCCCGCTGCCCCCTTCGTCCTGCTCCCCCGAGGAGCGCACCCTGCGCCAGGAGCTGGCCGCCTGCTACCGGCTGGTGGCGCACTTCCGCATGACCGACCTGATCTTCACCCACATCTCGGTGCGCCTGCCGGGGCCCGAGCACCATTTCCTGATCAACCCCTACGGGCTGATGTTCGACGAGATCCGCGCCAGCGACCTGGTGAAGATCGACCTGCAGGGCCGCCCGGTGGAGCCGACCCGCCACAAGGTCAACCCGGCGGGCTTCGTCATCCACAGCGCCATCCATGCCGCCCGCGAGGACGCCCGCTGCGTGCTGCACACCCACACCCGCGCCGGGTGCGCGGTGGCCGCCCAGCCGGCCGGGCTGCTGCCGGTGAACCAGATATCCATGGAGTTCTATGGCCGCGTGGCCTACCACGGCTACGAGGGCGTGGCGCTGAACCTCGACGAGCAGAAGCGCCTTGTGGCTGACCTCGGCGACAAGCCGGTGATGATCCTGCGCAACCACGGCCTGCTGACGGTGGGGGAGACGGTGGCCCAGGCCTTCCTGCGCATGTACTACCTGGAGAAGGCCTGCGACATCCAGCTGGCCGCCCAGGCCGGCGGCGAGCTGCTGCTGCCGTCCCACGAGGTCTGCGAACACACCCAGCGCCAGTTCAACGAACCCGCGCGCCCGCTGGCGGACGGCGAGTTGAGCGACCCGGATGCCAACGAACTGGCCTGGCAGGCGCTGCTGCGCCTGCTGGACCGGGTGGCACCGGACTACCGCGATTGAGCCGCCCCGCCCGCCGTGCGACGGGCGGGGCCGCCGGTCAGCGCAGGTCGGCCAGCAGGCCGCTCAGGTAGCGCTGCCCTTCGTCATCCAGCGCCTGCAGGGGCAGGCGCGGGACGCCCACGTCCAGCCCGGTCAGGCGCAGGCCGGCCAGCAGGCCGCTCAGGTAGCGCTGCCCTTCGTCATCCAGCGCCTGCAGGGGCAGGCGCGGGACGCCCACGTCCAGCCCGGTCAGGCGCAGGCCGGCCTTGACGGTGGTGGGCAGGCCCCGGCGGGTGATGTAGTCCAGCAGCGCCAGCTGGCGATAGAAGGACTGCCGCGCCTCGTCCAGGCGTCCCTCGCGCACCGCCTCGTAGAGCGCCAGGTTGTGCCGGGGGATGAGGTTGGGCGCGGCGGTGCACCAGCCTTTCGCCCCAGCCACCAGGGCCTCCAGCGCCAGCGGGTTGCAGCCGTTGTAGAAGGCCACCTGGCCGTCGGAGAGCAGGTGCAGCCGGTGCATGCGCTGGATGTCGCCGGTGCTCTCCTTGACCATCGTGACGTTCTCCACCTCCCGGACGATCCGCAGGATCAGCTCCACCGGCAGGTCCGTGCCGCTGGTGCCCGGGTTGTTGTAGAGCATCACCGGGATGCCGATGGCTTCGCCCACCGCGCGGTAGTGGGCAAGGATCTCCGCCTCGCTGAGCTTCCAGTAGGACACCGGCAGCACCATCACCGCGCTGGCGCCCAGCTGCTCGGCCAGGCGGGCGCGGCGCACGGTGCGTGCGGTGGTCAGGTCGGACACGCTGACGATGCTCGGCACGCGGCCGGCGACGGTGCTCAGGCTGAATTCCGCCACAGCGTCCCATTCCGGGTCGCTGAGGTAGGCGCCTTCGCCGGTGCTGCCCAGGGGCGCGATGGCGTGCACGCCGCCGTCCAGCAGGCGTTCGATGGAGTGGCCGAGGGCCGGCAGGTCGAGGGCGCCGTCCGCGCCGAAGGGGGTGATGGTGTAGCCGATGATGCCGTGGAGGATGGAAGAGGACATGGGTGCACCTGGGGCAATGAACGAAAGGTCTTGTGTGGTGGCGCGCGGTCAGCTCAGGCAGTCGCCGTGCTGACGCAGGCTGCGCCGTGCGTAGTAGCTGAAGGCCGCGCCGTGGCGCTTGGGCGTGGAGATCCAGTCGTGGGCCTCACGACCGAGGGCCGGCGGGATGGGGCGGATCTCGCCGGCGGACATGGCCAGCAGCTGCATCTTCGCGGCGCGTTCGAACAGCAGCGCCAGTACGCAGGCTTCCTCGATGCTGGCACCGGTCACCAGCAGGCCGTGGTGGGAGAGCAGGATGGCGCGCTTGTCGCCCAGGGCGGCGGAGATGATCTCGCCCTCTTCGTTGCCCACCGGCACCCCCGGCCACTCCTTGAGGAAGGCGCAGTCGTCGTACAGCGGGCAGAGGTCCATGTGCGAGACCGCCAGCGGCACTTCCAGCATCGACAGGGCGGCGGCGTGCAGCGGGTGGGTGTGGATGATGCAGTTCACGTCCGGGCGGGCGCGGTACACCCAGCTGTGGAAACGGTTGGCCGGGTTGGCCATGCCCTGGCCCTGGAGCACCTTGAGGTCCTCGTCGACCCGCAGCAGGTTGCTGGCGGAAATCTCGTCGAAGCCCAGCCCCAGTTGCTGGGTGTAGTAGGTGCCGGGCTCCTCGGCACGGCAGGTGATCTGCCCGGCCAGGCCGGAATCATGGCCGCCCTCGAAGAGGATTCGGCAGGTCAGGGCCAGTTTTTGCCGGGCCGTCCACGTATTATCCAGCAGGCTGGTCTGCATCTGCCGTTCGGCATGCTGGATCAGTTGGTCCTTGGGGAGGTGCATGGTAGTTGCCATGTGAGCATCCTTAGCCGGGTGACGCGAGTGGGGCTCGCGGTCATGTCGAAGCGAATGACACAAACAAAGCTAAATGACACAAAGTGTCATTGGCAAGAGAAAAGTTTCCCGCACCGACGCCAAAGGGGCGTTCTGCATGTCCATGCGATTGAAATTGTTGAGAAAAAAACTGGGGATGACCCTGGAAACGCTGGCCGAGAAGACCGGCATGACCAAGAGCTACCTGTCCAAGGTGGAGCGGGGCCTGAGCACGCCCTCCATCGCCACCGCGCTGAAGCTGTCGAAGGCGCTCAGCGTGCCGGTGGAGGAGCTGTTCGCCGAGGAGGGGGCCGCCAGCGAGGGCTACAGCCTGGTGCGCCACGACGAGCGGCAGCCGCTGGCGCGGGACGACGAGGGCCCGGCCTACGCCTCCCTCGCCCGGCAGATCGGCGACCGCGCGCTGCTGCCGTTCATCGTCCATCCCCCCCGGGACTTCAGCCATTCGACCTTCAAGGAGCACCTGGGCGAGGAGTTCATCTTCGTCCACCGCGGGCGGGTGGAGGTCGACTTCCTGTCCGAGCGCCTGACCCTGGAAACCGGCGACGCGCTGCACTTCAACGCCCAGAAGCCGCACCGCCTGCGCTCCCTGGGCGAGGAGCAGGCCGAGTTGCTGGTGGTGGTGCACAGCGAGGAGTGAACCTCGCACCCATGAAAAAGCCCGGCATGTGCCGGGCTTTTTCATGGGGCCTGTCAGTTGGCCTTGTTGCGCAGGCTGGCTTCCGCCGCCTTGGCCAGGTCCGGGGGCAGGAAGTCCTTGTCCGGGTCGTAGTCCGCCTTGAGGAAGCCGGCCAGGGCTTCCAGGTCGGCCGGGCTGAGGGTGCCGGCGGCCTGCTTCAGGCGCAGGTTGTCGAGGATGTAGTCGTAGCGGGCGTTGTTGTAGTCGCGCACCGAGCTGTACAGCTGGCGCTGGGCGTCCAGCACGTCGACGATGTTGCGGGTGCCGACCTGGTAGCCGATTTCGGTGGCTTCCAGGGCGCTCTGGTTGGAGATGATCGACTGCTTGCGGGCCTTGACCTGCTCGACGTCGGTGTTCACCGCGCGGTGGTAGTTGCGGGTGTTCTGCACCACCTGGCGGCGCAGGCTTTCGCGCTGCTGCTCGGTCTGGCTCAGGCGCTGGTAGGACTCGCGCACCTGGGAGCTGGTCAGGCCACCGCTGTAGATCGGGATGTTCAGCTGCAGGCCGATGGTGCGCTGCTCGACATCGCTGCCGTAGCGCACGGGGCTGTTGCCGCTGTTGGTGAAGCCGAGGCTGTCGTTGTCACCCTTCTGGTACTGGGCGACGGCATCCAGGGTCGGGGCGTGGCCGGACTTGCGCTGGCGCAGGGTTTCCTCGGCGGCGTCCACGGCGTGGTTGCTGGCCTGCAGGTTGAGGTTCTGCTGGGCGGCGGTGTCGACCCAGGCCTTGGCGTCGTTCGGGCTGGGCACCACTACCGGCAGGGTGTGCTGGATGCCTTCGATGGCGCCGTATTCACGGTTGGTCAGGGTGGTCAGCGCCTGGAAGGCGTCTTCCACGTTGCGCTCGGCGATCATCCGGTTGGCGCGGGCGGTGTCGTAGCCGGCCTGGGCTTCGAGCACGTCGGTCTTGTCCGAGAGGCCCACGTCGAAGCGCTCGTTGGCCTGGTCGAGCTGGCGCTTGAAGGCAGCTTCCTCGGCCTTGGTGGAGGCGAGGTTGTCCTGGGCGCGGAGCACGGCGAAGTAGCCTTCGGCGGTCTGCAGGATCAGGTTCTGCTGGGTCGCGGAGAACTCCAGGGAGGCCTGTTCGGTGCTGGCCTCGGCGGCCTTGAGCTGGAACCAGCGGTCAGCGCGGAAGATCGGCTGGCTGAGGCTGGCCTGGTAGACGATGCCGCTGCGCGAGCTGGTGGCCGAGGGCTGGTCCAGCTTGGTGCGGGTGTCGTTGGCGCTGGCGCCGCCATTGATCTGCGGCAGCAGGCCGGCACGTGCCTGGGGCACGGCCTCGCGCTGGGCTTCGAAGTTGGCGCGGGCGGCGGCGAGGTCGGCGTTGTTGTCGACCGCGTCCTTGTACACGGTTACAAGGTCCGTCTTGGCTGACAGCGGGGCGTTGGCTGCCCAGGCGGTTCCGGCGAATGCGGAGGCCACGGCAACAGCCAGTGAGAGTCTGCGCAGCATGATCAATCCTGGATTCAGTGGGGTCGGGCAAGGCTACGGGTGCCGTGGTACGCGGTCAAGACAACCACCAGGCGGGCTGAGTGTAGTTTGCCGGACGTTATGTTGCCTGCCCGGAACAATACTGTTTTCAGCGGATTTCCTGACGCGCGGGTCATTTATTTACCGGCGCGGGCTTGGTTTGTGGCGGCGGGCTTGATTAGACTGCGCGAGTTCTTGTCGGGGTGCCTCGAATCGGAGGCTGAGATCGGAAAGTTCCGGATCCCGTTGAACCTGATCAGGTTAAGGCCTGCGTAGGGAACAAGATGTGCCTCTCCCGCCTTGCACTCCGGAGAGGTCCCTCTCGGCACCAGCCCCGGTGCACTCTGCCTTTCAGGTTCGCTCCGACATCACCCAGGAGCCTGCCGATGACCGCAAAACAACAACGAAACCTGAGCGAGAGCGCCCAGGTCGATCAGCAATCCGTCCAGCCGTTTCCCCGTTCTCACAAGGTCTATGTACAGGGCTCGCGCCCCGACATCCGCGTGCCCATGCGCGAGATCGCCCTGGACGTGACCCCCACCGCCTTCGGTGGCGAGATCAATGCGCCGGTGACCGTCTACGACACCTCCGGCCCCTACACCGATCCGACCGTCGCCATCGACGTGCGCAAGGGGCTGGCAGACATCCGCACCCCCTGGATCGATGACCGCAACGACACCGAACGCCTGCCGGGCCTGACCTCCGAGTTCGGCCAGCGCCGCCTGGCGGACGCCGAGCTGTCGGCCATGCGCTTCGCCCACGTGCGCAACCCGCGCCGGGCCAAGGCCGGGCACAACGTCACGCAGATGCACTACGCGAAGAAGGGCATCATCACGCCGGAGATGGAGTTCGTCGCCATCCGCGAGAACATGAAGCTGGCCGAGGCCCGTGAGGCCGGCCTGCTGAAGGAGCAGCACCCGGGGCACAGCTTCGGCGCCGCCATCCCGAAGGAGATCACCCCCGAGTTCGTCCGCGAGGAGGTCGCCCGCGGCCGCGCCATCATCCCCGCCAACATCAACCACGTGGAGCTGGAGCCGATGATCATCGGCCGCAACTTCCTGGTGAAGATCAACGGCAACATCGGCAACTCGGCCTTGGGTTCCTCCATCGAGGAAGAGGTGGCCAAGCTGACCTGGGGCATCCGCTGGGGCTCGGACACGGTGATGGACCTGTCCACCGGCAAGCACATCCACGAGACCCGCGAGTGGATCATCCGCAACTCGCCGGTGCCCATCGGCACCGTGCCGATCTACCAGGCCCTGGAGAAGGTCGGCGGCATCGCCGAGGACCTGACCTGGGACCTGTTCCGCGACACCCTGATCGAGCAGGCGGAGCAGGGCGTGGACTACTTCACCATCCACGCCGGTGTGCTGCTGCGCTATGTGCCGCTGACCGCCAAGCGGGTCACCGGCATCGTTTCCCGTGGCGGTTCGATCATGGCCAAGTGGTGCCTGGCGCATCACCAGGAGAATTTCCTCTACACCCACTTCGAGGAAATCTGCGAAATCATGAAGGCCTACGACGTGTCCTTCTCGCTGGGCGACGGCCTGCGCCCCGGCTCCATTGCCGACGCCAACGACGCGGCGCAGTTCGGCGAGCTGGAGACCCTCGGCGAGCTGACCAAGGTGGCCTGGAAGCACGATGTGCAGACCATGATCGAAGGCCCCGGCCACGTGCCCATGCACCTGATCAAGGAGAACATGGACAAGCAGCTGGAATGCTGCGACGAGGCGCCGTTCTACACCCTCGGCCCGCTGACCACCGACATCGCCCCCGGCTACGACCACATCACCAGCGGCATCGGCGCCGCGATGATCGGCTGGTTCGGTTGCGCCATGCTCTGCTACGTCACGCCCAAGGAGCACCTGGGCCTGCCGAACAAGGATGACGTGAAGACCGGGATCATCACCTACAAGATCGCCGCCCACGCCGCCGACCTCGCCAAGGGCCACCCCGGGGCGCAGATCCGCGACAACGCCCTGAGCAAGGCGCGCTTCGAGTTCCGCTGGGAGGACCAGTTCAACCTCGGCCTGGACCCGGACACCGCCCGCGCGTTCCACGACGAGACGCTGCCCAAGGAGTCGGCCAAGGTGGCTCACTTCTGCTCCATGTGCGGGCCGAAGTTCTGCTCCATGAAGATCACCCAGGAAGTGCGCGACTACGCCAAGGAAAACGGGCTGACCGACGAACAGAAGGCCATCCAGGCCGGGTTCGCCGAGCAGTCCGGGCGGTTCCGCGAAGAAGGCTCGGTGATCTACAAGCAGGTCTGACCGAGCCGGGCCCGGCGTGCCCCAGGCATCGCCGGCGCCCCGATCCACCCTCTTTCGCAAGCCGGGCCTGATGCCCGGCTTCGCGGTTTGTGGGCCAATCCTTGCCACCGTCCAACCAGGGCATCCGCCACGTGAACACCTCGCCTCGCTACTCGCCGTCCATCCCGGTCGCTTTCGACCAGCGCGTTCTCGGCACGCGCGACCTGTTTTCCTTCTGGTTCTCCCTGGGCCTCGGCCTGATGGTGCTGCAGACCGGTGCGCTGCTGGCGCCCGGCCTGGGTGGGGACGATGCGCTGCTGGCGATCCTCCTGGGCACCGGCGTCGGCGTGCTGCTGCTGGGGGCTGCGGCGCTGATCGGCAGCGACACCGGGTTGTCGAGCATGGCGGCGATGAAGCTCAGCCTCGGCTCGGCCGGCGCGTCCCTGCCGGCGCTGCTCAACCTGCTGCAACTGGTGGGCTGGGGCGCCTTCGAGATCATCGTCATGCGCGATGCCGCGAGCCTGCTGGCCAGCCGCAGCTTCGGCGAGCAGGGCGCCTGGACCTCGCCGCTGCTCTGGACGCTGGTCTTCGGCGGCCTGGCGACCCTGCTGGCAGTGGCCGGCCCCTTGGCTTTCGTGCGGCGCATCCTGCGGCGCTGGGGCATCTGGCTGCTGCTGGGGGCCTGCCTGTGGCTGACTTGGGACCTGCTGCGCCGTGCGGACCTGGGCGCCATCCTGGCCAAGGCGGGCGACGGTTCGATGGGCTTTGCCCTGGGCTTCGACATCGCCATCGCCATGCCGCTGTCCTGGCTGCCGCTGATCGCCGACTACACGCGCTTCGGGCGGCGTGGCTCGGGGGTGTTCGTTGGCTCGGCCCTGGGCTTCTTCGTCGGCTGCCTGTGGCTGATGAGCCTGGGCGTGGCCTACACCCTGGCGTTCGCCGAGGGCAGCGATGCCAACGCCCTGCTGCTGGCCCTGGCCGGTGCCGGGACGGGCATTCCGCTGTTGCTGGTGCTGCTGGACGAGTCGGAGAAGGCCTTTGCCGACATCCATTCGGCGGCCGTTTCGGCGGGCATCCTGCTGCCGCTGAGGGTGGAGCAGCTGGCCCTGGCCATCGGTGTGCTGTGCACCCTGATCGCGGCCTTCGCGCCGCTGGCGGAGTACCAGAACTTCCTGCTGCTGATCGGCTCGGTGTTCGCGCCGCTGTTCGGCGTGGTGCTGGTGGATCACTTCATCCTGCGCCAGCGCCGTGCGGAGCTGGCGCCGCGCCGTGTGCTGCGCTGGGACACCCTGGTGGCCTGGGGCTGCGGTGTGGCGCTGTACCACCTGCTGGCCGCCCGCTGGCCGGAGCTGGGGGCGACCCTGCCGGCGCTGCTGGCGGCCGGCGTGCTGCAGTGGGGGCTCGGGCGGATCAGCCTCGGCCGGGGAAATACTCCGGCTTGAGGATGCCGTTGAGCTGCGGGTAGGGGATGGTCAGCTCCGGGTGCCCGCTGGCGTAGGGGGCGATGCTGTAGACGTCGTACTTCAGCAGCATCGCGCCACGGGTCAGGGCCACGTGCTCGGTGCGCTGGAAGGGCCAGGTGCTGGCGAAATCGGCATCCTGGTCCAGCTTGTTGGCCGCCAGCCAGCGCTGGTGCGCCGTTTCCGCCAGCTTCCAGAAGGCTTCTTCCTGGCCGGGCAGCAGCATGTCGCGCAGGGTCAGCGCCTGCTCGCGCTTGCGGTCGTAGGTGATGAGGCCGCGCCCTGGCATGCCGTGGGCCCCGCCGGTGGCCAGGTAGCTGGAGAGTTCGATGATCGTCAGTTGGTCATGCTGCTCGCGTACCTTGGCCTGCAGGTAGCTGGCCCAGCCGGGCTCGGCGCGGGCGAGGAAGTCCCGTTCGTAGGAGGCCAGCGAGGCCGGCAGCGGCGTGCCGGGGGCGTCCTGGGTCATCTGCAGCAGGCGGCGGGTGACCAGGCTTTCCAGTGCCGGTGCGTCGGGGAAGTGCACCACGTCGATGTTCACCAGCGGGCAGCTCTCGCCCTGGCAACCGGGCTTGAGGTGTTCCCAGGCCTGGCGTTCGACCTTCAGGCCGGTGTCGGGCGCAAGGCTCTGGCAGGCGCCGAGCAGGAGGGTGAAGGCGGCGAGCGCCAGTTTTTTGCGCAGGGAGAGGGAATCGGTCATCGGATCGGCTGTCTGCTGGACGGTGCGGTTTTCGACTGTTCCCGGCGCCATGAGTTCGCGGCGCCGGGCAGGAGGGGACGCATGATCCCAGTCCCCGGCCCGCCTGCAAAGAGGCTGCGCAAAGCCGAAACGGCGGAGTAGGATGCGCGGACGCAGAACCACCCGAAAGAGCGAGATGCAATGACAGACACCTTCAAACCCGGCCCTGATGCGATCGACGTGATTGAGCGCGAGGTGTGTTTCCGCGGCTTCTACCGCCTGGACCGCCTGCGCCTGCGTCATCGGCAGTTCTCCGGGCAGATGGGCCCGGAACTCAGCCGCGAGCTGTTCGTGCGCCACGATGCCGTCTGCGTGCTGCCCTACGATCCGCAACGCGATGAGGTGGTGCTCATCGAGCAGTTCCGTGTCGGCGCCATGGAGAAGAGCCAGAACCCCTGGATGCTCGAACTGGTGGCCGGCCTCATCGACAAGGCCGAGGAACCGGAAGAGGTGGCCCGACGCGAAGCCGTCGAAGAGGCTGACCTGACATTGACCTCCCTCTGGCCCATCACCGCCTACTATCCTTCACCCGGTGGCTCCGACGAATTCGTGCATTTGTACGTAGGCCGTTGCACCGCAGAGGGTGCCGGTGGCGTACACGGTCTGGCGGAGGAGGGGGAGGACATCCGTGTCCACGTGCTGTCCTTCGCCGATGCCCTGGCCGCCCTGCGCGAGGGGCGCATCATCAACGCTGCCGCCATCATTGCCCTGCAATGGCTGGCGCTGAACCGCGACGAAGTACGGGGGATGTGGACGTGAACCTGTTGCGCGACCGCTACCGGGTGGACCTGGCCGGGCTGCAAGCCGCCTGTGAGGCCAACTACGCCCGGCTGATGCGGTTGCTGCCCCAGATGCGCGAGGCCCAGGCCTCGCGCCGCGTGGCCCTGAGCCAGGGCGAGCACCTGTTGGGGGTGCTGGCGCTGGACGTGGTGGAGGCATGCTCCTACACCACCACGCTGAAGGTGCGCCAGGAGCTGCCGCTGCCCTGGCTGCCGTCCCCGCAGCTGGAGGTCCGCGTGTACCACGATGCGCGCATGGCCGAGGTGGTCGCCGCCGAGAACGCACGGCGCCTGCGCAGCTTCTATCCCTACCCCAATGTCGACATGCACCAGCCGGACGAGAAGAGCCAGCTGAACCTCTTCCTGGGTGAGTGGCTGTCCCACTGCCTGGCCTGTGGTCACGAAGTCGAACCCGTCGTCTTGTAGGAAACTTCTTTCCGCCCATCTCCCGGGGCGCGCTAACTGTGAACCATTCCCGGTTCTCGGGTTTACCGCGTCACGCTTGTGCCACCATAATTCGTGGCATTCACCCCCAGGAGACTGTCTTGTCCAGCGCGAACCGCCACGCCGCTGCTCCTTCGGTCCTGCTCGTGCAGTTGTCCGACAGCCACCTCTTCGCCGAAGAAGAAGGACGGCTGCTGGGCATGAATACGCACGACAGCCTGAGCCGCGTCATCGACCAGGTGCTGGAGGAACAGCCCGCCATCGACCTGGTGCTGGCCACGGGTGACCTGTCCCAGGACGGCAGTCCCGAGTCCTACGTCCATTTCCGTGATCTCTGTGCCCGCATTCCCGCGCCGTGCCGCTGGTTCCCCGGTAATCACGACGAGGTCCAGGTGATGGAGCAGGTGTGCCGCGACAGCGACCTGCTGCAACCGGTGATCGACTTCCCCGCTTGGCGCGTGGTGCTGCTGGATTCCACCATCGGCGGTGCCGTGCCCGGGCATTTCCCGCCCGCCCAGCTGGCCCTGCTGGAGCAGGCGCTGAGAGAAGCCGGCGATCGCCATGTGCTGGTGAGCTTCCACCACCACCCGGTGCCCATCGGCTGCCGCTGGATGGACCCGATCGGCATCCGCAACCCGGACGCCCTGTTCGAGGTGCTGGCGCGCTTCAGCAATGTGCGCGGCGTGCTCTGGGGCCATGTGCACCAGGAGTTCGACCAGCTGCGCGACGGCGTGCGCCTGTTGGCCTCTCCCTCCACCTGCGTGCAGTTCGCGCCGGGGAGCGAGGAGTTCCAGGTCGGCGGTGAGGCCCCGGGCTATCGCTGGCTCAGGCTGCACGGCGATGGCCGCCTGGAGACCGGCGTATCGCGGGTCACCGGAATCGATTTCGAAGTGGACTACAGCGTCAAAGGTTATTGACCTTGGCGCCGAGGCACGGCAAGAAGTACGACTGCCAGCCACACACCCCAGGACGCCACGTGCCCACCGCCGCCCCCGCCATCCTCTATATCCACGGCTTCAACAGCTCACCCGACTCCCGCAAGGCCCTCCAGCTCACTGCCCTGATGCAGCGCATGGGGCAGGCCGAGCGGCTGCGCGTGCCGGCCCTGCACCATGGCCCGCGCCAGGCCATCGAGCAGCTGGAGGCGGCCCTCGCCGAGCTGGGCCGGCCGGTGCTGGTCGGCAGCTCACTGGGCGGCTACTATGCGACCCACCTTGCGGAGCGGCACGGGCTCAAGGCCATCCTGATCAACCCGGCGGTGAACCCGCACCGGCTGTTCGAGGGCCGCCTCGGGCCGCAGAAAAACTATTACAGCGGCGAGGAATGGGAGCTGACCCAGGCCCATGTGGACGCCCTGGCAGCGCTGGAAGTGGCACCTCCGCAGGACGCCAGCCGCTACCAGGTCTGGCTGCAGACCGCCGACGAAACCCTGGACTACCGCGAAGCCGAGCGCTTCTACCGTGCCTGTGCCCTGCGCATCGAGGCCGGCGGCGACCATGGGTTCCAGCGCTTCCCCGCCCATTTGCCGGCCCTGCTGGCGTATGCCGGTTTCCCCGCCCAGCAGTGGCGGGACATCGATTTTTCCGACCTTTGAACGAAAGGGAATCCATGGCCACTTACAACGCGGATGCCATTGAAGTCCTCTCCGGCCTGGACCCGGTGCGCAAGCGCCCGGGCATGTACACCGACACCAGCCGGCCCAACCACCTGGCCCAGGAAGTCATCGACAACAGCGTCGACGAAGCCCTGGCCGGCCATGCCAAGAGCGTCCAGGTGATCCTCCACGAGGACAACTCCCTGGAAGTGATCGACGACGGCCGCGGCATGCCCGTCGACATCCACCCCGAGGAAGGGGTGCCCGGCGTCGAGCTGATCCTCACCAAGCTCCATGCCGGCGGCAAGTTCAGCAACAAGAACTACCAGTTCTCCGGCGGCCTCCACGGCGTGGGCATCTCGGTGGTGAACGCCCTGTCCACCCGTGTGGAAGTGCGCGTCAAGCGCGAGGGCAACGAATACCGCATGGCCTTCGCCGATGGCTTCAAGGCCAGCGACCTGGAAGTCATCGGCACCGTCGGCAAGCGCAACACCGGCACCAGTGTGCATTTCTGGCCGGATGCCAAGTACTTCGACTCCCACCGCTTCTCCGTCAGCCGGCTGAAGCATGTGCTCAAGGCCAAGGCCGTGCTCTGCCCGGGCCTGCTGGTCACCTTCGAGGACAAGGCCGCCGGCGAGCGCGTCGAATGGCACTACGAGGACGGCCTGCGCTCCTACCTGGTGGACGCCGTCAGCGAATACCTGCGCCTACCCGACGAGCCGTTCGTCGGCAGCCTGGCCGGTGACAAGGAGGCGGTGGACTGGGCCCTGCTGTGGCTGCCCGAGGGCGGCGAGTCGCTGCAGGAGAGCTACGTCAACCTGATTCCCACGGCCCAGGGCGGCACCCACGTCAACGGTCTGCGTCAGGGCCTGCTGGACGCCATGCGCGAGTTCTGCGAGTTCCGCAACCTGCTGCCACGCGGGGTCAAGCTGGCCCCCGAGGACATCTGGGAGCGCATCGCCTTCGTCCTCTCGATGAAGATGCAGGACCCGCAGTTCTCCGGGCAGACCAAGGAGCGCCTGTCTTCCCGCGAGGCGGCCGCCTTCGTCTCCGGCGTCGCCAAGGATGCCTTCAGCCTCTGGCTCAACGCCCACCCCGAGCTGGGCCTGCAACTGGCCGAACTGGCCATCAGCAACGCCGGCCGCCGCCTCAAGGCGGGCAAGAAGGTCGAGCGCAAGAAGATCACCCAGGGCCCGGCGCTGCCCGGCAAGCTGGCCGACTGCGCCGGCCAGGACCCGATGCGCGCCGAGCTGTTCCTGGTGGAAGGTGACTCCGCCGGCGGCTCCGCCAAGCAGGCCCGGGACAAGGAATTCCAGGCGATCATGCCGCTGCGCGGGAAGATCCTGAACACCTGGGAAGTCGACGGCGGCGAAGTGCTCGCCAGCCAGGAGGTCCACGACATCGCCGTGGCCATCGGCATCGATCCCGGCTCCAGCGACCTGTCCCAGCTGCGCTACGGCAAGGTCTGCATCCTCGCCGACGCCGACTCCGACGGCCTGCACATCGCCACGCTGCTCTGCGCCCTGTTCGTGCGTCACTTCCGCCCGCTGGTGGAAGCCGGCCACGTCTACGTCGCCATGCCGCCGCTATACCGCATCGACCTGGGCAAGGAGGTCCACTACGCCCTCGACGACGCCGAGCGCGACGGCATCCTCGACCGCATGGCGGCCGAGAAGAAGCGTGGCAAGCCCCAGGTCACCCGCTTCAAGGGCCTGGGCGAGATGAACCCGCTGCAGCTGCGCGAAACCACCATGGACCCGAACACCCGGCGCCTGGTGCAACTGACCCTCGATGACGGCAGCCTGACCCACGAGATGATGGACATGCTGCTGGCCAAGAAACGCGCCAGCGACCGCAAGAGCTGGCTCGAATCCAAGGGCAACCTGGTCGAGGTCCAGGTGTGAGGGCGGGCCTGTTCCTCGCCCTGCTGCTGTCCGCCCCGTCGTTGTGGGCCGCTGCCCCGGTGGAAGAGCTGCGGCTGGTGGCCGAGTACCCGGTGGCGGGCATGGACGGCGGCAACCTGTCCGGCCTGGCAGTCTGTGGCAAGGCGCTGCAGAGCGTGTCCGACCGGGTGGATGACCGCCTGTTCGTGCTGGAGCCGGTGGACGGCGTCCTGCAGGCGCGTGCGGAAGCCTTCGAGGCACCGCCGCCGCCGCCCAGCGGCCTGCCCTGGGGCGTGCGCACACGCACCTGGTTCATGAACCTGTTCCGTGGCAACGAACTGGACCTGGAAGGCATCACCTGTGATGCCGCCGGCAACCGCTACCTGCTCAGCGAAGCCCATGCCGCCGTGCTGCAGGTTCGCCCGGAAGGCACCGCCGATTGGCTGCGCCTGCCGGACAGCCTGGTCCGCCAGGCCCGCGCCAGTGGCATGCTGCTGCACTTCAATGCGCTGCTCGAAGGGATCGCCATCGACCCCGCCGGGGAGCGCCTGTGGTTGGCCGCCGAACGCGAGCGCCGTGGGCTGATGGTGGTGCACCGCAAGCAGTCCACCTGGTCGTGCTCCGGGGGCTGCGTGATCTTCAGCGAGGCCGGCGAGGACACCCCGCCGCCGACCCTGGGGCGTGCGGTACCGATGGCCAAGGACTTCGCCGACCTGTCGCTGTACAAGGGCAAGCTGTTCACCCTGGAGCGCCATGCCCACAAGGTCTGTCGCCGCGATCCGGCCAAGGGCCTGGTGGAGCGCTGCTGGTCGTTCGCCGCCGAAGCCCTCACCGAGCCCCGTCGCTACGACGTGGACTGGGGCATGGCCGAGGCGCTGGTGGTCGACGCCGACGGCGCCTGGATCGGCGTCGACAACGGCTCCAGCGTGCGCGCCGACGGCGAGTCGCGTCCGATCGTGTGGCGCTTTGCCAAGCCGACCGGAGGCTGGGAAGCACCATGACCCAGCAGGCGCCGGGCAAGCGTGTGGGCCGGGTGATGCTGGTGCTCGCCTGGGGCATTGCCATGCTCCTGGCCACACACTTCTTCGGCCGCTGGGAAGACGGCAAGCGCAATCCCAACCAGGCGCCCACCTCCACCCGTGGCGATGGCTATGTGGAAGTGCGCCTGGCCAGTGGCAGCCAGGGGCATTACCTCGCCAATGGCCGTATCGATGGGCAGGCCGTGACCTTCCTGCTGGACACCGGCGCCACCGCCGTTGCCGTGCCTGAAGCGCTGGCCCGGCGCCTGGCGCTCAAGCGCGGCGAGCCCATCACCCTGAGTACCGCGAATGGCCGCACCACCGGCCATCGCACCCATCTGGACGAGCTGCAACTGGGCGACATCCACCTTGCCCAGGTGCCCGCCATCATCGCTCCCGGCATGGATGGCGACGAGGTGCTGCTCGGCATGAGCGCCCTCAAGCAGCTCGAATTCACACAGCGCGACGGCACTCTGGTGCTGCGCCAACACCTGACACCGTGAGGCACGCATGAGCGAAACCCTCGATCTCTCCCTGGAAGGCGTGGAACGCCGTTCCCTGGCCGAGTTCACCGAGCAGGCCTACCTGAACTACTCCATGTACGTGATCATGGATCGCGCCCTGCCGCACATCGGCGACGGCCTGAAGCCCGTGCAGCGGCGAATCATCTACGCCATGAGCGAGCTGGGCCTGGATGCCGACTCCAAGCACAAGAAATCCGCCCGTACCGTGGGCGACGTGCTCGGCAAGTACCACCCCCACGGCGACTCCGCCTGCTACGAGGCCATGGTGCTGATGGCCCAGCCCTTCAGCTACCGCTACACGCTGGTGGACGGCCAGGGCAACTGGGGTGCGCCGGACGATCCCAAGTCCTTCGCCGCTATGCGCTACACCGAAGCGCGGCTGTCCCGCTATGCCGAGGTGCTGCTCTCCGAACTGGGCCAGGGCACCGTGGACTGGGGCCCCAACTTCGACGGCACCATGCAGGAGCCCCTGACCCTGCCGGCGCGCCTGCCCAACCTGCTGCTCAACGGCACCACCGGCATCGCCGTGGGCATGGCCACCGACGTGCCGCCGCACAACCTGCGGGAAGTGGCCAGTGCCTGCGTGCACCTGCTGGACGAGCCCTCGGCCACGGTCGAGCAGCTCTGCGAACACGTGCTCGGCCCGGACTTCCCCACCGAGGCGGAGGTCATCACCCCGCGTGCCGACCTGCTGAAGATCTACGAAACGGGCCGTGGCTCGGTGCGCATGCGCGCCGTGTACCGCGTCGAGGACGGCGACATCGTCGTCACCGCGCTGCCCCACCAAGTCTCCGGCGCCAAGGTGCTGGAGCAGATCGCGGCCCAGATGCAGGCCAAGAAGCTGCCCATGGTGGCCGACCTGCGCGACGAGTCGGACCACGAGAACCCCACCCGCATCGTCATCATCCCGCGCTCCAACCGCGTGGATGCCGACGAGCTGATGCAGCACCTGTTCGCCACCACCGACCTGGAGTCCAGCTACCGGGTCAACATGAACGTGATCGGCCTCGACGGGCGTCCCCAGGTCAAGGACCTGCGCACCCTGCTCACCGAGTGGCTGACCTACCGCGTCGGCACCGTGCGCCGCCGCCTGCAGTTCCGCCTGGACAAGGTGGAGAAGCGCCTGCACCTGTTGGATGGCTTGCTGATCGCCTTCCTCAACCTCGACGAGGTGATCCACATCATCCGCACCGAGGACCAGCCCAAGCCGGTGCTGATGGAGCGCTTCCAGCTCAGCGAAGCCCAGGCCGACTACATCCTCGACACCCGCCTGCGCCAACTGGCCCGCCTGGAAGAGATGAAGATCCGTGGCGAGCAGGACGAGCTGCTGAAGGAACAGAAGAAGCTGCTGGCCCTGCTGGGCAGCGACGCCAAGCTGAAGAGGCTGGTGCGCGAGGAGCTGATCAAGGACGCCGAGACCTACGGCGATGCGCGCCGCTCGCCGATCGTCGCCCGTGCCGAGGCCCGCGCCCTGTCGGAAACCGAACTGATGCCCACCGAGCCGGTCACCGTGGTGCTCTCGGAGAAGGGCTGGGTGCGCTGCGCCAAGGGCCACGACATCGACGCCACCGGGCTTTCCTACAAGGCGGGCGACGGCTTCAAGGCCTCAGCGCCGGGCCGTTCCAACCAGTTCGCGGTGTTCATCGACTCCACCGGCCGCAGCTACTCCCTGGCGGCGCATTCGCTGCCGTCCGCCCGTGGCCAGGGCGAGCCGCTCACCGGCCGCCTGACGCCGCCGCCGGGGGCCACCTTCGAATGCGTGCTGCTGCCGGACGACGACGCGCTCTACGTGATCGCCTCGGACGCGGGCTACGGCTTCGTGGTCAAGGGCGCCGACCTGCAGGCCAAGAACAAGGCCGGCAAGGCGCTGGTCAGCCTGCCGGAAGGTTCGCGGGTGATGGCGCCGCGACCTCTCGGCAGCCTGGAGGAGGACTGCCTCGCCGCCGTGACCACCGAAGGGCGCCTGCTGCTGTTCAAGGTTGCGGACCTGCCGCAGCTGGCCAAGGGCAAGGGCAACAAGATCATCGGCATCCCCGGCGAGCGCGTTGCCAGCCGCGAGGAATACCTGGCCGACCTGGCCGTGCTGCCCGCTGGCGCCACCCTGGTGTTGCAGGCCGGCAAGCGCACGCTGTCGCTCAAGGCCGACGACCTGGAGCACTACAAGGGCGAGCGCGGACGGCGTGGCAACAAGCTGCCCCGTGGCTTCCAGCGGGTCGATGCACTGCAGGTGGAGCTGCCGGGCTGACCGCCCGGCGGAGCCTTGGCGCCTGCCATTCGACGCGCGAGGCTGGAGTCGTCCGCCGCATTGGCGGATGATAGTGCCCCCTGACGGCCCCGCCATGGCGGGCGCCCCGAGATGAATTCGAACAGGGCCGCCGCGTGCGGCCCGGAAGAGCAGACAGATGAACGTCGTACGACTTCCACTCCTGGCGCTGCTGACCAGCCTCCTGGGGCTGGCGGGTTGCGTCCACACCCCACCCGCGCCGCTCTACCAGCTGGAGACCGGCAACTCCGAGCTGCCCTCCCAGGCTGCCGGCATGGCCGTGCTGCTGGGCCCAGTGTCCGTGGCGGACTACCTCCAGCGCGAAACCCTTCTGCAACGCCAGCCCGACGGCAGCCTGACCGCCTCCACCGAGGGGCGCTGGGCCGGCAGCCTGGCCGGTGACATCGACCAGCTCCTGCTGCGCCAACTGGCCTGGCGCCTGGACAGCCAGCGCCTGGTGCTGGCCCCTGCCAACCCGGGTTTCACCCCGGATGCCCAGGTGCTGCTGAGCATCAACCGCCTGGACTCCGGCCCCCAGCGCCCGGCGGTGCTGGAAGCCCAGTGGCGGGTGTTGGACAAGGCCGGCCAACTGCGTGACAGCCGCCTGGTGCGCCTGGAGCAGCCCCATGACGGTTCGGCGGGCGATCAGGTTCGCGCCCAGAGCCAGCTGCTGCAGCAACTGGCCGAGCAACTGGCGGGTGCCGTGAAGCCCCTGGAGGGCCAGGCCTCTGCGCCCGCTGCCGGGGAGACGCGCAAGCCCAGCCCCGCGCCCGCGCGCAACAGCCGGGAGCCGGCGCAACCGAAGATCCCGATGGCGGCTCCGGTGCGTACCGATGTGGAGGTGTTCCGCTTCTAGCGGTGTGCCGTTCCACCTGTGAAAACGCCGCGCATCCCCAGGGAGCGCGGCGTTTTTTTTCAGCCGGGCGTTCAGGCGTGGTCGCGTTGCGGCGAGCGCAGCAGCAGGTGGCGCAGGGTGAAGCCGGACAGCGCGACAGCCAGGCAGGGCAGCCAGACCCAGCGGGCTTCCGAGCCCAGCACGGCCAGGCCGCGGGCGCTGAAGAAGCCCTTGATGAAGGGCGAGACCTCGATGGGGCGCCAGGGCAGGAAGTAGCGCTCCTGGCTCCACGGCCAGAACCAGGCGACACCCAGGCCGCCGTTGGTGAGTGCGTCCAGGGCGCTGTGGCTGAGGGCCGCCAGACCGACGAACAGGCCCGCCTTCAGGGGGCCGCAGCGCAGCGGGCGACAGAGCAGGGCGGCCAGTGCGGCGCAGAGCGCGGCGAACAGCAGCGAATGGCTGAATCCCCGGTGGCCGAAGGCATCGGCATAGGCGATGCCCAGCTTGAAGGCGAGCACGTCGGCGTCCGGCAGGCAGGCGGCAATCAGGCCGGCCAGCAGCAGGCGCGGGGGAATGACCCGGCTGCCCAGGGCGATGCCCACGGCAAGCACCGGCAGGGGATGGGTGATCAGTGTGGTCATGTTGCCGTTCCGTGGCGCCCGGCTCAGTGCCGGGCTTCGTGCATGCGGGCCAGCTGGCGTTCCAGCAGCGAGGGGTAGGGTTCCAGCAGGCGTTCAACGCAGCAGGCGCCTTCGGGGCTGGCGATGGCACGCACACGCGCCCGCTGGCGCACCAGCGCGTCATCGGCGATGGCGCGGTCCACCAGCAGCAGGTTGCGGCTGTGCTGGCTGAGCGCGAGGGCGGCCTGGGTCACGTCGTCCAGCAGCAGGTCGCCTTGGCTCATGCCGGCCAGGCTGTCGCCGAGGGTCAGGCCCAGCTGCAGCTGGAGGGTGATGCCGCTGTCGGCCACCTCAATCTGCAGGGCGTGGCCCAGGGCACGCAGCAGCTCGCCGCAGCACAGCGCATGGGTGAGGTGGTCCTCGCCGCTGTCGAGGCTGTGGAACAGCATCAGGCTGCTGCCGTCGTTGAGGGTGTGCAGCTCGCCCTGGTAGAGGGTGGCGGCTTGGTCGAGGCAGTCGCGGTAGCGTTGCAGCAGGTCCAGCAGGCGCGAGCGCGGCAGGCGGCGCAGCTGGTCCTGGGCGCCCAGTTGCACGGCGAGCACGGCGCTGCGCTGGGGCACGCTGGGTTGCACCGGTGCTGGGGGCTCGACGGCCGGCGCACGGGGCGGCTCCTCCACCGGGCGAAGCTCGGCGAAGGGATCGTCATCGTCCGGGGTGAACAGGCGGCTGGGCAGCTCGTCCTCGACGTCGTAGCGGGTGTCGCGCAGGTCGCGGACCTCGAAGCCGTCTTCTTCGTCTTCCAGGCCGGGCTCGGGCTGGAGGTCTTCATCTTCGAGTTCCGGGTAGTCCGGCTCGGGCTCGGGTTCCGGCTCGGGCTTCTCCGGCACCAGGCGGGCCTGGAGCTGGCGGGCGAGGTCGCCCAGCTCATCCTGGCGGCCGGCACCGGGGGCGGGGTCGTCCGGGTCACGCAGCCACACCCGCAGTTGCAGCAGCGGCGTGGACAGGTGGCGACCCAGGCGCAGGCTGAGGGACAGCGTCAGGGCCAGCAGGATGAGGCTCAACAGGCCCATGCTCTGCAGGCTGATGGTCATCGGCTGCTGGAACTGCTGCATGTCCAGGCTCAGGCGCAGGTGCCCGGCGATGACTTCCTGGAAGGTGATTGGGGTGGAGTACAGCCCGGTGGTTTCGCCCAGCAGGCCCTGCTTGGGCCGCGAGCCGGCCTCGGCGAGGATGCGGTTGTCCACGCTGTAGATGGCGGCGTGGGCTACCAGCGGGTTCTTCACCAGGTTGTTGAGCAGGACGTTGAGGCTGAGGATGTCGTTGGACACCAGCAGCTCGGTGGCGGACGCGGCAGTCTGCGCGGTGAGGCTCTGGCCGAGGGCGTCGGCCTGCTGCTGCATGGCCTGGCGGAACTGCATGCCCATCACCCAGGCGTAGATCACCAGCGCCAGGGCAACCAGGAGCAGGCTGTGGCTGGCGATGCGCAAGGCGATCGGCACACGGCGCTGGCGCAGGGCGTTGAAGATCAGCAGGAAGAAGTTGTCGGGTTTGACGGACGTGGGCCGGTTCACAGAGCTCGGCTCTTCTCGGACGGAATTGGGGCGCAGTATAGCGAGCGCCCCCCGCAGGGCAAAGCGGCCGGCATGCTCGCCGGGCCGGGAAAGTGGGTAGAATGTGCGCCTTTTCCACTGCAGGAGGTGCGCCTTGCGCGAAATAGTCCTGATCAACATCACCGGTGAGGATCGGCCCGGTCTGACCGCGGCGATCACCGGCGTCCTGGCGCAGGGCGGCGTCAACATCCTCGACATCGGCCAGGCCGTCATCCACGACACCCTGTCGTTCGGCATCCTGGTGGAGATCCCCGGGACCGAGCAGGCCTCGTCGGTGCTGAAGGACGTGCTGTTCACCGCCTACAAGCTGGACCAGCAGGTGCGCTTCACGCCGGTGTCGGAAGCCGACTACCAGACCTGGGTCGGCGGCCAGGGCAAGGCCCGCCACATCGTCACCCTGCTGACCCGCAAGGTCACTGCCGAACAGCTGCAGCGTGTCAGCGCCATCACCGCGAAGTACGACCTCAACATCGACCACATCGACCGCCTGTCCGGGCGCATGCCGCTGGACATGCCCGACAGCCAGGGCAAGGGCTGCATCGAGTTCTCCGTGCGCGGTGAGCCGGCCGACCCGGCAGCGCTGCGGGCCGAGTTCCTCAGCGTGGCCCAGGAGCTGAACGTCGACATCGCCTTCCAGCGCGATTCGGTGTTCCGCCGCAACCGCCGCCTGGCGGTGTTCGACATGGACTCGACGCTGATCGAGGCAGAGGTCATCGACGAACTGGCCAAGGCGGCCGGTGTGGGTGATCAGGTGGCCGAGATCACCGAGCGTGCGATGCGCGGCGAGCTGGATTTCCGCGCCAGCTTCAAGGAGCGCCTGGGGCTGCTCAAGGGGCTTTCCGAAGACGTGCTGCAGGAAATCGGTGCCTCCCTGCGCCTGACCGAGGGCGCCGAGACGCTGTTCGCCGAGCTCAAGCGCCTGGGCTACAAGACCGCGATCCTCTCCGGGGGCTTCACCTATTTCGCCAAGCAGCTGCAGGCCAAGCTGGGCATCGACTACGTGTTCGCCAACGAGCTGCAGATCGTCGACGGCAAGCTGACCGGCGTGGCGGTGGAGCCCATCGTCGACGCCCAGCGCAAGGCCGACCTGCTGCGCGAGCTGGCCGAGCGCGAGGGGTTGCGCCTGGAGCAGACCATCGCCGTGGGCGACGGCGCCAACGACCTGCCGATGCTGGGCCTGGCCGGCCTGGGCGTGGCCTTCCGTGCCAAGCCGCTGGTCAAGCAGTCGGCCAAGCAGGCCATCTCCACCCTGGGGCTGGACGGCATCCTCTACCTGCTGGGGTTCCGCGACCGCGACGGCCAGGACTGAGTCCGGCCATCCAGGCACGAAAAAGCCGCCCGAGGGCGGCTTTTTCGTGTGTGGCTGAAGGCTTACTCGTCTCCGGAGGAGAAGTCGTAGTCCATCGACTGGCTGGGGCCCTGCAGGTAGTAGCCCTGGATGTAGTTGACCCCGGCCTGCCAGAGGGTGGCCAGCACGCTGGCGCTCTCGACGAAGGGCACGATGGTCAGCTTGGCCTGGGCGTGCAGGCTGGCCAGCAGGGTCTTCAGTGCTTCCTGGTTCTCGGCCTTGCCCAGGTCCTGGGTGAAGGAGCCGTCGACCTTCACGAAGTCGATGTTCAGGTGCTTGAGGGTGTTGAAGGGGTTCAGCGCGCAGCCGAACTGGCTCAGCGCCACCTTGCAGTGCAGCTCTGCCAGACCCTGGGTCAGGGCCTTGGCCTGCTTCAGGTAGGCGATGGCGTCGGGCTCGCTGAACTGGAAGATCAGCGCGTCGGAAGGCAGGCGTGCGGCCTTGAGGGCGACGCTCAGCCAGGGCAGCAGGGTCTGGTCCTGCAGGCTGGAGCCGGACAGGTGCACGAACAGGCGGGTGCTGTGACCCTTGGCGCGGTGCTCGGACAGCAGCTTGACCGAGTTGAGGATCACCCAGCGGTCGATCTTCTCGGCCAGGCCGGCTTCCCGCGCGGCGCCGAGGAACTCGGCCGGCGGCACTTCCTCGCCCTGGGGGCTGAGCAGGCGCAGCAGCACTTCGTAGTGCTCGTGGCTGTCGCCACGCAGGCTGATGATGGGCTGGAACAGCAGGCGGAAGCTGTTGGTTTCCAGCGCCTGCTGGACCATGGCCACCAGGTTGCCGCGGCTGGCGGCGGCGGCCAGTTCGCTGGCGGGGTCGTACAGGCGCACGTCGTTGCCGTCGGTGATCTCGTCGGCACACCGGTGGGCGCGGTCGATGACCTCTTCCGCCCGTGGCGTGGTCTCGTTGAGGCCGGCGACGCCGATGGACAGGGTCAGTTGGGCGGTGCGGCCGCTGACGTCGAACAGATGGCCTTCCACCTTCTTGCGCAAGGCCTGGAGGCCGTCGCGAGCCTGCTCCGGGCTGAGGCCGGGTTGAAGCACGCTGAAGACGTCGTCGCTGAAGCGGGCGAGCTGGGCGTCGGCTGGGAAGTGGGTGCGCAGCAGGTTGGCCAGGTCGGTCAGCACCAGGTCGCTGCCGCCGATGCCGATGTCCGCCTGCAGGGCGGAGTAGCGGTCCACACGGATGTAGGCGAGGCTCGCGGGCTGCCCGGCGTTGACGGCGCGCTCGGCGGCGGCATCCATCAGCTCGGTGAAGTGGTTGCGGTTGAACAGGCCGGTGACCAGGTCCTGGCTGCTGATCTCGCGCAGCTTCTCTTCCAGTTCGGCGCTGGCGACTTCAGCGCGGATCACCACCTGGATGCAGGGTTCGCCATCGTAGGTGGCGGGGGAGAAGCTCATGCGGGCCTGGAACGCCTGGCCGTCGACCTTGCAGCCGGAGCAGGTGAGTTCGCTGTTGCCTTCGCCGTCTCGGTAGTTCTTGAGGAAGTCCTTGAACGCGGCCTGGTCGTCGCCGGTGATCAGGTCGATCATCGGCATGCCTTCGAGTTCGTCGGCATCTTCATAGCCGAACATCTCGACGTAGGCGCGGTTGGCATAGATGTGCATGCCGTCGTGGACGTAGGTGATGGCGTCCACGGAGCTGTCCAGCAGCAGCTGGCAGCGCTTCTCGGCTTCGCGCAGGCTCACCTCAGCGGCGCGGCGGGCGCGACGTTCCTCGAGGTTGGCCAGTTCGCGATTGGCCACCAGCACCAGGCGCTCGTCCTCGCCCTGGGGCACCGCATCCTGGGCGCCGAGGGCCAGGGCTTCGGTGACGAGGTCCGGGTCGTTGTCCTGCACCAGCTGGATGAAGGGGATGTCCTTTGACTGGCGACGGATCGCGCCGAGGGCTTCGCCGGGGGAGAGGTTCTCGCTCTCGGGGGCTGCGATGAGCAGGTCCCAGGTCTGCTGGAGGGCTTCGGCGAGGTCTTCGCTGGACACCAGGCGATGGACGCGGGTGGCGCGTCCGGCGTTACGGAAAAGGCTGACCAGGCGCTCGGCTTCGTTCTGCGAGTCTTCCAGGATCAGCAGACGGATGGTTTTCTTCTCGATTGCCATGGCGTGTGCTTAGACCGCGCCGAACGGGCGCTAAATGGCGACAAATGGGAGTGGCTGGGGAATCTACAGCGACTTCCAGAGCGAGTCAAAGTCTTCGTCCCCACCCGATCCGCGCTCTCCCGAAGCTGTGACAGGCTTCCCGTGCTGCTCCGTCGGCTGCTCGAACGGACGGTATTCGAACTGGCTGAAGCTGCCGGTCGAGGTCTGTCGGCTGGTGAGGACGGCACGGCGTTCGTCGCCGTGGATGTTGATCTGCACCTTGTTGCCTTCCTGGAACGGCAGGCGCGGCGTGATCAGGGTCGCCGGGCGGGAGATGGCCGAGATCTCGGGGAGCAGCAGTGCCCGCAGGTATTGGCTGTGCTGGTCGGCCTTGCGCAGCAGCTGCAGGCCGCACGGCTGGGCGTGGGGAGCGATCAGCTCGATGCCCATCTGGGTGCCGCCGCCACGTACCTGGCGGATCCAGCGCACCACGGCGACGCTCCAGCCCTGGCTGGGGGCGTCCTGCACGCCGAGCAGTTCGCCGGCCTGGAGCTGGCTGGGGACTTCCTTGGGCCAGCTGAGGCAGTAGCCGCCGGGGCTGTGGTTGACGATGGTCAGTTCGAAGGTCGGGTAGTTCTCGCCGCTGGCCGTGGGTTCTGGCTGGGTGCTGGTATCGCCGGGTGTGACCGGCTTGCTGTACTGGATTTCCTCGTAGGGCAGGCCTTCGTCCCAGTTCTGCGGCTGGGCGTCGAAGGCGGTGTTCCAGACGTCGCCTTCGTCCTTGTTGATCGGCTTGAAGACCGCTTGGCCGGCTTCCTTGATCTTCAGGATCGCGCCGAACGGCTGCTTGCCGGAGAGGAAGAAGTGCAGGGCGCTCATGCCGATGCAGAGGGTCAGCGCGCCGCGCCCGGGCGTGCGCTGGAAGGTGCGCTCGGAGATGTCGCCCCAGGCGGAACTGAGGTGCTGCAGGAGGTCGACGCTGATGCCTTCCGGTACCAGCAGGCGCGCCTGGGCGCGGTCTTCGGTAGCGAGGGTCAGGTAGTGCTTGATCGCATCCACCAGCGGCAGCGGGTCGATGCCCAGCAGGCCTGCCATTTCACTGGCCTGGAACAGCGATTTGTAGCGGGGCGGGCCGTCGACCTGCGGCGCGACGGCGAACAGGCTGGAGGCCAGTTCGGCGCCTTGCAGGCGCACCAGTGCGCTCCAGGGCTCCAGCACTTCGGCGAGCTTTGCGATGTTGTTCTGGCGCATCTGGTTGCAGCGGGCGCAGCCCAGCAGCAGGGCGACTAGGTAGGTCTGTTCGACGCTCAGGCCTTCGGTGTGGCGGGCCAGGCCGTCGCGCACGACGACGCGGTGAACCTGCCGGCTGCTGGCCAGTTGGTAGAGCTGGTGCAGTTCCAGCCACAGGCCTTCCGGCACCGGGCAGTACAGCTGGCTGGCGCGGATGAGGGCGGAGTTGAGGCTGTGCATGGCGCGCTGCAGGGCGATGGTCAGCAGTTGCTGGCCGTCACGGGCCTGGCGCTGGGCTTCCTGCACGACGATCTGCTTGTAGCCGATGGCCAGGTGGTTCTGCAGGGCCTGGCACAGGTTGGCCACCTTGCGCGGACGTTCGTCGAGGACGATGGCCTGGTTGAGGAAGTGGCGTTCGAGGTGCTGGCAGACGAAGTACACCTCGGGGCGGATCAGTTCCAGCAGGTGCAGGCGGTTGTCGCTGGGGGTGATGAGCTGGTTCAGCTCCACCAGCGCCTGGTAGAGCTGACGGGCAGTCTCGCCGATGTTGGCTTTGGGCAGCAGGGAGATCCAGCGCTTGATATCGCGGGGCGTAGCTTCACAGAGGGACAGGCTCTGCTTGCTCGGAGTCGGAACACGCAATAACAGGTGGGGACTCTGCTTGTCCATGTAACTCGGGTACTCCAACAGCAACGGGCCAGGCGTGTGGGAACTGTCTCTCGCACTCTAGCAGCATCATCGGGTCGCCGCAGCCTAACGAGAGGCCGGTGGCGGTATCGCGCGGACAGGCGTGTCGAGCGGGCTTATGGGACGTTGGACCAGGCCGGGTGGCCGCGCGTTCAACGTCCCAGGGCCTTGCGGTCAGGCTTCCTTCGGCAGTGCCAGGAGCTGGCCCATGCTCACCGCGCTACCGGCGGCCAGGCCTTCGGCCCAGCGGATCTGCTCGGGCCCGAAGAGCACGATGGCGGTGGAGCCGAGCTTGAAACGACCCAGTTCGGCGCCTTTTTCCAGGCTGATCGGTGCCCGTGCGGCTTCGTCGTAGCGGAAGGTCTTCAGCTCGCGCTTGGGCGGCGTCACCAGGCCGGCCCAGACGGTCTCGATGGAGGCGACGATCATCGCGCCCACCAGTACCACGGCCATCGGCCCGCGCTCGGTGTCGAACAGGCAGACCACGCGCTCGTTGCGGGCGAACAGCTCCGGCACGTTCTCGGCGGTGCTCTGGTTCACGGAGAACAGGCGCCCCGGCACGTAGATCATTTCGCGGAGGGTGCCGGCCAGCGGGGCGTGCACGCGGTGGTAGTCGCGGGGCGACAGGTAGATGGTGGCGAAGTCGCCGCCCATGAAGGGGGCTGCGCGTTCGGCATCGCCGCCCAGCAGCTCCAGCACGCTGAAGCTGTGGCCCTTGGCCTGGAAGATGCGGCCGTGTTCGATCGGGCCGAGCTGGCTGACCGCGCCGTCGGCGGGGCAGAGAATGGCGCCGGGGGTGCTGTCCAGCGGGCGGGCGCCGTCCTTGAGTGCGCGGGTGAAGAAGGCGTTGAAATGCTCGTAGGCGGTGAGGTCCTCGACCAGCGCTTCGTTCATGTTCACCTGGTAGCGGCGGGCGAACCAGGCGGTGAAGGCGTTCTTGAACCAGCGGATGCGGCATTCGGCCACGCACCCGGCCAGGCGCGAGAGCAGGTGATGGGGAAGCAGGTACTGGCTGATGATGAACAGGCGTTCTTTCATGGTCTTTCCTTGGGTTCCGGGGCCTCAGGCCTCGACGGGCGTGTCCGGGTGGTTGCCCCACTCCGACCAGGAGCCGGCGTAGCCCTTCACGCGGGGGTAGCCGAGCGCCTTGGCCACCAGGTAGGTGAAGCCGGAGCGGTGGTGGGTCTGGCAGTGGGTGATCACTTCCTTGTCGGGGGTGATGCCCAGCCGGTTGAGGATTTCAGGCATGTCGCGGCGAATACGCAGCGCGCGCGACGGGTCCATGCCGGCGGTCCATTCGAAATTGACCGCGCCGGGGATGTGTCCGCCCTTGGCAGCCAGCACCTTGGTGCCGGCGTACTCGGCGGGGTTGCGGGCATCCCAGATCGCCAGGTCGGCTGCGCCGAGGCGGCTCTGCAGGTACTCGCGGGTGGCGGTCGGGGCGTCGTGAAGCACCAGGGGCAGCGGGCCGCCGGCGGGTGTGGGGGTATCGCTGGATGTGGCGTGGCCGTCGGCGAGCCAGGCATGCAGGCCACCATCGACATAGTGGTAATGCGGGTGGCCGATCACATCCAGCAACCAGATGAAGCGCCCGGCCCAGCCGCCACCTTCGTCGTCATAGACCACGTAGACCGCGTCGGGGCGATGGCCCAGTTCTCCGAACAGTGCCTCGAGGTCAGCCTTGGCCGGCAGCAGGCCGGGGGCAGGGGGCTGGCCCAACTGGGTGCGCTTGGGGTCGACGAAGCGGGCGCCGGGGATGTGGCCCTCGGCATAGCGGGCGGCGCTGGTGAGGTCCACCAGGATCAGCTCGGGGGCATCCAGGCGTGCGGCCAGGTCGGCGGGCTCGATGACCAATGGCAGGCCGGCAAAGGCAGGCATGACGGGCTCCGGTAAGGGCGGAAAGCGGGAGATTGTAGCGGAAAGGTCAGCGCCCGCGACTGGCAAAGCCAAGCAGGGCACGCTCGATGCATTGCATGGTCTTTCCGAAGGCCTGCAAGCCGATGTCGGAGAACGGCTGGCCGCCCTGATCGGCAACCACCAGCAGCACCACCCGCCCATTGGCCGCCACGGAGCGCAGCAACAGGTGATCGGCCGGGAACAGGGCCTTGAGGTTGCCGGGGATGAAGGCGGAGTACTGCGCCGCGTTCTCCGGGCTCAGGCGCAACTGGCCCGGCTGGGCAAGCAGGCGCTTGAGGACCTGGCTCTGGGCCGGGTCCAGCTGCAGGCCGGCTGCCTCCTTGGGCAGGCCGCCGCTCTGCTGGACCATCAGGCGCGTCTGGGTCTTGTCCACCAGCAGGAGCAGGCTGCGGCGCATGCCGCAGGCGGCAAGTGCGTCACGGGCACAGGCGGTGAGCTGGACGATATTGGCGAAGGTGCTCGGCTCTTGCAGCAGCTGGGTGCAGAGGGTGCGCCATTCCTGCAGGGCGGCCGGGGGCGGCGGTGCCGGTTTGGCCGCATCGACCGGCCAGCGGCTGGTGCCCCACGGCCAGATGAGGCCTTGCGCCGGGTGCCAGAGCTCGGGCGCGGCGTGGTGGCGGGCGCTCTCCGCGGCCTGTTGGTGGATGAGCTGCTGTACGTCCGCCAGGGGCAGTTGCATGTAGAGCCCTGTCAGGCGCTGCCAGCGCAGGCTGTGGTCGCAGGTCCAGGAGTTGTGGGCCGAGATGGCCAGACCGTTGGCCAGCAGCACGGTGTTGGCGGGCTGGGTCAGCCAGCGGCGCAGGTCGGTATCGGCATCCAGTAATTGCTGCTGGTGCAGCGGATGCTCGTTGTCGCGCGCAATGTGCAGCGCCTTGACCAGCATGCGCTGCTGGGTATTCAGCAGGCGGTAGCCTTCAGTGATCCACTCCGGCAGTCGCCAATGCTCTGCAAGGGCCTGGCACAGGCGCAGGACGGGAACGCCGAGCAGGTCGCGCTCGACCTGGCGGGCGGGCTCGCCGCGCACCAGTACGCGCTTTTCCCAGGCGCTGAACAGCTCGGGATAGAGCGCCAGCAGCGGCCAGAGCGGCGAGAGGAAGAGCAGGCTGTTCCAGTGGATCTCCTGCCACAGCCTGGCCAGTCGGGCGGCGAACAGGCCGTTGGCCTGCTGGGATGCGTGCTGGCTGATCAACAGGATCTGACGGAGGGGCAGGGGAATGTCGTGTTCGGCAACGGCGGGCAGGCGGTTGAGCAACTCTTCGGAGCGCTTCAGGCCAAGGCGGGTCAGGGCTACCTCGAGGCTTTCCGCCGGGCCGCCCAGTGCTGTCGCCGTGCGGTTCGCCTCGCGCATCAGGCTGAGGGCAAGGGCGGGGCTGTCCTGGATCATGTCGGCGATGTCGCGCAACGAACGGCGGCTGTCCCCCAGGGCCCGACGCACCCGCTCGTGGCTGGCGGCAGGGATCGGCAGGCGAACACCGTCGAGCTGCTTGATCCAGCCTTCGAGGCTTGTGGGGACGGGCTTTGAGGTCTTCATGAGGTTTGTGCCGAACTGGCTTTTCGCCTTAACTGGCTATAGTCTGGCGCATAAGTTCCGATAATTAGAAGGGCTGTATTCGCGGCCCTGTTTTCACCCGGAAACTCCCTTCTCTCTATGGCAAAGATAATCGGCATCATCGTCGTCTTCGCCGCCGTGCTCGGTGGCTACGTTCTTTCACACGGCAAGATCGCCGCGCTGATCCAGCCCTTCGAGGTGCTGATCATCGGCGGTGCGGCGCTGGGCGCCTTCCTCCAGGCCAACCCCGGCAGCACCTTCATGCACGTGCTGAAGAAGTCGCTGAAGATGTTCAGCTCGCGCTTCACCCATGCGTTCTACCTCGAAGTGCTGCGCCTGCTCTACGAAATCCTCAACAAGAGCCGCCGTGAAGGGATGATGGCCATCGAGGCCGACATCGAAGACCCCAACGCGAGCCCGATCTTCAGCAAGTACCCGGCCATTCTCAAGGATGCGGGGATGGTGGCCTACATCAGCGACTACCTGCGCATCATGTCTTCCGGGAACATGGCCCCCCACGAGCTGGAAGGCCTGTTCGACATGGAGCTGAACAGCCTGAAGGAAGAACTGGAGCACCCGGCCCATGCCGTCAACCGGATCGCTGACGGCCTCCCGGGCTTCGGCATCGTGGCGGCGGTACTCGGCATCGTGGTGACCATGGCGCTGCTGGGCCAGGTGGCCCAGTCGGAACTCGGCCAGCACGTGGCGGCGGCTCTGGTGGGGACCTTCCTCGGTATTCTCGCGGCGTACGGCTTCTTCGGCCCGCTGGCGGTCAGCCTTGAGCACGACGCGAAGGAAGAGCTGAACCTGTACGAGGCCATCAAGGCCACCCTGGTGGCTTCCGCGTCGGGGATGCCGCCGTCCCTGGCCGTCGAGTTCGGGCGCAAGGTCCTGTTCCCGGCGCATCGCCCGAGCTTCAGCGAGCTCGAACAGGCCGTCCGCGGCAGCTGATTGAAGACCGAGCATGGACAACAACCAGCCGATCATCGTCAAGCGCGTCAAGAAGAGCGCGGCCGGCCACCATGGGGGCGCCTGGAAGATCGCCTTCGCCGACTTCGCCACGGCGATGATGGCGTTCTTCCTGGTGCTCTGGCTGATGTCGTCAGCCACGCCTGAACAGAAGAAGGCGATCTCCGGCTACTTCCAGGACCCGATCGGCTTCACTGAGAGCGCCAGCCCCTATGTCATCGACCTGGGCGGTACCCCGACTCCCGCACCCGACCGCACCCTGAACCCCGAGCTGAAGGACGCCCCCGACGCCCAGGAGCAGTCCGTCGACCCTTCCAGCAACGAGCAGATCCAGACTCGCCAGGTCGACCCGACCCAGGCCGAGAACCTGGCCGAGCAGGTTGAGCGCGAGCGCCTCGAGATGCTGCTACAGGAGCTGCAGAACAAGGTCGAGGAGAACCCCGAACTGCGCAAGTTCAAGGACCAGATCCTCTTCGAGATCACCCAGGACGGCCTGCGTATTCAGATCATGGACGCCGCCAACCGGCCGATGTTCGACCTGGGCAGCGCGCGGTTGCAGCCGTATTTCGAGGACATCCTGTTGATCCTGGCCGAGACCATCAAGGCGGTGCCGAACAAGATCAGCGTCAGTGGCCATACCGACGCCAAGCCGTTCGCCGGTAATGGCGAGTTCGGCAACTGGGAGCTGTCCGCCAACCGTGCCAACGCAGCGCGGCGCACCCTGGTTGCAGGTGGTTACCCGGATGAGCAGGTGGCGCGCGTGGTGGGTTATGCCTCGTCGGCCCTGTTCGACCGCAAGGACCCGCTCAACCCGGTGAACCGTCGCATCGACATCATCGTCCTGACCAAGCGTGCCCAGCGCGACATCGAGGGCGAACCTCAGCAAAGCAAAGAGGGCGCGCCCGCCAATGCTCCGGCATCAGCGCCCGGCGCCGCTGCACCCGCCGGTGGGCAGCCGGCTTCAGGGGCGGAACCCATGCAGCCCAAGGAGCTGCAGCAGAAGCTGAACATCTTCGAGGATGGGGTGCTGAAGATGGATTCGCAGAAGCAGCCCTGACCGGGCTCGCTGCTTGAACGAGAAAGGCCACGCATTGCGTGGCCTTTCTGCATCAGTACTCCGGCTCGGGGAGGCTGGCGATGATGTGCCGGTAGCTGCCCATCCGCTGTGGATGGATGCGGCCTTCCTCCAGTGCCTGGAGCAGGGCGCAGCCCGGCTCGCGGTCGTGCTTGCAGTCGCGGAAGCGGCAATGGCCGAGCAGGTCGCGGAATTCGATGAAGCCGGCTTCCACGTCATCACGGCTGACATGGCCGAGGCCGAACTCGCGGATGCCGGGGGAGTCGATGAGGTTGCCGCCCCCGGGGAAGTGGAACAGCCGGGCGGTGGTGGTGGTGTGGGTGCCCTTGCCGGTGAGTTCCGACAGTGCGCCGACGCGGGTATCCACGCCGGGCAGCAGGCTGTTCACCAGGGACGATTTACCCACGCCGGACTGGCCGACGAAGACGCTGGTGTGGCCATCCAGGCGCGCACGCAGGTCATCCATGCCGCCTCCGCCATGGGCCGAGACCTCCAGCAACGCATAGCCCAGTTGCCGATAGGCCTCCAGCAGGCTGTCGAGCATCGCGCCGTTCTGGTCATCCACCAGGTCGCACTTGTTCAGCAGCAGCAGTGGCTGGATGCCGGCGTGCTCGGCGGCTACCAGGTAGCGGTCGATCAGGTTGGCGTGGGGTGTGGGCAGCGGCGCGAAGACGATGACGATCAGGTCGACGTTGGCCGCCACCGGTTTGAGCAGGCCACGCATGTCCGGACGGCACAGCTCGCTGGTGCGCGGCAGTTGCGCGACGATCACACCGCTGCCCTGGTTGCCGGGGCGCCAGACCACGCGGTCGCCGGTTACCAGGGCGGGCAGGTTGGCGCGCAGGTGGCAGCGGACGACCTGGCCGGCGAGTTCGCCTTCCAGGGCTTCGACTTCTACCTGGACGCCGAAGTGGGCGATGACCAATCCGGTCTGCTCGGGGCCGAGGTCGCCGCCTTCCAATTCATCGACCAGGCGCGATTCGCGCTTGGCAGCGCGGGCGGCGCGTTCTTCCTGGATTTTTTCGATGCGCCAGCTTTGACGGCGGCTGAGGTGGCGTTTGGCCATGGGCTTCCGGGTCGGTAGAGTTTCGTGCGGGTTGGGCGCGGCGAGTCTAGCATGGGCGGCTGCTGAACACGGTTGGGAGAGGTGGATGAAGTCGGGGGTGGGCCTGTTCGGTCGGCCGTTGGGGCGTGCGCTCCTGGCACACGGGGCGGCGGTCGTGCTGCTGGCGCTGCTGGTGTATGCGTTCGCCTGGCTGTTGGGGCAGCGCCTGCCTTTATGGGCGCTGGCGCTGCTGGAAGGCGGCTTGGCGGCGGGCATTGGTCAAAGGCTCGGTCTGTCCCGCTGGTGGGCGTGGATCAACCTGGCGTTCCTGCCGGCGCTGTTGCTGGTCCAGCACCTGGCGCTGCCGCCCTGGCTGTTCCTGCTGGGTTTCGTTCTGGTGGCGCTGGTGAACTGGAACAGCGTGTTCGAGCGCGTGCCGCTCTATCTCAGTGGCGACCGGGCTGTTCAGCTGTTGGGCGACTGGCTGGATGGGCAGCCACAGGCACTGCGCTTCGTCGACCTGGGCTGTGGCACCGGCGGCCTGCTGGTGCGCTTGGCGCGGCGCTTCCCGGAGCGGCACTTCGTCGGCGTGGAGACCGCGCCGCTGTTGTTCCTGCTCGCCTGGTTGCGCTGCCTGCCGCTGCGCAATTGCAGCGTGCGCTACCAGAGCCTGTGGCGCGCCGACTTGGCGACATTTGACCTGGCCTACTGCTTTCTCTCGCCGGAGCCCATGCCGCGTCTGTGGGAGAAGGCCCTTGGGGAGATGCGCAGCGGCAGCTGGCTGGTCAGCAACACCTTCGAGGTGCCGGGCGTGGCGCCACAGCATTCCCTGCCCGTGATGGTCGGGCGCCAGACGGCGCTGCTTTTCTGGCCGATGGGGCGTGCGTAATCCGCTAGAATTGCGCTCTGTCCCTAGAGAGCATTTCCGACATGCAGAACCCTCAGAACCTCATCTGGATCGACCTGGAAATGACCGGGCTGGATCCGGACAACGACGTCATCATCGAAATGGCCACCATCGTCACCGACAGCCACCTCAATGTGCTGGCCGAGGGGCCGGTGCTGGCCATTCACCAGAGCGACGAGATCCTGGCCGGCATGGACGAGTGGAACACCCGCCAGCACGGCCAGAGCGGCCTGACCCAGCGGGTTCGCGAGAGCCGCATCAGCACCGCCGAGGCGGAGGCGCAGACCCTGGCCTTCCTCGAACACTGGGTGCCCAAGGGCAAGTCGCCGATCTGCGGCAACAGCATCTGCCAGGATCGCCGCTTCCTCTATCGGCAGATGCCGAGCCTGGAGGCCTACTTCCACTACCGCAACCTCGACGTGTCCACCCTCAAGGAGCTGGCCGCGCGCTGGGCGCCTCACGTTCGCGACGGGGTGAAGAAGAGCAGCAGCCACCTGGCCCTGGACGATATCCGCGACTCCATCGCGGAGCTGCGCCACTACCGCGATCACTTCATCAAGCTGTGATCCCTCAGGCCTCGCTCGCACCGTGGCGGGCGAGGGCCCACCTCACGTGCTCGCGCACCAGCTCGGACGGGTGATCCCGCCGAGCGCGCAGCGCCTCCAGGACCGGCACGGTGCTCGGGGCATTGCCCAGGCCCACGGCCAGGTTGCGCAGCCAGCGCTCGTAGCCGGCCCGGCGTAGCGGGGAGCCTTCCGTACGGCTGAGGAACTCCTCTTCCGTCCAGGCGAACAGGCTGGCCAGTTCGGTGTTGTCCAGGTTGTGCCGCGGCTGGAAGTCGCCCTGGTCGCTGGGGCGGGCGAAGCGGTTCCAGGGGCAGACGATCTGGCAGTCGTCGCAGCCGAACACGCGGTTGCCGATCAGCGGGCGCAACGCTTCCGGGATCGGGCCTTTCAGCTCGATGGTCAGGTAGGAGATGCAGCGGCGCGCGTCCAGTTGGTAGGGCGCGACGAAGGCGGCGGTGGGGCAGATGTCCATGCAGGCCGTGCAGCGACCGCAATGCTCGCTGCCGTGGGGCGCGTCCACGGGCAGCGGCAGGTCGACGAACAGTTCGCCGAGAAAGAAGTAGCTGCCGGCCTTGCGGTTGAGCACCAGGGTGTTCTTGCCGATCCAGCCGAGGCCTGCCTGCTCGGCGATGGCTTTCTCCAGTACGGGGGCGCTGTCGACGAAGGCGCGATGACCGAAGGGGCCGATGGCCGCCTGGATGCGGTCGGCCAGTTGCTGCAGGCGCTTGCGAATCAGCTTGTGGTAGTCCCGGCCCAGGGCATAGCGGGACACGTAGGCCTTCTCGGGCTCGGCGAGTACCTGGGCCATGCGCGTGTCGCCTGGCAGGTAGTCCATGCGCAACGACACCACCCGCAGGGTGCCGGGCACCAGTTCGTCCGGGTGCGAGCGTTTGCTGCCGTGGGCGGCCATGTAGTCCATCTCGCCGTGGTGGCCTGCCTCCAGCCAGCGTTGCAGGTGCGCCTCGTGCTCGCCGAGGTCGACATCGCTGATGCCCACTTGCTGGAAGCCGAGCTCGCGCCCCCATGTCTTGATGGCGTCGGCCAGTTCGTCGAGTTGCTGCGGGGAAAGGGGCATCGGGAGAGAGGGAAACAGTGGCGAGGTGCGTATAATTCTGCCAGACCCCTGCCTGAACTACCGAATCGCATGTCCGATCCTGTCGATGATCTGCCGCTGTCGCTTTATTCCGCCGAGCAGGTGCGCGCACTCGATGCCCGCCTGATCGCCGCGGGTACCCCCGGCTTCGAACTGATGCAGCGGGCTGCCCATGCCGCCTGGCGGGCCCTGCGTCGCCGTTGGCCAGAGGCTGGCGAAGTGACTGTGCTGGCCGGTCGCGGCAACAACGCCGGGGATGGCTACCTGCTGGCGGCCCTGGCGGCTCGCGCAGGTTGGCAGGTGCGCGTCCTGGCGGTTGGGGAGCCCCAAGCGCTGGCGGGTGATGCGGCGCTGGCCCGGGACGAGGCCCAGGCAGCAGGTGTTCCGATCATTGCCTGGCACGCCGATGGACCCCTGCGCGGCGTGCTGGTGGATGCGTTGCTCGGCACCGGCCTCTCCGGACCGGTGCGCGCGCCTTATGAAGCAGCTATCCGCCAGATCAATGGCAGCGGCCTGCCGGTGCTGGCCGTTGATATTCCGTCGGGACTCAGTGCGGACACCGGCCAGATGCTGGGGGCGGCGGTTGTCGCGACGATGACGGTGACGTTCATCGGCCTCAAGCTCGGCCTGTTTACCGGCCAGGCTCCTGATCATGTGGGGGCGTTGGTTTTCGATGACCTCAAGGCGGATCCGGAAGTGGTCGCCGCTCATCCGGTCCTGGCCCGCAGGCTGGCGCCCGGTGGCCTCCCATCCCTGCTGCCGAGACCGCGCACGGCTCACAAGGGGCGCTACGGGCAGGTGCTGGTCGTGGGCGGCGAGCGTGGTACCGGCGGCGCAGCGTTGCTCAGTGCCGAGAGTGCTTTGCGAAGCGGGGCGGGGATGGTCTCCCTGGCGACCCGGGGCGAACACTTGGCCGCTGCCCTGGCGCGGGTGCCTGAAGTGATGAGCGTGGCCGTCGAGTCGACGGGTACGCTGCGGCCGCTTGTGGAACGTGCCGATGTGCTGGTGGTGGGGCCGGGGCTCGGGCAGGGCCCCTGGGGGCGGGCCTTGCTGAGCGTTTTGTCGGCCGCTGTATTGCCCCAGGTCTGGGATGCCGACGCACTGAATCTGCTGGCTGCGGGTGCTGTTCAATTGCCGCCCGATTGCGTGATCACGCCCCATCCCGGCGAGGCGGCGCGCCTGCTGGGTGTGGAGGTCGGCCAGGTTCAGGCTGATCGACCCGCCGCTGCCTTGGCGTTGGCCCGGCGTTACAGCGCCGTGGTGGTGCTCAAGGGGGCTGGCAGCCTGGTGGCCTCGCCCGATGGCCGCCTGGTGCTCTGTGATCGGGGGCATCCGGCCATGGCCACCGCCGGGCTCGGGGATGTCCTGGCGGGACTGGTTGGCGCCTTGCTGGCACAGCACCTGTCACCCTTCGAGGCCGCTGCCCTGGCCACCTGGCTGCATGCCGTAGCCGGGGAACGCCAGGGGCTCAAAGGGCGCGGCCTGGCGGCCAGCGACCTGATACCTACCATTCGTCAGTTGATCGAGGAGTATTCGCCGTGCCTGAGCTGAAGCTGTTCGCCCAGGGAGAAGACGCCATGACCGCCCTTGGGGCCCGGTTGGGGCATATCAGCGGTGGGCGAGGGGTTATCTACCTTCATGGCGACCTGGGCGCGGGCAAGACGACCCTTTCGCGGGGCTTGCTGCGGGGACTCGGGCACGTCGGTGCGGTCAAGAGCCCGACCTTCACCCTGGTGGAGCCTTACGAGATCGGCGGTGTCGCGGTCTACCACTTCGACCTGTACCGCCTGGTCGACCCCGAGGAGCTGGAATTCCTCGGCATCCGCGACTATTTCGAGGGCGACGCGTTGTGCCTGATCGAGTGGCCCGAGCGGGGTCAGGGCGTTTTGCCAAAGGCGGACCTTGACATTACCATTAGCGCCCATGCAGGCGGCCGCTCGCTGCATTTCTCGCCGCATACCGCGCGCGGCGAAGCCTGGTGTGCCGCCTTGGCCACGGGAGAATGAAGACGAGTATGGGGTGGAGTATGCGCTCGCGCGCACTGTTTGCCGGGATCGGTCTGCTGCTGGCAGCCTTTGCCACCAATATCCTGGCTGCCACCGAGGTCCGCAGTGTGCGGCTCTGGCGTGCTCCCGACAACACCCGCCTGGTCTTCGACCTGTCCGGCCCGGTGCAGCACAGCGTGTTCACGCTAACCGCTCCGGATCGCATCGTCATCGACATCAATGGCGCCCAGTTGGGGACTCAGCTGGACAAGCTGTCCATCGCCAACACGCCGATCAAGAGCGTCCGCTCGGCACAGCGCTCGCCGACCGACCTGCGGGTGGTGATTGACGTGGCGCCCGGCGTCACGCCCAAGAGCTTCACCCTGGCGCCCAACCAGCAATATGGCAATCGACTGGTGGTCGACCTGTACGACCAGCCCTCTGCCGCCGAAGAGGCCAGCGCTCCGCAGGTTGCGACGGCGCCCAGCATGCCGCAGCCGCCGGTTTCCCCCACTCAGCCGTCCACCGGCAAGTTGCCGCCGGTTTCCGGTGGCAAGCGCGACATCATCGTTGCCATCGACGCCGGCCACGGCGGCGAGGACCCGGGCGCCCTCGGGCCCAAGGGGCAGCACGAGAAGGACGTGACGCTGGCCATCGCCAAGGAGTTGCAGCGCCAGATCAACCAGGAGCGGGGCTTCCGCGCCGAGCTGGTGCGTACCGGCGACTACTTCATTCCGCTGCGCAAGCGCACCGAGATCGCCCGCAAGAAGGGCGCCGACCTGTTCGTCTCTATCCACGCCGATGCGGCGCCGAGCCGCAGCGCGTTCGGTGCTTCGGTCTTCGCCTTGTCCGACCGGGGCGCCACGTCCGAGACGGCCCGCTGGCTGGCGGACAACGAAAACCGTTCCGACCTCATCGGCGGTGTGGGCAGCGTCAGCCTGGATGACAAGGACCGCATGCTGGCCGGTGTGCTGCTGGACCTGTCGATGACGGCCACGCTGTCCTCCAGCCTGAACGTCGGGCACAAGGTGCTGACCAACATCGGGCGCGTCACGCCGCTGCACAAGCGCCGGGTCGAGCAGGCGGGCTTCATGGTGCTTAAGTCCCCTGACATCCCGTCGATCCTGGTGGAGACCGGTTTCATCTCCAACCACCAGGAATCCCAGAAGCTGGCCTCAGCAGGGCATCAGCAGGCGCTGGCGCGCTCCATCCAGAGCGGCATCAAGCAGTTCTTCGTGCAGAACCCGCCGCCGGGAACCTACATTGCCTCCCTGCGTGATGCGGGCAAGATCGCCGCCGGCCCGCGTGAGCATATCGTCACGTCCGGCGAGAGCCTCGCGCTCATCGCCCAGCGCTACCAGGTCAGCCTGGTGGCGTTGCGCAACGCCAACGGTTTGAAGAGCGACACCATCAAGGTCGGCCAGACCCTGAGCATCCCGGCCGCCACGGCTCTGGCGGCCCAGCCATGAGCGACATGGCAGAGCTGCGCCGCATCCACCTGCTCAGCCCGCGCCTGGCCAACCAGATCGCCGCCGGCGAGGTGGTCGAGCGCCCGGCTTCGGTAATCAAGGAGCTGCTGGAAAACAGCCTGGATGCCGGTGCGCGTCGGATCGACGTGGAGGTCGAACAGGGCGGTGTGAAGCTGCTGCGGGTCCGTGATGACGGTTGCGGCATCCCCTCCGATGACCTCCCCCTGGCCCTGGCGCGCCACGCCACCAGCAAGATCCGCGACCTGGATGACCTGGAGCGGGTCATGAGCCTGGGGTTCCGGGGCGAAGCACTGGCTTCCATCAGCTCCGTGGCACGGCTGACCATGACCTCGCGCACGGCGGATGCCGACCAGGCCTGGCAGGTGGAGACCGAAGGGCGCGACATGGAAGCGCGCGTTCAGCCTGCCGCCCACCCGGTGGGAACCTCGGTGGAGGTGCGCGACCTGTTCTTCAACACGCCGGCGCGGCGCAAGTTCCTGCGGGCCGAGAAGACCGAGTTCGAGCATCTGCAGGAGGTCATCCGGCGTCTCGCCCTGGCGCGGTTCGATGTGGCCTTCCACCTTCGCCACAACGGCAAGACGGTATTCGCGCTGCATGAGGCCCGTGACGAAATTTCCCGCGCGCGGCGCGTTGCCAGCGTGTGCGGCTCTGCTTTCCTGGAACAGGCACTGCCCATCCAGGTGGAGCGCAATGGCCTGCACCTGTGGGGGTGGGTGGGGCTGCCGACGTTCTCCCGCAGCCAGGCGGACCTGCAGTATTTCTACGTGAATGGTCGGATGGTGCGGGACAAGCTGGTGGTGCATGCGGTGCGCCAGGCGTATCGCGATGTGCTGTACAACGGTCGCCATCCGACCTTCGTGCTGTTTCTGGAGCTGGACCCTGCTGCGGTGGACGTGAATGTGCACCCCACCAAGCACGAGGTGCGTTTCCGTGAAGGGCGCACCGTCCATGACTTTCTCTACGGAACCTTGCATCGCGCCCTGGGCGAGGTGCGTCCCGAAGACCAGCTCGCCGCGCCTGCGGCGGTCGCGCCCGTGGTTCGCCCTACCGGCCTGGAAGCGGGCGAGTTCGGTCCCCAGGGCGAGATGAGCCTGGCCGCCAATGTGTTGGAACGCCCTGTGGCCGAGCCTGCCTGGCGACCGACAGCCTCGTCTGGCGGTTATGCGCCGCCGTCCCGGCCTGCCGGCCCTGTAGGGACGGCCGAGGCCCAGGCGGCTTACCGCGAGTATTTCGCTCCGTTGCCGGATTCGGCGCCCGTGAGCCTGCCGGAAAGCCAGGGCGATATTCCGCCGCTGGGCTATGCGCTGGCACAGCTCAAGGGCATCTACATCCTTGCGGAAAACGCTCAGGGGCTTGTGCTGGTCGACATGCATGCGGCTCACGAGCGCATCACCTATGAGCGCCTGAAGATCGCCATGGCCAGCGAGGGGCTCAAAGGACAGCCGTTGCTGGTGCCGGAATCCCTGGCGGTGAGCCAGCGCGAAGCAGACTGCGCCGAAGAGCACGCGGCCTGGTTCCAGCGGCTTGGCTTCGAGCTGCAGCGACTGGGGCCGGAGACCCTGGCGATCCGCCAGACACCGGCATTGCTGAAGCAGGCCGAAGCTTCCCAACTGGTGCGGGACGTGCTGTCGGATCTGCTCGAATACGGGACCAGCGACCGCATTCAGGCGCACCTGAACGAGCTGCTGGCGACCATGGCCTGCCATGGCGCGGTGCGTGCCAATCGCCGGCTGACCGTGCCGGAGATGAATGGCCTGCTCCGCGACATGGAGCAGACCGAGCGCAGCGGCCAGTGCAACCACGGGCGCCCCACCTGGACCCAGTTGGGCATGGACGACCTCGACAAGCTCTTCCTGCGGGGCCGTTGAGATGGGGGAGCGTTTGCCGCCCGCCATCTTCCTGATGGGGCCGACTGCTGCGGGGAAGACCGATCTGGCCATTGAGTTGGCCCAGGCACTGCCCTGCGAGTTGATCAGCGTTGATTCCGCCCTGGTGTATCGCGGCATGGATATCGGCACCGCCAAGCCGGATCGCGCCACGCTGGAAGCCTACCCGCATCAATTGATCGATATCCTCGACCCTGCCGACGCCTATTCAGCTGCGGATTTTCGCGCGGATGCGCTGGCCGCCATGGCGGATGCCACCGCCCGCGGACGCATACCGCTGCTGGTTGGCGGCACGATGCTCTACTACAAGGCGTTGCTGGAGGGGTTGGCGGACATGCCCAGTGCGGATCCGGCCATACGGGCTGAGCTGGAAGCCCGCGCTGCGCGGGAGGGATGGGAGGTCTTGCATCAGGAGCTGGCAGCGGTCGATCCCGAGTCGGCGGCGCGCATTCATCCCAATGATCCCCAGCGCCTGACCCGGGCGCTGGAGGTGTACCTCTCTGGCGGTGTTTCCATGAGTGAGCTGCGGCGTCGACAGGCGTCGCAAAATCACGACGCCGGCCCCGCTGGGGCGGGGCATTTGCCTTATACTGTCGCGCAGCTGGCGATTGCTCCTACGGATCGCCAGGTTTTGCATGCACGAATTGCGCAACGATTTCGTCTGATGCTGGAACAGGGGTTCGTCCAAGAGGTCGAAAACCTGCGCGAAAGACGTGACTTGCACGCAGGATTGCCGTCTATAAGGGCTGTGGGTTACCGCCAGGTATGGGAATACCTCGAGGGCAACCTGACCCGGGCCGAAATGGAGGAGCGAGGCATCATTGCCACGCGCCAGTTGGCCAAGCGACAGTTCACCTGGTTACGCAGTTGGGCCGATTTGCACTGGCTCGACAGCCTGGCTTGCGACAATCTGCCGCGCGCCTTGAAATACCTGGAGTCGGTCTCCATATTGGGCTAAGACCTCGCCAGTTACCGTCTATCCTTGGGGGTAGGGCGGCCAACTTTCTCGTCATTTGACAACTCATACGAATTAGATCCCTACAGGAGTGCGGCATATGTCAAAAGGGCATTCGCTACAAGACCCTTACCTGAATACCTTGCGTAAGGAACGCGTACCGGTTTCCATCTACCTGGTCAACGGCATCAAGCTGCAGGGCCAGATCGAATCCTTCGACCAGTTCGTGATCCTGCTGAAGAACACCGTCAGCCAGATGGTCTACAAACACGCCATTTCCACCGTTGTACCGAGCCGCCCCGTCCGCCTGCCCAGCGCCAGCGAACAAGAGCAGCCTGAGCCCGGTAACGCCTGATAGGAGTCTGCTTTGTTTTTCGAACGCCCAGGTGGTGGTGAACGTGCCGTCCTTGTTCATTTGGAAGGCCATGATCCTGAGGCGCGAGAAGACCCGCAGGAATTCCAGGAGCTGGCTCGATCGGCTGGTGCGGATACGGTGGCCTTCATCTCCGTTTCCCGTCACCAGCCGACCGCCAAATACCTGATCGGCAGCGGCAAGGTCGAGGAGCTTCACGATCTGGTCAAAGCTGAGCAGGCTGAGCTTGTCATCTTCAATCACACCCTCACACCCAGCCAGGAGCGCAACCTCGAGCGCGCCTTCGAGTGCCGGGTGCTGGACCGCACCGGTCTGATCCTCGATATCTTCGCCCAGCGCGCCAGGACCCATGAAGGCAAGCTGCAAGTGGAGCTCGCGCAGCTCGAACACATGAGCACCCGTCTGGTTCGCGGCTGGACCCACCTGGAGCGCCAGAAGGGCGGTATTGGCCTGCGTGGTCCCGGTGAAACCCAGCTGGAAACGGACCGTCGCCTCCTGCGCGTGCGCATCCGCCAGATCAAGCAGCGCCTCGAAAAGGTCCGCAGCCAGCGTGAGCAGGCCCGGCGTGGCCGCAAGCGAGCGGATATCCCTTCCGTGTCACTCGTGGGGTATACCAACGCGGGTAAATCCACGCTTTTCAATGCCCTGACCACGTCCGAGGTCTATGCGGCAGACCAATTGTTCGCCACGCTGGACCCCACGCTGCGCCGGCTCGAGCTGGCCGATCTGGGGCCGATCGTGCTGGCAGATACCGTGGGTTTTATCCGCCATCTTCCGCACAAGCTCGTCGAGGCTTTCCGGGCTACCCTTGAGGAGTCCAGCAACTCCGACCTGCTGCTGCACGTTATCGATGCTCATGAGCCTGAGCGGATGGCGCAGATCGAACAAGTGCTGGCGGTACTGGGGGAGATCGGTGCCGATGGATTGCCGATGCTGGAGGTCTACAACAAGATCGACCTGCTGGAATCCATGGAACCGCAGATCCAGCGAGACGAGCATGGCAAGCCCGAGCGTGTCTGGTTGTCTGCCCGCGAGGGCAAAGGGCTTGAGCTGCTTGAGCAAGCGATTGCCGAGTTGTTGGGGGAGGACCTCTTCGTAGGGACCCTGAAGCTACCGCAGCGTTTGGGGCGCCTGCGGGCGCAGTTCTTCGCATTGGGGGCCGTGCAGAGCGAGCAGCACGATGAGGCTGGCGATACATTGCTGGCGGTCAGGTTGCCGCGTGTCGAGCTGAACCGGCTTGTCAGTCGCGAAGGCTGGCAACCCCAGGCGTTCATCGAGCAACACACTTTGCAATAAGGCCGCGGAATGGCTTTTTGCCGCAGATAGCGGGCTTTCGGTAGCATTGGCGGACGTGCCTTGGGCGCGTCTTTGCTTTATCAGTATGGAGAGCGCTATGGCTTGGAACGAGCCGGGTGGCAACTCGAACAATCAGGATCCCTGGGGTGGCCGCCGTGGCGGTGACCGCAAGGGACCGCCGGATCTGGACGAAGCCTTCCGCAAGCTGCAGGACAGCCTTAATGGCCTGTTCGGGGGCGGCAAGAAACGAGGCGGCGATGAAAACCGTGGCGGTGGCTTCGGTTTGCTGGGTATCGCCCTGTTCATCCTTGTACTGGGCTGGCTCTACAGCGCGGTGTACGTGGTCGATGAACAGGAGCAGGCGGTGGTACTTCGCTTCGGCAAGTACTACGAGACCGTTGGGCCTGGCCTGAACATCTATTTCCCGCCGATCGATCGCAAGTTCCAGGAGAACGTCACCCGCGAGCGCGCCTACAGCAAGCAGGGGCAGATGCTCACCGAGGACGAGAACATCGTCGAAGTGCCGCTCACTGTGCAGTACAAGATCAGCGACCTGCAGAAGTTCGTGCTGAACGTCGATCAGCCTGAAGTGAGCTTGCAGCACGCCACCGAGAGCGCCCTTCGTCATGTGGTGGGCTCGACCGAGATGGACCAAGTGCTGACCGAAGGCCGTGAGCTGATGGCCAGTGAGATCAAGGAGCGCCTGCAGCGCTTCCTCGACACCTATGGCACCGGCATCACCGTCACCCAGGTCAACGTCCAGAGTGCGGCCGCCCCCCGTGAGGTGCAGGAAGCATTCGATGACGTGATCCGTGCCCGTGAAGATGAACAGCGTGCCAAGAACCAGGCAGAGGCCTACGCCAATGGCGTGATCCCTGAAGCCCGTGGTCAGGCCCAGCGCATCATCGAAGAGGCCAACGGTTACCGTGAAGAGGTCATCTCCCGTGCCAAGGGTGAGGCTGATCGTTTCACCAAGCTCGTGGCTGAATACCGCAAGGCCCCCGATGTCACGCGCCAGCGCCTGTACCTCGACACCATGCAGGAAGTCTTCAGCAACACCAGCAAGGTCCTGGTAACGGGTGACAAGGGGCAGAACAACCTGCTGTATCTGCCGCTGGACAAGATGATCGACAACCGCGGTGGTTCCAGTGCGGCGATGCCGGCCCCGGCCCCATCGAGCGGCGCGGCCAGCGACCTGGGTTCGCGCGTCACCACCGATCTGCAGCAGCGCGATCTGCGTTCTAGGGAGAGTCGCTGATGGGTAACAAGTCGCTGATCGCCCTGATCGGGGCTGTCGTGCTCGGGCTGGTAGCCTGGAGCAGCTTCTACATCGTGGCCCAGACCGAACGAGCGGTTCTCCTCCAGTTCGGCCGTATCGTCGAGGCGGATGTCCAGCCCGGCCTTCATGTGAAGATCCCCTACGTCAACCAGGTGCGTAAGTTCGATGCGCGCCTGCTGACCCTGGATTCACCCACCCAGCGTTTCCTGACCCAGGAGAAGAAAGCGGTGATGGTGGATGCCTATGCCAAGTGGCGGGTCTCCGATGCTGAGCGCTTCTACACCGCTACGTCCGGCCTCAAGCAGATTGCGGACGAGCGGCTCTCTCGTCGTCTCGAGGCCGGCCTGCGCGACCAATTCGGCAAGCGCACCCTGCATGAAGTGGTGTCCGGTGAGCGCGATGGCCTGATGGCCGATATCACGCGTTCGCTGAACACCATGGCCAGCAAGGAGTTGGGTATCGAGGTCGTGGACGTCCGCGTGAAGGCCATCGACCTGCCTCGCGAGGTGAACCGCAGCGTTTTCGAGCGCATGAGCACCGAGCGCGAGCGGGAAGCGCGTGAGCATCGCGCCAAGGGTAGCGAGTTGGCAGAAGGTATCCGCGCGGATGCCGACCGTCAGCGCCGTGTACTGCTGGCCGAGGCCTACCGGGAGTCCGAAGAGCTTCGCGGTGATGGTGATGCCCAGGCGGCTGCCATCTATGCCAAGGCCTACAGCCAGGACCCGGAGTTCTATTCCTTCTACCGGAGCCTGCAGGCTTACCGCGAGAGCTTCGCCAAGAAGAGCGATGTGATGGTGCTGGACCCGCACAGCGAGTTCTTCCAGTTCCTGAACAAGGCCAAGTGAGGATGCACCCCCGGCGGACGAACCTGACCGCCGGGGTGACCCTCCGGGAAAACGTGTTATGATGGGCCAGCCGGGAAATCCCGGCTTTTTTGCGTCCGCGGGAATCATGTGGCAGGAAATCGGCATAGCGATCTGTTTTGTGCTGGTGCTGGAAGGCATCCTGCCCTTCCTCTATCCGCGCCGTTGGCGCGCCGCGGTGCTTGGGTTGGCGAGTCTGAAGGATCGCCATCTCCGCCTCATGGGCCTCGCCAGCATGTTGCTGGGGACCGGCCTCCTGTATCTGCTTCACTGAAGGCTTGCCGCCCAGCTAAGAGGGGAGTGGCGAAATGGCAACGGTAGATCGCTGGCTGCTGCCAGACGGAATCGAAGAAGTACTGCCGCCCGACGCGGCGCGCATCGAGGCAGCCCGCCGCCAGGTACTGGACCTGTTCCAGCGCTGGGGCTACGACTTCGTGGTAACCCCGCACATCGAATTTCTCGAATCCCTGCTCACGGGCGCCGGACAGGATCTTGAATTGCGTACGTTCAAGGTCACGGACCCGCAATCGGGACGGCAGATGGGCTTCCGCGCCGACATCACGCCCCAGGTTGCGCGCCTGGACGCCCATACCCTGCGTCGCGAAGGGCCTAACCGGCTGTGCTATGCGGGTAGTGTCCTGCATGCCAAGCCGCGCGCACTTTCCACCTCCCGCAGCCCGATCCAGCTGGGTGCCGAGTTGTATGGCGATGCCAGCCCGGCCAGCGACGTCGAGGTCATCAGCCTGATGCTGGAGATGCTCGAGCTGGCCGATGTGCCGGACGTGCACATGGACCTTGGTCATGTCGGTATCTACCGTGGTCTTGCCCGTGCTGCCGAGTTGTCCGGCGAAGCTGAGCAGCGTCTTTTCGACGCCCTGCAACGCAAGGCGGTCGATGAGGTGGCCGAGCTGACCGAAGGCCTCCCTGCACACCTGGCCGGGATGCTTCGCTCCCTCGCCGAGCTCTGCGGTGATCGCCAGGTTCTTGAGCTTGCCCAGGGCGTCTTGGTGGATGCGCCCGAAGAGGTCCATGTCGCGCTCGATGAACTCGTCGCCATCGCGGATGAGCTGGAGCTACGTTATCCGGAGCTTCCGCTGTACTTCGACCTGGGTGAGCTGCGTGGCTACCACTACCACACGGGCGTGGTCTTCGCGGCATTCGTACCAGGTGAAGGGCAGTCCATTGCCCAGGGTGGTCGCTACGACGACATCGGCGCCGACTTCGGGCGTGCGCGCCCCGCAACGGGCTTCTCCACCGATCTGAAGACCCTGGTGACCCTGGGGCGCATGCAGCTGGATGATGCGCCCGCCGGAATCTGGGCACCGGATGTCCATGACGTCTACCTCTGGCAGGCAATCAAGCGCCTGCGTGGCGAAGGCCAGCGTGTCGTTCAGGCGCTGCCGGGCCAGGATGTGGGCAGTGCGCAGGAAGTGGCATGCGATCGCCAGCTGATCCTGCAGGATGGGCGCTGGCAGGTTGCGCCCCTGGTTTAAGGTTTTCCCGCCGGCGCGCGCCGGCATCGAGCTTCCGAAGAGGACAAGTGTTATGGGTAAGAATGTCGTGGTCCTGGGCACCCAGTGGGGTGATGAGGGCAAAGGCAAGATCGTCGACCTGCTGACCGACCAGGCTGCAGCTGTCGTGCGCTACCAGGGCGGCCACAACGCAGGTCACACCCTGGTGATCGATGGCGAGAAGACCGTCCTGCACCTTATTCCGTCCGGCATCCTGCGCGAGAACGTGCAGTGCATGATCGGCAACGGCGTGGTTGTGGCGCCGGACGCGCTGATGCGCGAGATCACCAAGCTCGAGGAGAAAGGCGTACCGGTTCGCGAGCGCCTGCGCATCAGCCCCTCCTGCACCCTGATCCTCCCGTACCACGTGGCCCTCGACCAGGCACGCGAGAAGGCGCGTGGTGACGCCAAGATCGGCACCACCGGTCGTGGCATTGGCCCGGCCTACGAGGACAAGGTTGCCCGCCGTGGCCTGCGTATCGGCGACCTGTTCCACCGCGAGCGTTTCGCCGCCAAGTTGGGCGAGCTGCTGGACTACCACAACTTCGTCCTGCAGAACTACTACAAGGAGCCGGCCGTCGACTTCCAGAAGACCCTCGACGAAGCCCTGGGCTATGCCGAGCTGCTGAAGCCGATGATCACCGACGTCGCTGCCCGCCTTCACGAACTGCGCAAGCAGGGCGCCTACATCATGTTCGAGGGCGCCCAGGGCTCCCTGCTGGACATCGACCACGGCACCTACCCCTACGTGACCAGCTCCAGCACCACCGCTGGCGGTACCGCCACCGGCTCCGGCTTCGGCCCGCTGTACCTGGACTACATCCTCGGTATCACCAAGGCCTACACCACCCGTGTCGGCTCCGGCCCGTTCCCCACTGAGCTGTTCGACGACACCGGTGCATACCTGGCCAAGCGTGGCCACGAGTTCGGTTCCACCACCGGTCGTGCCCGTCGTTGTGGCTGGTTCGATGCCGTCATCCTGCGCCGCGCCATCGAGATCAACAGCATCTCCGGCCTGTGCCTGACCAAGCTGGATGTGCTGGATGGCCTCGAAACCATCCGCATCTGCACCGGCTATAAGGACCAGAACGGCAACCTGCTGGACGACGCGCCGACCGATGCAGACAGCTACATCGGCCTGCAGCCGCTGTACGAGGAAATGCCGGGCTGGACCGAGTCCACCGTCGGGGCCAAGTCCCTCGAAGAGTTGCCCGCCAACGCCCGCGCCTACATCAAGCGCGTGGAAGAGCTGGTGGGGGCGCCCATCGACATCATCTCCACTGGCCCGGATCGCAACGAGACCATCGTCCTGCGCCATCCCTACGCCTGAGTGCGATGAACGAGAAAGGGCCGCTGATGCGGCCCTTTTTCTTTGCGAGACAGCGACCGTTCGTCGACCCCTTCTCCTTCCCCTCCGCGCGTCCGCCCCGTCGCAGCCACACTCCATGGGCCGGGTTTCAAAAATTTGCGGCATGCCCCTTGCTGAGGACCTATATAAATCCCGGAAGTCGCCGTTAACCCAGAACGGTCGTTGAGGAGTAATCGTCGTGTCCGCCATCCTTTCCCTCCTGCAGAGCCGCCTGTTGCGGCCTGTATTCATCGCCCTCGGAATCGCCCTGCTGGTGCAGGTGGTGGTGGCTGTTGCACTGACTCGGGGCACGGTCGATGCCTTGGTCACGGACCTTGGCAAGCGCCTGGGGGATGACACCCAGCGCCTGTCCGGCGAACTGGCTCAGGCGGGGCAGGAGGTGTCGGGAAGCCTTTCCAGTCTCTCCACCCAGACCCGTGAACGCCTGAGCGCCTCCCTTTCCGAGCGGTTGAAGGCCGAGCAGGGGCAGCTGCGCGAATCCCTCGAGCAGAGCCTGAAGGCATCCGCCAACGACCTGGCCCAACTGCTGGCGGCCGTAGCACCTCGCGCCATGTGGGACAGCGATATCCCCACCCTTTCCGAATTCGCTCGGCGCGCCCAGCGCAACCCCAATGTGCTGTTCGTGATCTACGACGATGCTCAGGGTCAGCACCTGACCCGCTATCTCAATCGCGAGAACGAAGTCATCAAGGCTCTGTTGGACAAAGGTCAGGGTGAGCGCGCGCTGGACAAGGTCCTGGATGCAGCGGCCCACGACCCCTCTGTCTATCTGGTGGAGGCCTCCATCAGTCCCAACGGAGTAGAGATCGGCAAGGTGCGCCTCGGCGTTTCCACCGCCTCCGTCGAAACCCAGTTGAAAGCCCTGGACAGCCGCTTCAGTGCCCTCATCGCCAGCAGCGGCGACCTCGTGGCGCAGAGTCTCGCGGGGGCGGCTACCGGTAGCACGGCCGTACTCACGGCGCGCTTGAAGTCTGCCCAGGATGCAGCCAGCAGCATGAGCACCGGTGCCCAGAACACCGTTGAGGGCGCTGCCCACGAGTTGCGCTGGCGCATCGGTCTGGCGCTCGTGCTGGTCGGCCTGGGCGTGCTGCTGGTCCTGGCGGTGGTGCTGGGGCATCGGGTGGTCAATCGCCTGCGCCTGCTCATATCCGCGTTGAATGACCTGGCGGCGGGCGAGGGTGACCTGACCCGGCGCGTGCAGATCGACAGCCGTGACGAGGTGGGGGAGATGGCGGGTGCGGTTAACCGCTTCATCGACAAGCTCCAGCCGATCGTCCGTGAAGCGGGCGAGGTGGCGGTGCGCACCGGTTCGGAGATCCGCTCCCTGGCGGAGCGCAGTAGGGCGGCCGAGGCTGCCGCTGATCGGCAGCGCAACGAAGTCGCCGGCAGCCTGGAGGCTCTGGGCCAGATGGCGGCCGAGGCCCAGGCCGAGAGCCATGCCATGCAGACCGCGCTCCAGCAGGTCGGTGAGATCCGCCAAGCCACCCAGGACAGTGCAGCGATCGCCCGCAAGGTGGGTGGGCTGATCGAAACCCTGGAGGAGCGGGTCCAGAACGGTTCCGAAGTCATCGAGCGCCTGGCGCGGCAAAGCGAGCAGATCGAGGTCGTGCTTTCGGTGATCCACGGTATTGCCGAGCAGACCAACCTGCTCGCGCTCAACGCCGCGATCGAGGCGGCGCGCGCAGGGGAAAGCGGTCGCGGATTCGCCGTGGTCGCCGATGAGGTCCGGGCGCTGGCCAGCAAGACCCAGCAATCCACCGGTGACATCCAGGCTCATATCGGTGCGCTGCAAAAAGGTGCGCAGGAGGCGGTGGCTGCCATCTCCCAGGCCCGTGCGCGGGCCGCCGAAGGGATCGACGCCCTGCGGGACAGCGAGCGCCTGCAGCAGAGCGTCCAGCAGGCGGTCGAAGGTGTGCACGAGGCGGTACGGACTGCGGCGCGCGCGGCTGAGCATCAGGCCGAGGGAGCGGGGGCGGTACGCGGGCGGGTCGATGTCATCCACGCCGAGGCGCGCCTTGCAGCCGAGGCTGTCGCGGCCACGGCCAGCAGCGGGCGCTTGCTGGATGGCCTGGCGGCTCAGCTCAAGTCCAGTCTCGGGCAGTTCAAGGCGTGATGAGGGAATGCCAGAAAGCACAAAGCCGAGCATTGCTCGGCTTTGTCTTGAAGAGTGGTGCCCAGGAGAAGACTCGAACTTCCACGGTGTTGCCACCGCTAGGACCTGAACCTAGTGCGTCTACCAATTCCGCCACCTGGGCACATTGCGATGATCGCTCATCGACTTTTGCTGCACTTGATCGACCGAGTCGACAGGGAGTGCTGCGTCCCTATGTTGAAACCCGGCGCATTGCCGTGTTTCTGAAGAGTGGTGCCCAGGAGAAGACTCGAACTTCCACGGTGTTGCCACCGCTAGGACCTGAACCTAGTGCGTCTACCAATTCCGCCACCTGGGCACTGCGTGCGATGATTGCTCACCGTCTTCACACTACAACGTCAGCAACGTTGTGGGCGCGAACTATACGGTTCGGGTTTTTGCTTGTAAACCCCTGACCCCGAAAAAAATTATTCTCTGACGAAAGCTGACCGACGATTGGATTTCGCGCTTCAATAGCTACATGACAAGCCGACCTATGAATGAAAAGGTGATTCCCAACTGATGGCCGATTGGCAAAACCTCGATCCCGAGGCCGCACGCGAAGCGGAAAAATACGACAACCCCATTCCCAGCCGTGAACTCATCCTGCAGCGCCTCGACGAACGTGGCGCGCCCGCCAGCCGCGAGCAGCTGGTGGAAGAGTTCGGCCTGACCACGGACGACGAGCTGGAAGCCCTGCGGCGCCGGCTGCGTGCCATGGAACGTGATGGCCAGCTTATCTATACGCGCCGTGGCGCCTATGCACCGGTGGACAAGCTCGACCTCATACGCGGCCGCATCAGCGGCCACCGGGACGGCTTCGGCTTCCTGATCCCCGACGACGGCAGCGACGACCTCTTCCTCAGCCCCGCCCAGATGCGCCTCGTGTTCGACGGCGACCGCGCCCTCGCGCGTGTTTCCGGCCACGACCGCCGTGGCCGTCGTGAAGGTGCGCTGGTGGAAGTCATCGAGCGCGCCCACGAGACCCTGGTGGGCCGCTTCTTCGAAGAGAGCGGCATCGGCCGCGTGGTCGCCGACAATCCCAAGATCCAGCAGGAAGTGCTGGTGGCCCCCGACAAGCGGGGCGGTGCACGCCACGGCCAGTTCGTCCAGGTGCGCATCGAGCAATGGCCGAGCGCCTTCCGCCTGGCCCAGGGTGAAGTGGTGGACGTACTGGGCGACTACATGGCGCCCGGTATGGAGATCGAAGTCGCCCTGCGCAGCTACGACATCCCCCACGAGTGGCCCGAGGCCGTCGAGAAGGAGGCCGCCAAGCTCAAGCCCGAAGTGGCCGAGAAGGACAAGCAGAAGCGCGTCGACCTGCGTGACCTGCCCCTGGTCACCATCGACGGCGAGGACGCCCGCGACTTCGACGATGCGGTCTACGCCGAGGCTCGCAAGGGCGGCGGCTGGCGCCTGTTCGTCGCCATCGCCGACGTTTCCCACTATGTGAAGGTCGGTTCGGCACTGGATGAAGAAGCAGCCAAGCGCGGCAACTCCGTCTATTTCCCCGAGAAGGTCGTGCCGATGCTGCCGGAGGTTCTCTCCAACGGCCTCTGTTCGCTGAACCCCCAGGTCGACCGGCTGGCCATGGTCTGCGAGGTCACCCTGTCCCGGGCTGGCAAGATGACCGGCTACGAGTTCTACGAAGCCGTCATCCACTCCCATGCACGGCTCACCTACACCAAGGTCAGCCAGTTGCTGGAGACGCCTGACTCCCCGGAAGGGCAGCAACTCGCCGAGCAGATGCCGCACCTGGTCCCGCACCTGCAGCAGCTCTACAAGCTCTACAAGGTGCTCCTGGCCGCACGCCACAAGCGTGGCGCCATCGACTTCGAGACTCAGGAGACGAGCATCGTCTTCGGCGCTGATCGCAAGATCGCCGAGATCCGTCCGACCCAGCGCAACGATGCCCACAAGCTGATCGAGGAATGCATGCTCTGCGCGAACGTCGCCACCGCGCGTTTCATGCAGGACCATGACATTCCCTCGCTCTACCGCGTGCACGATGGCCCGCCGGCCGAGCGCCTGGAGAAGCTGCGCCTGTTCCTTGGCGAACTGGGCCTGACCCTCAATAAAGGCAAGGGCGAACCGACGCCGAGCGACTACCAGGCGCTGCTGGAAACCATCCGTGATCGCCCGGACTACCACCTGATCCAGACGGTCATGCTGCGCTCCCTCAGCCAAGCGGTGTACAGCGCCGACAACCAGGGCCACTTCGGCCTCAACTACGACGCCTACACCCACTTCACCTCGCCGATCCGTCGCTACCCGGACCTGCTGGTGCATCGTGCCATCCGCAGCGTGATCCGCTCCAAGCGCGAAACCGAGCACGTTCGTCGTGCCGGCGCCGCCGCCATGCCCAAGGCACGCATCTACCCGTACGACGAAGCGGCTCTCGAGCGCCTCGGCGAGCAGTGCTCCATGACCGAGCGCCGTGCCGACGAAGCCACCCGCGATGTCACCAACTGGCTGAAGTGCGAGTACATGCGCGAGCGGGTGGGCGAGACCTTCCCCGGCGTCATCTCCGCCGTCACCGGCTTCGGTCTGTTCGTCGAACTCACCGACATCTATGTGGAAGGCCTGGTGCACGTCACCGCCCTGCCTGGCGACTATTACCACTTCGACGCGATCCATCACCGCCTCGCCGGTGAGCGCAGCGGCCGCAGCTTCCGCCTGGGGGATCAGGTGGAAGTGGTCATCGCCCGGGTCGATCTGGACGAGCGCAAGATCGACTTCGAACTGTCCGAGAACGTGCTGACTGCGCCGGTCGGCCGCAAGAAACGCGGGGCCGACAAGGCCGCGCCGGTTGCTGAGCCTCGTACCGCCAAGGGGGCCAAGACCCGCAGCCGCGGAAGCAAGCCCTCTGCCCAGGCGAAGAAGGCCGCGCGAGCGCCTCAGCCCGAGCAGATGGCCCCCGGCGTCGCCGTGGCACCCCGTCGTGCCAAGGCTGGCAAGGTCCAGGCGCTGCCGCCGGTGGCACCCGAAATCCTTGCCCAGGCCGAGGAGATGCTTGGCAATACCGACGTCAAGCGCAGTCGCGCCCTGAAGCAGGCGTTGCTCAGCGAGGCCCGGCAGGGCGGCGAGAAACCGCGCGAAGGCAAGGACAAGGCCGGCAAGGGTTCGTCCCGCGCCGCGCCCTTCGGCGCCGACGGCCAGGACCCGGCCGGCAAGGCCCGGCCTGCCAAGGCGGGGGGTGACAAGTCGAAGAAGGCCAAGCCCGCCGCCAAGGCGAGCAAGCCAGGCAAGCATCGCAAGGGGCCGCCCAAGCCCAAGGCCGCCGGTAGCGGCAAGAACAAGGTCAAGTCATGAGTGAGTTGGAAAAGGTCTACGGCGTGCACGCCGTGGAAGCGTTGTTGCGTCACCACCCCAAGCGCGTGAAGCAGTTGTGGCTGGCCGAGAGCCGGCAGGACCCGCGCATCCAGGCCCTGCTGGGCCTGGCCGGGCAGGCCCGCGTACCGGTCGGCAACAAGGACCGGCGCGAGCTGGATGAATGGGCCGAGGGTGTCCATCAGGGTGTCGTCGCCGAAGTCAGCCCCAGCCAGGTGTGGGGCGAGAACATGCTTGACGAACTGCTGGAGCGCAGCGAGGGCCCGCCCTTGCTGCTGGTACTGGACGGCGTCACCGATCCGCACAACCTCGGCGCCTGCCTGCGCACCGCCGATGCCGCCGGCGTGCAGGCGGTCATCGTTCCGAAGGATAAGTCCGCCACCCTCAACGCTACGGTGCGTAAGGTCGCCTGCGGTGCAGCGGAGGTGGTGCCCCTGGTGGCCGTCACCAACCTGGCCCGCACCCTGGAGAAACTGCAGAAGAAGGGCCTGTGGACGGTCGGCACTGCCGGCGAGGCCGAGCAGGTCATCTACCAGCAGGACCTCACCGGCCCCACCGTGCTGATCATGGGGGCCGAAGGCAAGGGTATGCGCCGCCTGACTCGCGAGCATTGCGACTACCTCGTCAAGCTCCCCATGGGCGGCAGCGTCAGCAGCCTCAACGTCTCCGTCGCCACCGGCATCTGCCTGTTCGAGGCGGTGCGCCAGCGCACCGCCGGCAAGCCTTCCGCCGCCAGCGGCCGCTAGCGAACCGCGCCGGGGCGCGCCACTTCGGTTGTCCCGGCGCGCCCTTAGCGGCTGTTCAAATATTCACCAGTTTTTCTTGCGTGGCCCGGTGCCCTTCTCTAGAATGGCGCCCCTTGCCGCGACGGCAGGCGTTCGTACGCCCGATGTCCAGCAAGCCAAAACGAAACATTCACTCCTTGCCTGACCACGATGTTGGCAGGCTACAACCCGTAAGGAGCATTTATGCGTCATTACGAAATCATCTTCCTGGTTCACCCGGACCAGAGCGAGCAGGTTGGTGGCATGGTCGAGCGCTACACCAAGCTGATCGAAGAAGACGGCGGCAAGATCCACCGTCTGGAAGATTGGGGCCGTCGTCAACTGGCCTACGCCATCAACAACGTTCACAAGGCTCACTACGTGATGCTGAACGTCGAGTGCAGCGGCAAGGCCCTGGCCGAGCTGGAAGACAACTTCCGCTACAACGACGCCGTCCTGCGCAACCTGGTCATCCGTCGCGATGAAGCCGTTACCGGCCAGTCCGAGATGCTCAAGGCCGAGGAAAACCGCAACGAGCGCCGTGAGCGTCGTGAGCGCGTTGAGACTGAAAGCGCCGCTGAAGGCGATGACAGCGACAACGACAGCGACAACGCTGACGAGTAATCCCCGGACCTTATTGAGGAGCCAAGTTCATGGCACGTTTCTTCCGTCGTCGTAAGTTCTGCCGTTTCACCGCTGAAGGCGTGAAAGAGATCGACTTCAAGGATCTCAACACCCTGAAGGCCTACATCTCCGAAACCGGCAAGATCGTTCCCAGCCGTATCACCGGTACCAAGGCCAAGTACCAGCGTCAGCTGGCCACCGCTATCAAGCGCGCCCGCTACCTGGCCCTGCTGCCCTACACCGACAGCCACGGCCGTTGATCCCGGACTGCCGGCAAGCTGAGAGATAGATCGCATGCGCGCACTGGCTGAATTCACCATGCGGGGCCGCATGCAGGCGACACTGGCCGTAGCCGGTTCCGCCGCTGTTCCACTGTTGTTCTGGCTGAGTGCGGCCGCAGGTGGCCTCGTGCTGCTGCGGCGCGGCTTCAGCGATGCCTTCGGCATCCTGGCCTGGGCGGTCCTGCCGGCGTTCTGCTGGTGGTACCTGGGCGAACCGAGCACCCTTCTGGTCCTGCTCGGGACGCTGGTGCTGGCGCAGATCCTGCGCGCCACCACCTCCTGGAACCATGTACTGCTGGGCAGCCTGGTGATCGGGGTGGTGTTCGCCCTGGTGCTGGGCCATACCCATGGCGAATTGATCAGCGCCCTCTCGACCGAGATTTCCAAGGTCATGGCGCAGTTCAAGAGTGGCAGTCCCGCGTCGGGCGAAGAGGCCGACGCGTTGCAGGCGATGATGTTGCCGCTCCTTACCGGAGTGATGGCCTCCTCGCTGCAGATGACCAGCCTGCTCTGCCTGGTGCTTGCGCGTTACTGGCAGGCGGCGCTGTACAACCCGGGCGGTTTCGGCCGCGAATTCCGGAGTCTGCGCCTGTCGCCCGTCGTCGCGGTGTTGCTGTTGCTGGGTGCCATGCTGGCACCGCAACTGTCGCCCGAGGCGGCGATGTTCGGCCCGCTGTGCAGCGTGCCGCTGCTGGTCGCCGGTATCGCATTGGGGCATGGCCTGATCGCCCAGAAACAGCTGTCAGGCGGTTGGCTGGTGGTGTTGTACGCCGCCGTGCTGATGCTCGGGAACTTGATCTGTCTGTTGGCTGTGATCGACAGCCTGTTTGATTTTCGCGGCCGCCTTGCGCGCAAGAACGGCGCCGGCCCCGCGAACGGTGAAGGTTAAAAGTTAAGAGGTTAATGCCAAATGGAAGTCATCCTGCTGGAAAAAATCGCCAACCTGGGCAACCTGGGCGACAAGGTGAACGTAAAGTCCGGTTACGGCCGTAACTACCTGCTGCCGCAGGGCAAGGCCACCGCTGCTACCGCCGAGAACGTTGCTGCGTTCGAAGCCCGCCGCGCTGAACTGGAAAAACTGGCTGCCGACAAGAAGGCTTCTGCCGAAGCCCGCGCTGCCCAACTGTCCGAGCTGGAAGTGACCATCACTGCCACCGCTGGTGACGAAGGCAAGCTGTTCGGTTCCATCGGTACCCACGACATCGCTGACGCCCTGACCGCCGCTGGCGTTCCGGTTGCCAAGGCCGAAGTCCGCCTGCCGAACGGCACCATCCGCCAGACCGGCGAATACGACGTGGCCGTGCACCTGCACACCGACGTCGAAGCCGCGGTCAAGCTGATCGTCGTAGCCGCCTAAGCGACGCGCCCGGTGGGTCCTCGCTTGAGGGCCATCCAGGCGGAGCAGGCTTGCACTCCGGTGCGGCCGGCTCAACAATCGGGCACGTCATTGCGCAAGCGGTGACGTGCCCGTTGTCTTTCTACCCCCTTCCATTCCGAGCCCATGAACGAGATCAGCATTCCCGAGCAGTTCGACCTGGAAACCTCAGCCCTCAAGGTGCCGCCGCACTCCATCGAGGCCGAGCAGGCGGTTCTGGGTGGCCTCATGCTGGACAACAACGCCTGGGAGCGGGTGCTGGACCAGGTGTCCGATGGCGACTTCTACCGCCACGACCACCGACTGATCTTCCGCTCCATCTTCAAGCTCGCCGAGCGCAACATGCCCTTCGACGTCGTCACCCTGTCCGAGCAACTGGACAAGGAAGGGCAGCTGTCCCAGGTCGGTGGCCTGGCGTACCTCGGCGAATTGGCCAAGAACACCCCCTCGGTGGCCAACATCAAGGCCTACGCGCAGATCATCCGCGAGCGCGCCACCCTGCGGCAGCTGATCGGCATCAGCAACGAGATCGCCGACAGCGCCTACGCCCCCCAGGGCCGTACCGGCGAGGAGATCCTCGACGAGGCCGAGCGCAAGATCTTCGAGATCGCCGAAGCCCGTCCCAAGACCGGCGGCCCGGTAGGCATCAACGACATCCTGGTCAGGGCCATCGACCGCATCGACGAGTTGTTCAACAACGGCGATGCCATCACCGGCCTGACCACCGGCTTCGACGACCTCGACCAGCAGACCAGCGGCCTGCAGCCGGCGGACCTGATCATCGTCGCCGGCCGTCCCTCCATGGGTAAGACCACCTTCGCCATGAACCTGGTGGAGAACGCCCTGATGCGCAGCGACAAGGCGATCCTGGTGTACTCCCTGGAGATGCCCTCGGAATCCATCGTGATCCGTATGCTCGCCTCCCTCGGCCGCATCGACCAGACCAAGGTCCGTGCCGGCCGGCTGGACGACGACGACTGGCCGCGGCTCACCTCCGCGGTGAACCTGCTCAACGACCGCAAGCTGTTCATCGACGACACCGCCGGTATCTCCCCCTCGGAAATGCGCGCCCGTACCCGCCGCCTGGCCCGCGAGCACGGCGAGATCGGCCTGATCATGGTCGACTACCTGCAGCTCATGCAGATCCCCGGTTCCAGCGGCGACAGCCGGGTGAACGAGATTTCCGAGATCTCCCGCTCGCTCAAGGCCCTGGCCAAGGAATTCAACTGCCCGGTGATCGCCCTGTCCCAGCTCAACCGCTCCCTGGAACAGCGCCCCAACAAACGCCCGGTCAACTCCGACCTCCGCGAATCCGGGGCCATCGAGCAGGACGCCGACATCATCATGTTCGTGTACCGCGACGAGGTGTATCACCCCGAGACCGAGTACAAGGGCGTCGCCGAGATCATCATCGGCAAGCAGCGTAACGGCCCCATCGGCACCGTCCGCCTGGCCTTCCTCGGCAAGTACTCGCGCTTCGAGAACCTCGCCCCCGGCAGCTACAACTTCGAAGACGAGTAGACCGGCTCGCAACATCCGTCGTGGATCAATGAACACGGGCGCCCTGCAGGTATCATGGGCGCCCGTTTTCGTTCATGAGCCACGCCCATGCGCCCGCTGATCGCCGCCGTCGACCTCTCCGCCATCCGCCACAACCTCGCCGTCGCCCAGCGTTGCGCGCCCGGACGCCAGGTGTTCGCGGTGGTCAAGGCCAACGCCTACGGCCACGGTGTACGCGAAGTGGTGAGCGTGCTGCGTGGCGTTGCCGACGGTTTCGCCGTCGCCTGCCTGGAGGAGGCTGCCGAAGTCCGCGCCCTGGACGACCGCGCCCGCATCCTGCTGCTGGAAGGCTGCTTCGAAGCGCGTGAAGTGATGATCGCCGCCCAACTCGGCCTCGACCTGGTGATCCAGAGCGAGCGCCAGGCCCGCGCCCTGCTGGCGTCGGACATCGGCCGCCCGCTGAACGTCTGGCTCAAGCTCGACACCGGCATGCACCGCCTGGGTTTCGACGGTGACAGCCTGCGCGCCTGGCATGCCCACCTGCAGGGCGACGCACGCATCGCCGAGCTCAACCTCATCAGCCACTTCGCCTGTGCCGACGAGCGCGGCCACAGCCTCACCGAGGTGCAACTGGAGCGCTTCCTCGACGTCCTCGACCTGGATTTCCACCAACGCAGCCTGGCCAACTCGGCCGCCGTGCTCAGCGTCCCGGCTGCCCACATGGACTGGGTCCGCCCCGGCATCATGCTCTACGGCGCCAGCGCCATCAGCGACCTCAGCGCCCGCGAACTGGGGCTCAAGCCGGCCATGAGCCTGACCGCCGAACTGATCGCCGTGCGCGACCTGGCCGCCGGCGAGAGCGTTGGCTACGGCGCCACCTGGGTCGCCCAGCGCCCCTCGCGGATCGGCACCGTCAGCTGCGGCTACGCCGACGGCTACCCGCGCCACGCCCCCAGCGGCACCCCCGTGGTGATCCACGGCCAGCGCGTCCCGCTGGCCGGGCGGGTGTCGATGGACATGCTCGCGGTGGACCTCACCGACCTGCCGGAGGCCCGCGAAGGGGATGCCGTGGAACTCTGGGGGGCGCAATTGCCGGTGGATGAAGTGGCCGCCGCCTGCGGCACCATCGGCTACGAGCTGCTGACCAAGGTCACCGCCCGCGTTCCCCGTCGCTACCTGAGCTGACGGGGAGGGCACACAGGCTCAGGTCAGCCCGGTGGGCACCTTCAGCACGTCCAGGCGCAGGCAGGCCTCGCCGGACAGCTCACCGTTGTCGCCGAAGATGGCGAAGCCCGAACGTCCCCGGTCCTTCACCTGGTAGAGCGCCTGGTCCGCCGTCTTGTACAGGCCGGCGAACTGCCGGGCGTGGTTCGGGAAGAGCGCCACACCGATGCTGATGGTCACCGTCAGCTCGTGCTGGCCGTAGCTCACCGGCTTGGACAGCTCCGCCAGCAGGCGCTCGGCGATCTCCCGCGCGTGGGGTTCGGCATCCGGCCCGCAGATCAGCACCGCGAACTCGTCCCCGCCCAGCCGCGCCACGCTGTCGCCGCCGCGCACGTGCTCGCGCAGGCGGTGGCCGATGGCCCGCAGCATCGCGTCCCCGGCGTCGTGGCCATGGCGGTCGTTGATCGGCTTGAAGTGGTCCAGGTCGATCAGCATCAGCGCCACCGTCTCCTCGCGGCGTCCCGCATTGGCCAGGGCCTGCTCGGCGCGGTCGATCAGGTGGCGGCGGTTGGGCAGGTCCGTGAGGCTGTCGTGGAACGCCGCGTGCTCCAGCTCGCGCTCCCGCTCGCTGAGGCGCTGGTTGGCCGCCGCCAGTTCCGCCGTGCGCCGGGTCACCGCCGCCTGCAGCTCGTCCGAGCTGGCCTGCATCTGCGCCAGCCGCGCGGTCTTCTCGCGGTCGGCCAGTTCCAGCGCGGCCGCCTTCTCCTGCTTGAGCATCTGGATGCGGTAGGCCAGGGCGAAGGAGAACAGGATGGACTCGGCCGCCACCGCGATGGGGAACATGTAGGCCGTGAAATTGGTGGGCTGCACGATTCCCGCCGCACGCATCACCAGCACGGCGGTGCTGATCAGCACCGTGCCGTAGCCCACCAGGTAGAAGCGCGCCGGGAAGAAGCCCTGGTAACAGCGCACCCCCGCGCTGACCAGCGCAGTGGGCACCGTGACGATGGGCGTCAGGGCGATCAGCAGGGCGCCCTCGGCGCGGTAGCCGAAGGCGTTGATCAGGATGGCGATGGCATAGAGCACGCAGCCGGTGTTGAACGCCCGATCCGCCCACACCAGCCCGCGCCGGGTGTAGAGCAACTCCTGGGTGAAGCGCATGACGAAGATGCCCCACAGCGAGGGCAGGGTGATGCGGTCCAGCCAGAACGGCACCGGCCAGTCTCCCCAGAAGTACTGGAAGCCGTGGCCGGTCATGCTGAGGATGAACACCAGCGCGCAGCCGGTGGCCAGCACGTACCAGAAGTAGGCCTTGTCCCGCAGCGCCACGAGGATGAACAGGTTGTAGAGGAACAGCGCCAGGATCACCCCGTAGATGATGCCGAAGCCCATGTTCTCGGTGGCGCGCAGGTCCTGCAGGTCCTGCAGCTGCCAGACCTTGAGGGGGAAGGAGTTGCCGGCCGGGTCGTAGCTGCGGAAGTAGAAGGTCAGCCCCTGCTCGTCGATGGGCGGCAGGCGGAACACCATGCGCCGGTAGTCATGGTCGCGGCCCTCGGCGAAGGGCACGCTCTCGCTGGTGACGCGCTCCCGCCAGCCGCCCTGGCCGTCCGGCAGGAACAGGCTCACCCGGTACACGGTGATGCCCGAGTTCTCCAGCCACCACTGCGCCGGAGCCCCCGGCGCGCGGGCCAGTTGCACCTTCACCCACCACTGGCTGCGGCTCTGCCCCACCGAAGCACGCCCCTCGGCCGGCACGAAACGCGCCTGCACCGCCGGGTCGGCCATGTCGGCGATGGTCAGTTGGCCGCTGGGGTCTTCGAGGAGTTCGATGGAGCCGTTGAGGGGGCGGCCGCTGCTATCGGGTTGCAGGGTGAAGGGAGCTGCGCCGGCGTGCGTGCACAGGCCAAGGACACCCAGCAGAACCATCAGGGGGATGAGTCGAGATAACACCGCACGCTCCTGTGTGCCCGTTACCGGTGGAAGCGGGCGATCTTGTTATCGGCGGGAGTATAGCCATTGGACATCAACGCTTCATGACAGGAGCACGAATCGTGCCGTCATCTGTCCGAAGCACCCTCAAAAAACCAAGCGTGGGAGTCGGGCTTGTACATTTTTTGTGCTATATTCCGCGCCCCCGTGAAAGCCAGCTGATCAAAAAACATGCAAGCCGCCAAGCCGCTGTTCGACTACCCCAAGTACTGGGCCGAGTGCTTCGGGCCCGCCCCCTTCCTGCCCATGAGCCGGGAAGAGATGGATCAGCTGGGCTGGGATTCCTGCGACATCATCATCGTCACCGGCGATGCCTACGTCGATCATCCTTCGTTCGGCATGGCCATCATCGGCCGTCTGCTGGAGGCCCAGGGCTTCCGCGTGGGGATCATCGCCCAGCCCGACTGGCGCTCGAAGGACGACTTCATGAAGCTCGGCGAGCCGAACCTGTTCTTCGGGGTCGCCGCCGGCAACATGGACTCCATGATCAACCGCTACACCGCCGACCGTAAGATCCGCTCCGACGACGCCTACACCCCCGGCGGCGTCGCCGGCAAGCGCCCCGACCGCGCCAGCCTGGTCTACAGCCAGCGCTGCAAGGAAGCCTACACCCACGTCCCGGTGGTGCTCGGTGGCATCGAAGCCTCCCTGCGCCGCATCGCCCACTACGACTACTGGCAGGACAAGGTGCGCCGCTCCATCCTCATGGACGCCACCGCCGACATCCTTCTCTACGGCAACGCCGAGCGCGCCGTGGTCGAGATCGCCCAGCGCCTGTCCCGTGGCGAAGCCATCGAACGCATCACCGACGTGCGCGGCACCGCCTTCGTCCGCCGCGACACCCCCGAAGGCTGGTACGAGGTGGACTCCACCCGCATCGACCGCCCGGGCCGCGTCGACAAGATCATCAACCCCTACGTCAACACCCAGGACACCGAAGCCTGCGCCATTGAGCAGGCCAAAGGGGAGGTCGAGGACCCGAACGAAGCCAAGGTCGTGCAGATCCTCGACAGCCCGCGCATGACCCGCGACAAGACGGTGATCCGCCTGCCGTCCTTCGAGAAGGTGCGCAACGACCCGGTCCTCTACGCCCACGCCAACCGCGTGCTGCACCTGGAGACCAACCCGGGCAACGCCCGCGCACTGGTGCAGAAGCATGGCGAGGTGGACGTGTGGTTCAACCCGCCACCCATCCCCATGACCACCGAGGAAATGGACTACGTGTTCGGCATGCCCTACGCGCGCGTGCCGCACCCGGCCTATGGCAAGGAGAAGATCCCCGCCTACGAGATGATCCGTTTCTCGGTGAACATCATGCGTGGCTGCTTCGGTGGCTGCACCTTCTGCTCCATCACCGAGCACGAAGGCCGCATCATCCAGAACCGCTCCCACGACTCGATCATCCGCGAGATCGAGGAAATGCGTGACAAGGTGCCGGGCTTCACCGGCGTGGTCTCCGACCTCGGCGGCCCGACCGCCAACATGTACCGCATCGCCTGCAAGGACCCGGAGATCGAGCGTCACTGCCGCAAGCCGTCCTGCGTCTTCCCCGGCATCTGCGAGAACCTCAACACCGACCACAGCTCGCTCATCGAGCTGTACCGGAAGGCGCGCGCACTGCCCGGCGTGAAGAAGATCCTCATCGCCTCCGGCCTGCGCTACGACCTGGCCGTGGAGTCCCCCGAGTACGTCAAGGAGCTGGTGACCCACCACGTCGGCGGCTACCTCAAGATCGCCCCGGAGCACACCGAGCGCGGCCCGCTGGACAAGATGATGAAGCCCGGCATCGGCAGCTACGACCGCTTCAAGCAGATGTTCGAGAAGTACTCGAAGGAAGCGGGCAAGGAGCAGTACCTCATCCCGTACTTCATCGCCGCCCACCCCGGCACCACCGATGAAGACATGATGAACCTCGCCCTGTGGCTCAAGCGCAACGGCTTCCGTGCCGACCAGGTGCAGGCGTTCTACCCCTCGCCCATGGCCACCGCCACGGCCATGTACCACTCGGGCAAGAACCCCCTGCGCAAGGTCACCTACAAGAGCGACGGCGTCACCATCGTCAAGAGCGAGGAGCAGCGCCGCCTGCACAAGGCCTTCCTGCGCTACCACGACCCGAAGAACTGGCCGCTGCTGCGCGAGGCCCTGCAGCGCATGGGCCGCGCCGACCTGATCGGCAACGCCAAGCACCAGCTGATCCCCACCTTCCAGCCGCAAGCCGACGAGTACCACAGCGCCCGCCGCAAGAACTCCACCACGGCCGGCACACGCAAGGCCGGCAGCACCGGCAAGGTGCTCACCCAGCACACCGGCCTGCCGCCCCGTGGCAGCGATGGCAGCAAGCCGTGGGACAAGCGCGAGCAGGCCAAGGCGGCAGCCCAGGCCCGCAAGCGCGCCGAGGAGAAGGCCGCCGGGCCCGGCAAGGGCGGTGGCAAGAAGCCCGCAAAGCGCCCCGTCGCGCCACGCTGACTGAACGGTGATGTCCGCAGATAGAGCCAAGCTGGTTTTCGAGTTCTGCGGATGTCGCGTGTTTCGCCCCGCCGGGCGAGCCCCTTTTGGCAGTCGCCCCAAAAGGAGCCAAAAGGGCTTGCCCCTGCATCCGGGTCCCGCTGCGCGGGACTTCCCTCGCTCCATCGTCGTTCCAGGGGCCCGCGCTGACGGGCCATCCCTGGCCCGGCAGCGCTTTCGCGACATCCATGTCGCTCAGCCCCCTACACGACGATTCCGCTCGGCCTCCTGAAGGGGCACGTTCCTTGCCCCGCCATTCACGCGAAAGCATGAACCCGGCGTGCGCTTCGGATGCATTTCAATGGTGGGAGCGTGCGATGGCTAAAGGCGTTGGCTGGGTTGGCCGTCAGAGCGCTGGTGCGTGTGGCGAAATGGGCGATATCAGCAGAGCTGGTGTACAGGCCTGACGCGCCACGGCCCCTCTCATGCTCTAGACCGCCATCTCCCACAACGGCATCACCGTCACCCGCACCTCCGGGTCATGGCTGCCGCCCCCGAGGATCACGCCCCGCAGCGGGGAGACGTCCGAGAAGTCCCGGCCCCAGCCGAGGGTGATGTGCTCCAGGTCCGGCAGCATGTTGTTGGTCGGGTCGAAGTCCACCCAGCCGTGCCGGGGGCAGTACACCGACACCCAGGCGTGGGAGGCGTCGGCGCCGATCAGCCGGGGTTGCCCCGGTGGTGGCTGGGTCAGCAGGTAGCCGCTGACGTAGCGTGCGGCCAGGCCCCGCGAGCGCAGGCAGGCCAGCATCAGGTGGGCGAAGTCCTGGCACACGCCACGGCGGCGCTCCAGCACTTCCACCAGGGGTGTCGCCACCTGGGTCGCATCGGCGTCGAAGTCGAACTCGCGGAAGATCTTCTCCATCAGTGCCGCCACGCCCCGCAGCAGCGGTCGGCCGAGGGGGAAGCAGTCCTCGGCGTAGTCGGCGAACTGGCGCTTCAGGCGCACGTAGGGCGACTCGCTGCGGAAGCGGCAGGCCTCCAGTGTGTCCGCCGGCAGCGGCCGCCCGGTGTAGGCCAGGCCGGCCAGCACCTGCTCCCAGGCCGGCGAGGCGTCGAGGTCGAAGGGGCCGCGGGGCAGTACCTCCACCAGCAGCCGCGCGTTGACCTGCAGTTCGTCGTGGGGGCGCTCGAAGGCCAGCCGGGTCAGCGGGTTGCCGAACACGTCCAGCCCGTCGCTGCGGGTCGAGGGTGCGGGGTGGATCTCCAGGGACTGGCCATGGCAGCGCTGCCAGGGGCATTCCCGGGGCCACAGGTGCACCTGCTGCTGCGACAGCGACACCGGCGAGGCATAGCGGTAGAGGGTGTCGTGGAACACCTGGTAGCGCGCGCCCTGGGGCGCGAGGGAGAGGGCGGGGGCGTGCATCAGGTGGACACCGTTTGCTGGCTGACGTCATCGACATGGGCAAAATAGCGCAGCCCGAGGCGGTCGGAGAGCTGGCCGGCGAGGGTGGCGATCTCCTGCAGCAGGCCGGCCAGCCCTTCCAGCACCTCGTCGACGCTGTCGGCGCCGAACAGCGGGTTCTCCAGGCTGCCCAGGTCGAAGGCCAGCAGGCGCCCGATCAGCCCGCTGAGCACCAGCTCCTGGGGCGCCCCGAAGGTCTCGTGCACGCGCGCCAGGGAGCGTTCCAGCGCCTGCAGCTGGAAGCGCAGGGCATGGGGGTTCTGTTCGTGCAGCAGCAGCAGGTCCAGCACCGGGATCAGCTGCGGCGAGGCCAGGTAGCGCGAGCGGTAGGTGATGGTGCTGTTGCCCAGCTCCAGCAGCCAGTCCAGGGTGCCGGCCTCCCAGGCCGCGCCGCCGCGCAGGACGCCGGCGATGGCCTCGGCGAAGAACTGCACCCGCTCGATGCGCCGGCCGATCATCAGGAAGCGCCAGCCGTCGTCGCGGGTCATGTCGTCCAGGGCGAAGCCCGACAGCGCCGCCATCGACATCAGCAGCCGCCCGAGGAAGTCCAGGGCATCGCCCAGGTCCACCTGGCGCGGGTCGAGGGCATTCACCTCGCGTTGCAGCTCCAGCAGCGCGTGCCAGTTCTCCCGTGACAGGCGCCCGCGCACCTGGGCGGCCGACCAGTGCAGGCGGCGCAGGTTGGCGCGCAGGCTGAAGGGCCAGTCCTCGCTCAGCAGGGCGTCCAGCAGGCGTCGCTCCAGGGGCGCGTCGCCGGCCGGCAACTGCCCCAGCTGGCCGGCCAGGTGCAATGCGCTGTGCAGCGCCTGCTCGTCGCCGTCGGCGTCCACGTAGCGGGTCAGCACCACCCGCAGCAAGCGCGCCGAGTCGTCGCAGCGCTCGGCGTAGCGGCCGAACCAGAACAGGTTCTCCACCAGCCGCGAGGGCAGGTACGGGTCCTGGCGCACCAGGTCGCGCACCCCCAGTTCGCGCGGGCGCAGCGGTTCCCCGGTCACCGGGCGGTCGGCCAGCACCCAGGTGTCCTTGCTGGCGCCGCCGCGCTGCATGGACACCACCTCGGCATCCGCCTCCGAGGCCACCCGCGTCAGCCCGCCGGGCATCACCCAGTAGCCGCCGTCGGCCGTGGCCACCGCGAACACCCGCATGCCGATGGCGCGGGCCTGCAGGGTGCCGCCGTGGTCCGGCTGCCACACCGGGGCCAGCGACAGCTGCGCCTGGTGCTGCGCCACGTAGGCGTGGGGGCGGGCCCGCAGGCGTTGGTGCAGGGCCTCGCGCTCGGAGGCCGAGAGGGTGTGGCCGAAGACCGGCTCGAAACTCTGGGAAGGGAAGGCCGGCTTGATCACCAGCCCCTCCAGCCCGGTGAGGATGTCCCCCAGCGCGCCCGGCTCGCCGCACCAGCGGGTGCCCACGGTGGGCAGCAGCAGCTCCTCGCCGAACAGGCGGCGGTTCACCCCCGGGAGGAAGCCCAGCAGCCCCGGCGACTCCAGCACGCCGCTGCCCAAAGCATTGGCCACCAGCACCCGGCCCTGGCGCACTGCCTCCAGCAGGCCGGGCACGCCCAGGGCCGAGTCGGTGCGCAGCTCCAGCGGGTCGCAGAAGTCGTCGTCCAGGCGGCGCAGCACGGCGTGCACGCGCTTCAGGCCGCCCAGGGTCTTCAGGTAGAGGGTGGCGTCGCGCACCGTCAGGTCGCTGCCTTCCACCAGGGGGAAGCCCAGCTGGCGGGCCAGGTACAGGTGCTCGAAGTAGGTCTCGTTGAAGCGTCCGGGGGTCAGCAGCACCACCAGCGGCGTCTCGCCATCGCTGGGGGCCTGGCGCAGCAGGGTGTCCTGCAGGGCGCGGAAGTAGCCGGCCAGGTACTGCACCCGCAGGTCGCGGTACAGCTCCGGCAGGGCGCGGGAGACGATCTGCCGGTTCTCCAGCGCATAGCCCGCGCCGGAAGGGGCCTGGGTGCGGTCGGCCAGCACGTGCCACTGGCCGTCGGCATCGCGCGCCAGGTCCACCGCGTAGCTGTGCAGGAAGCGCCCGCCCGCCGGGCGGATGCCCTGGCAGGGCCAGAGGAAGCTGGTGTGGCCGAACACCAGCTCGCTGGGCAGCAGACCCTCGCCCACCAGGCGCTGCTCGCCGTAGAGGTCGGCCAGCACCGCGTCCAGCAGGCGTGCGCGCTGGGCCACGCCGGCGGCGATGGGCGCCCATTCCGCCGCGCTGAGCAGGTTCGGCAGCAGGTCCAGCTCCCAGGGGCGGTCGGTGCCCTTGGGGTCGGCGTAGACGTTGTAGGTGACGCCGTTCTCCTGGATCTGCCGCACCAGCAGCTCCTGGCGCTGGCGCAGCTGGGCCGCGCCGCTGCGCGCCAGTTGCTGGTGCAGGCGCTGCCAGTGGGGGCGCACACGGCCCTCCGCCTCCAGCAGCTCGTGGTAGGCGGTGGGGCTGTAGGGGTAGTGGGCGAGCAGGTCAGGCATCGGGGACTCGGTTCAGGGTGGCCCGGATCAGCGGCGGCGCAGGTCCAGGGTCATGGGCAGTTCGTCGCTCCTCGCCGGGGCGGTGACCTCCAGCGTGCCGGGGGTGTGCCCGTGGCGGAAGAACCGCGCCAGGCGCCGGCTTTCCGCCTCGTAGGCGTTGACCGGCACGCGCTCGTAGTTGCGCCCGCCCGGGTGGGCCACATGGTACTGGCAGCCGCCCAGGGAGCGCTGCATCCAGGTGTCCACCAGGTCGAACACCAAGGGCGCGTGCACGCCGATGGTGGGCTGCAGGCGCGCGGCCGGCTGCCAGGCGCGGTAGCGCACGGCGCCGATGTACTCGCCGACCCGGCCGGTGTTCTGCAGCGGCACCGGCTCGCCGTTGCAGGTCAGCACGTAGCGGTCCGGGGCCAGGCCGCCGAGGCGCACCTGCACCCGCTCCAGGGAGGAGTCGACGTAGCGCACGGTGCCGCCGATGGTGCCTTCCTCGCCGAGCACGTGCCAGGGCTCCAGGGCCTGGCGCAGCTCCAGCTCGATGCCCTTCACGGCGAAGTCGCCGTACCGCGGGAAGCGGAACTCGAAGTGCGGGTCGAACCAGTCGCTGCGCACCGGGTAGCCGGCCTCGTTCAGCTCCTGCACCACGTCCTCGAAGTCCTGGCGGACGACGTGCGGCAGCATGAAGCGGTCATGCAGATCGGTGCCCCAGCGGGCCAGCTTCGGCGGCGCGTAGGGCGCCTCCCAGAAGCGCGCCACCAGCCCGCGCAGCAGGAGCTGCTGGGCCAGGCTCATGCGCGCGTGGGGCGGCATCTCGAAGGCGCGCAGCTCCAGCAGGCCCAGGCGGCCGCTGGCGCTGTCGGGGGAATAGAGCTTGTCGATGCAGAACTCGGCGCGGTGGGTGTTGCCAGTCACGTCCACCAGCAGGTTGCGCAGCAGCCGGTCCACCCGCCAGGGCGGGCAGTCGCTGCCGGGTGCGGGCATCTGCGAGAAGGCCACTTCCAGCTCGTAGAGCGCATCGTTGCGCGCCTCGTCCACCCGGGGTGCCTGGGAGGTGGGGCCGATGAACAGGCCGGAGAACAGGTACGACAGCGACGGGTGGTTGTGCCAGTAGCTCACCAGGCTGCGCAGCAGGTCCGGGCGGCGCAGGAAGGGCGAGTCCGCCGGGGTGGCGCCGCCGAGGACGAAATGGTTGCCGCCGCCGGTGCCGACGTGGCGGCCGTCGACCATGAACTTCTCGCTGGCCAGCCGCGTCTGCCGGGCTGCCTCGTAGAGGAACTCGGTGCGCTCCTCCAGCTCGTCCCAGTTGCTGGCCGGGTGGATGTTCACCTCGATCACCCCCGGGTCCGGGGTGACGCGGAAGCACTCCAGGCGCGGGTCGCGGGGCGGCTCGTAGCCCTCCAGCAGCACCGGGCAGGCCAGGGCCCCGGCGGTGGCCTCGATGGCCGCCACCAGTTCCAGGTAGGCCTCCAGCTCCCCCAGCGGCGGCATGAACAGGTACAGCCGGCCCTCGCGGGGCTCGGCGCAGAGCGCGGTGCGGGTGATGCCGCCGGCGGACTGGTGCGGGCCGGGCGGCTGCTGCGCCGGCGTGGCGGCTCCATGGCGTGGCTGGGTGCGCAGCTCGGCGGTTCGGCGCAGCGGGGGGAAGGCCTGGCTGGGGTCGGCGGCCTGCACGTAGGGGTAGTCCGCCTCGCTGACCCAGGGTTGCGAGTCCAGCGGCAGGCGATAGCCCAGCGGCGAGTCGCCGGGGATCAGCCGGCAGTGTTCGTCCCGCAGGAACCAGGGGCCGGTCTGCCAGGCGTCGCCGGCTGGGCTGCGCGCCAGCGGCAGCACCTGCCCGACCACGCTGCCCAGGCCGCGCTCGAACACCCGGCGCAGGCGTTCACGCTCCAGCGGGTCGGCCAGGCGCGGATCGTCCGGGGTGACGTTGATCGGCAGGCGGCGCTCGCGCCACAGGTAGTAGAGGGCGTCTTCATAGGCCGGGAACAGCGCCGAGTCCGGCAGGCCCAGCTGCTGCGCCACGCCGGCCAGGAAGCGCGCCGCCAGCTCGGCGTCGGCGCCGTAGTCGCGGCGTTCGTCGGCCAGCAGGGCGCGGTCCTGCCAGACCGGCTCGCCGTCCTTGCGCCAGAAGCAGTTCAGCGACCAGCGCGGCAATTGCTCGCCGGGGTACCACTTGCCCTGGCCGAAATGCACCAGGCCCTGGGGCGCGTAGTGGTCGCGCAGGCGGTGGAACAGCTCGGCGGCCAGGCGACGCTTGTTGGGGCCGAGGGCGGCGGTGTTCCACTCCGGGTCGTCGGGGTAGTCGATGGCGACGAAGGTCGGCTCGCCGCCCATGGTCAGGCGCACGTCGCGGGCCTGCAGGTCGCGGTCGATGCGCCGGCCGAGGTCCTGGATGGCCTGCCATTGCGCGTCGCTGTAGGGGCGGGTGACCCGGGGCGCCTCCCAGACCCGCTCCACGCGCATGCTGTGGCTGAACTCGCACTCGCATTCCTCCAGCATCCCGCTGATGGGCGCGGCGGAGGAGGGCTCGGGGCTGCAGGCGAGCGGGATGTGGCCTTCACCGGCGAACAGCCCGGAGGTGGGGTCCAGGCCGATCCAGCCGGCGCCGGGCAGGTACACCTCGCACCAGGCGTGCAGGTCGGTGAAGTCCACCTCGGTGCCGCTGGGGCCGTCGAGGGCCTTCTGGTCGGCGGTGAGCTGGATCAGGTAGCCGGAGACGAAGCGCGCCGCCAGGCCCAGGTGGCGCAGCAGCTGCACCAGCAGCCAGGCGGAGTCGCGGCAGGAGCCGGAGCCCTTCTCCAGGCTCTCCTCCGGGCTCTGCACTCCCGGCTCCAGGCGGATCAGGTAGCGGATGTCGTTGGCCAGGCGCTGGTTCAGCTCCACCAGGAAATCCACCGTGCCCCGGGGCGTGCGGTCCACGCCGGCCAGGTAGTCGGCGAACAGTGGCGTGGCCGGCAGGCGGATCAGGTAGGGCGCCAGTTCGCGGGCCTCGTCGGCGGTGTAGTCGAAGGGCGCCAGCTCGGCGTAGGGCTCGAGGAAGAAGTCGAAGGGGTTGAACACCGCCATCTCGGCCACCAGGTCCACCTCGACCTTGAGTTCGCCGGTCTTCTCCGGGAACACCAGGCGCGCCAGGTAGTTGCCCTGGGGGTCCTGCTGCCAGTTGATGAAGTGCTGCTCGGGCAGCACCTTCAGGCTGTAGCCGAGGATGCGGGTGCGGCTGTGGGGCGCCGGGCGCAGGCGGATCACCTGCGGGCCGAGGGCAATGGCCCGGTCGTAGCGGTAGTGGGTGACGTGATGCAGAGCGACGTGAATCGACACGGCGTGCCTCCTGCGAGCCTGGGCGATGAGCCTGCTGCGCAAGTCTCATGCCAGCGGCCAGGGTCCTGTTTTGGGGTGGTCGACGGCGCTTGCGGCACCGCATTGGGGCCGCAACCGCACCGTTTCGAGCGGCCTGCACGAAAATGGTTCGTGCCGCCCTCGGGTCGGGTCCGCGGGTGAGCTTAGACAGGGAAGATGACCGGCGCGCAGGCCGAGGCAGCTGTGCCCTCCCCATCACGGATGAATCCGCTCCCACAGGGCGCGGCATAGGTAGCCCGGGCTTCAGCCCGGGAGGCCCGAGCCAGTCGGTAGGGCGGACGTCGCTCTCTACGTCCGCCGACGGTGCGGCGGGTGCTCCGCTGGTGGACCGGTGAAGCGCGGCCCACCCTGCGCCACCCATCGCGGATAAATCCGCTCTCACAGGGCGCAGCATAGGTAGCCCGGGCTTCAGCCCGGGAGGCCCGAGTCAGTCGGCAGGGCGGACGTCGCTCTTCACGTCTACCGACGGCGCGGCGCGGATCTAGCCCTGGCAGTTGCCCGGCAGGCTGGCGATCCAGCGTTGGAGGATGTCCAGGCCCTCGCGGTGGGTAGTGGAGCGGCCCAGCTCCGGCATCATCACGCTGGGGTCGGTGCTTTCGACGCGGTAGGTGAGCACCGAGGCGTCGGGCTGGCCGGGGTGGATGTCCACCAGGCGGTCGCCGGAGCCCTTGCCCGCCGCCACCGGCTGCTTGCACAGGCCGTAGTTGATGCCCATCGCGGCCGCCGCATCGAGGAACAGCCCGGAGGTGCGCGCCGGTCCCTTGGGGTTGTGGCAGTGGCCGCAATTGGCGTCCAGGTAGCTGCGGGCCTGCCGCTCCAGGGGCTCGTCGGGGCGCGGGTGGCCGAACAGCGCGTTGCGCGGCAGGTCGGCGACCGGCCCCGGTACACCGGCGAGAAAGCCCCGGGCCTGCCAGCGTTCCAGCTGGTTGGCGTTGCCGTCGGCGTACACCAGCTCGCGGTTCAGGTGGCGAACCTTGGGCCCGAGCGGGCGCACACCCTCGCCGTGGCGCTCTTCGTGGCAGCCGGCGCACTGGTTGGCGTCGGGCACCTGGTAGTCCACCGCCAGGGGCTGCCCGGCGTCGTCCTGCAGGGTCAGGTCCAGGCTGGCGCCGGCCCATTCCAGGGTCGCTTCGCGCTGGGCCTCGTCCCACACGTAGGGCAGGGCCACCCAGCCGTCCTTCTGGCGCAGCAGGATGCGCGTCTCCACCAGCCGCACCTGGTCCAGGGCCAGGCCCTTGGCCGGGTCGCGTTCGTCGCGGGTGTTCTTCAGCAGGCGACCATGGGCGTCCTTCGGGTAGTAGAAGGTCTTGGTCAGCACCGTGCCCACCGGGTAGTCGAAGTGGTCCTCGCCGTACTGCGCGGCCTGGCCTGCCGGCATCCAGACGGTGCGCAGCTTGTGCGCGTAGTCGGTGAACAGCGGGGTGTTCAGGTCGTAGGGCAGCACCTCGGCGGCGGGCGTGAGGTGCCCGTCGTGCAGGTGCAGCATGCCCCACTGGCTGAGCGTCTCCGGGTAGGCATCGCCTTCGGGCATGAAGCGCGGCGCCTGCTCCCGGCCGCAACCGACGAGGAGCAGCAGCGCCAGCAGGAGCGCGCGCCCCTTCATGCGCCAGGCGCCTTGGCCGGGGTGCCGAGGACGATCTCCGGCAGGCGCGGCAGCGTGCAGCGGTGGGCGCTCATGTCGGTGCTGATGTTCTTGTAGCCGTTGGGGCCGTCGACGTTGATCAGCGTGGCCTCGCCGTTGTCGACGCAGATGCCCAGCTCCGCCGGCAGCTTGCCGTCCACCAGTTTGGCGGGGTTCACGTAGCCGTCCCAGAGGATGTCCGGCAGGCGGCCGTTGAGGCCGAACTTGGCCAGCTTGAGGGCCTTGAGTTCGAGGTTGTCGGGGCTGTCGCCGCCCGGTCCGAAGCGGTTGCCGTGGATGTAGATGCGCTCGGGGTAGGGGTCGAAGCTCTCCGAGGTGGAGAGGTTGGTGTAGCCGGTGCTGAAGTAGCTGCTGACGATGACGTTGGCGGTGCGGTGGCCGCCGATATCGTTGTCGAAGATCTCCACGTCGTCGTTGGAGTTGATCACCACGCCGGAGCCCGCCGGCACGCTGGCCACCGGGGTGCCCTTGTGGCCGAAGTTGTCGTGGTCGTTGTCCTTGACCTGGTTGCGGTAGACCCGCGTGCCGTGCCCCGGCTGCTGCAGGTTGGGCATGTTGAACACGAGGATGCCGCCGGTGTTGCCGGTGGCGATGTTGTCGTAGACGTCGGCGCCGATGGTGTTCTCGATCTCGATGCCGGCGACGTTGCGCTCGGCCCGGCTGTTGCGCACCACCACGTTGCGCGACTGGCCGACGTAGATACCGGCGTCGGAGGCGCCGATGGCCACCGCGCCTTCGATCAGGGTGTTCTCGGTCTGCACCGGGTAGATGCCGTAGGCGCCGTTCTCGGTGGCCGGGCCGTTGGTCCATTCGGTGCGCACGTTGCGGATGACGATGTTCTTGCCGCCCACCACCTTGAGCGCATCGCCCTTGGTGTCCTCCAGGGCCAGGTCCTCGATGGTGAAGTCCGAGGCATCCACCAGCAGCCCTTCGGCGCCGGCCTTCTGGCCCTTGAAGTTGAGGATGGTCTTGTCCATCCCGGCGCCCTTGAGGGTCACGCCGCTGACCTTGAGGCTGAGGCTGCGGTCGAGCTGGTAGGTGCCGGCGGGAATCTCGATGACGGTGCCCGGCTTGGCCTTGATCAGCCTGGCCTGCAGGTCCTTCTGGAAGTCCGCGTGGGTGGTGGGTGCCTTGTCCTGCTCGCCGCAGGCGGCCAGGACGAGTGACAGCGCAAGAAGGGAGAGAGGGGCGATACGCATGGCAGGCTCCGTCATTGTTTTTATTGAGTTGGCACTATAGTGCTAAAAACAATGTGTAACCAGTTCTTTCAGGGGCCTGCCGCCCGGCGGTTCAGCCGGGCAGACGCAGGTGCAGGATGGGAAAGGGGCGGCCGGAGCCGTCCAGCTCGGAGCGCTGCTCCAGCTCGAAGCCCAGGTGGTGGTAGAAGCCCACGGCCTGCGGGTTCTGTTCGTTCACATCCACCGCGCGGGCGCCGTCCACGTCGATGGCGTGTTGCATCAGGCGGCGCCCCAGGCCCTGGCCGTGGCAGGCCGGGTCGACGAAGAGCATCTCCACCTTGCCCTCGGCGGTGCCGACGAAGCCGTGCAACTGGCCGGCCGCGTCCCGTGCGGCGGTGAGCCGTACGCAGTCCAGGTAGGTGTCGCGCACCAGGGGGCGGAAGAAGTCGATGTCGTCTTCGCCAAGGAAATGATGGGTGGCGCGCACGGCGGCTTCCCAGATGGCTGCCAGGCGCTGGCGGTCGGTGTCGGTGAGGGGGGAAAGGGTTTCCAGGTCCATGGGTTACCAGTGTCCTTTGCGTCGGTTCCAGTGGTAGAGCAGGCGGGCGAAGGCCTTGTAGCCCAGTTGCGCCAGCGGGTGGATCAGGGGTAGCGACAGCAGGCGGGCTTTCCAGCGCTCCTTCGGCGAGTGGCGCCAGAGCACGATGAAGGCGTCCACGCCCATGCGCTTCACGCCCTGCTCATCCACCACGTGCAGGCGCTCGCGCACGTATTCCAGCGATTCGCCGATCTCTGCGACGGCGTCGTTGTCCTGGTGGATGTCGGCCCATTGCACCTGGCAGGCGGTGGTCTTGTCCTTCTGCCCTTCGATGCCCGCCCGGCACACCGGGCAGGCGCTGTTGTAGTAGACCTTGATGCGGTCCTGTTCATCGGCCATGGGGCACTCCCTGCGCGGGCCGGATCGGCCCGGGCGCCAGGGTGCTGCAGCGCCCCTCGGGCTGTCCAGCGGTCAGTGCGGCTTGCGGTCCACCCACTTGGGCGCGACGGTGGGCTGCCAGGCTTCCAGGCGGCCGAGCAACTGGTCGGGGGTGCCGCCGACCTGCAGCATGCCGCGGTGCTGGTCACGCACGAAGCGCTCTTCCACCAAGTGGTCGAGGAACTCGGTGAGCTTGCCGTAGAAGCTGTTCACCTCCAGCAGGCCCAGGGGCTTGCTGTGGTAGCCGAGCTGGCCCCAGGTCCACACCTCGAACAGTTCCTCCAGGGTGCCCAGGCCGCCGGGCAGGGCGATGAAGGCGTCGGCCAGTTCGGCCATGCGGGCCTTGCGCGCGTGCATGCCGTCGACCACTTCCAGGCGGCTCAGGCCCTTGTGGCCGATCTCCGCCTCTTCCAGGCTGCGCGGGATGATGCCGATCACCTCGCCGCCAGCAGCCAGGGCTGCATCGGCCACGGTGCCCATCAGGCCCACGGCGCCACCGCCGTACACCAGGGTGATGCCGCGCTCGGCGAGGGTACGGCCCAGGTCGCTGGCCGCGCGTTGGTAGATGGGGTTGGCGCCGGGGCTGGCGCCGCAGAATACGCAGACGGAGCGCAAGGTCATGATCGGTTCCTGGCGAAAAAAGCGCGCAAGATTACCGACTTCGCACCCGTCCCGGAAGCGGCGCATGGGCGCAGCTTCCGAACGGTAGGACGCGCCGGGTTCAGTCGGCGCAGGTGCCGCTGGCGCCGGCAGCGTAGGCGGCGAGCAGGCTCTGCAGGAAGTTCATGGCAAGGCTCCATTGGGATGACGTGCACAGCCTAGGGGCGCCCGCCGTGGCCTGCACGACAAGGCTTTGCATCGCCCTCATAGGCGGTTGCCAATCGTGCGGCCCGTTGCCGCAGGTTATGGGAACTGGCGCTCGAGTCAGGCAGTCTTCCGTATCGGGCGCTTTGCCCAAACCTGCCAAGGAGAAACCCATGATTCGCAAGCTCGTCGTTGCATCCGTGCTGGCCCTGGCCAGTGCTCCGCTGCTCGCTGCTGAATGCTCCGTGGATGTCGAGGCCACCGACCAGATGACCTTCAACACCAAGGAAATCAAGGTCAGCAAGAGCTGCAAGAGCTTCACCGTGAACCTCAAGCACGTGGGCAAGCTGCCCAAGAACGTGATGGGTCACAACTGGGTGCTGACCAAGACCGCTGACGCCCAGCCGGTTGCCACCGAAGGCATGGCCGCCGGTGTCGACAAGGACTACCTGAAGGCCGACGACGCCCGCATCATCGCCCACACCAAGCTGATCGGTGGCGGCGAGAGCGCCAGCGTCTCCTTCGATGTGTCCAAGCTGGCTGCGGGTGAAAGCTACGAGTTCTTCTGCTCGTTCCCCGGCCACGTGGCGATGATGAAGGGCAACCTGGCCCTGGTCGACTGATCACTCAGGCAAGGCAAGAAGGCCGCTCATCGAAGCGGCCTTTTTCATGGGTGTTTTTTGTCCACCAGGCGGGGTCACGGCGAGCGCCAATGGTGGATGGAAAGAGCGCCATCCACCTACGCCCGATCGGCGCCGCGCGGTGTGCAGGGGCGAGCTCTGCTCGCGAACTCCCGGGCAGGGAGGCCCGTATCAGGCCCCGACCTGCCCCGCCGTCATCTTGAAGATGCCCTGGGCGTTGCTGCTGTCGAAGGCCAGGTCCAGGCGGCCGGTGCTGTCGTCCACCCGGCGCTGGATGAACTCCACGAAGGACCCCGGCACCTCCCGCTGCACCGGGCGGCCGCTGGCGTCCAGCAGTTCGCGCCGGACCTGCACGGCGCGGTAGGCGGTCTGCAGGACGCGGCCGGAGGCGGAGACCTCGATGCTCGGCTTCATCGGCCGGCCCTTGGCGTTCTGCTCGGCCACCAGGGCCTCCAGGTCGGCGACGCGGTCGGTCAGGTGGTTGAACATGTTGCCCTCGGTGGCGATCCAGGCCATCTCCACGCTTTCCTCCCGCAGGCGCAGGTAGTCCGCTTCGTGCGGGGTCGGGTGCTGGCGGTCGAAGGCGGCGTGGAGCGCCGGGAGCAGTTCGCGGGCCTGGACCGGGCTGCACTGGCGCTCCCGCCAGAGCTGGTCGAGCACCGCCAGGTGCGTGGGCGAGAGCGGGTCGCGGCTCTGGCCCACCACGCGGCTCACGGCCTCGCGGAAGCCTTCGCTGAAGCGTCCCGGGTGCAGTTCGGAGACGAAGAACTGGGCGATGTCCTCCGGCAGGTCGAGGTGGCGGTAGGCGTGCCCGGTCATGTTCAGGCGGGTCAGCGGGTAGGTGCGCACGTCGGTGAAGCCCAGGGGCTCCAGCAGGCGGTTGAAGGCCTGGCGACCGCGCGGCAGCGCGCCGTTGTCCGGCCAGTCGACGGTGCGGATGGCGCCGTGGTCGAAGCACACCTGGCGCCCGGCGGCGCGCTGTTCCTCGACGTAGGTGCGGCCGATGGGCACCGCCTCCACCAGCTTGTGGAACAGGCACAGGTTGAGCGCCTCGGCCAGCCAGGCGCGGTGCACCTGCCGGTCATCGAAGGGGAAGGCGGCCAGGCCCTCGGGCACTTCCACGTGGGTGCGCACCCAGTGGGCGGCGTCGGGGCCGATCACATGGGCAACCAGGTCGAACAGGCGGTCGGTGGACATCGGCGGCTTCCAGCGGCGAGGACGATGGCGTTATCCAAGCAGCCGGGCGGGGGCGCGGCAAACGAAAAAAACCGCTGCATTCATTCCGTTTTTTCCTGATGGGGCGGTTCCAGCTGCTCGCGCATCCAGCGCACGAAGTCGCGCACCTTGGGTACCTCGGCGGTGTGCTCGGGGTAGGCCAGGTAGTAGGCGTTGCGGCTGGGCATGGCGTGGTCCCAGGGGATCGCCAGCTTGCCCTCGGCCAGCTCCTCTTCCACCAGGAAGCGCGGCAGCAGGGCCACGCCGCAGCCGGCCTGGGCGGCGCGGATGCACATGTAGGAGGTGTCGAAGCGCGGCCCGTGGTAGCTGTGCTCGGTGTGCCGGCCCTGGCTCTGGAACCACTCGTGCCAGGCTTCCGGGCGGGTGGCGTTCTGCAGCAGCACCAGGCGGGTGAGCTGGGTGGGGTCGGTGAAGGGGGCCTCGGGCAGGGTGGAGGGGGCGCACACCGGCACCACTTCCTCGCTGAACAGGCGGATGCACTCGGCGCCGGGCAGTGCGCCCTGGCCGAAGAACAGCGCCACGTCGGCGCGGCCCTGCACCAGCGCATCCGGCTCCAGCTCGTTGCGCACGTCCAGGTGGATGTTCGGGTGGCGCAGGCGCCAGCCCTTCAGGCGCGGGATCAGCCAGCGCGCGCCGAAGGTGGGTGGCGTCGCCACCCGCAGCACCTCGGTCTCGCCGCCGTAGGACAGCATGTAGTGGGTCGACATCTCCACCTGGGTGAGGATCTTGCGCACCTCGGCCAGGTACAGCGCACCCGCCGGGGTCAGCTGCAGGCGCCGGCGCACGCGGCGGAACAGCAGGTGCTGGAGCATGTCCTCCAGCTGCGCCACCTGCTTGCTCACGGCGCTCTGGGTCAGCGCCAGCTCTTCCGACGCGCGGGTGAAGCTCAGGTGCCGGGCCACGGCCTCGAAGCATTGCAGGGCGGTGAGGGAGGGCATGTGGCGCTTGAGCATGGGCGGGTCCGGGCGGCTGGGGTTCATGAGCAAACGGAATGATATGTGGAGCAAAGGTCGTTTGTTGGCAAGCCCCCGGAGCGGCTAATACTGGCGCCGACCTTTCATCCCGTGCTTTCCAGGAGTTCCCATGGTTGCCGCATTGCTCGATCGCCTCGGCGTCGCCCCCGGCCTCTACCGGCAGGGCGATCACGCCGTGCACACCCCCATCGACGGCAGCGTCATCGGCCAGGTGCGGCTGCAGGGCCGTGACGAGGCGCGGGCCTGCATCGAGCGGGCCGATGCCGCCTTCCAGGCCTGGCGCCAGGTGCCGGCACCGCGCCGGGGCGAGCTGCTGCGCCGCTTCGGCGAGGCGCTGCGGGCGCACAAGGCGGACCTCGGCGAGCTGGTCTCCTGGGAGGCCGGCAAGATCGCCCAGGAAGGCCTGGGCGAAGTGCAGGAGATGATCGACATCTGCGACTTCGCCGTCGGCCTGTCGCGTCAGCTCTACGGCCTGACCATCGCCTCCGAGCGGCCGGGCCACCACATGCGCGAGACCTGGCACCCGCTGGGTGTGGTCGGGGTGATCAGCGCCTTCAACTTCCCGGTGGCGGTGTGGTCGTGGAACGCCGCGCTGGCGCTGGTGTGCGGCAACAGCGTGGTGTGGAAGCCCTCGGAGAAGACCCCGCTCACCGCCCTGGCCTGCCAGGCGCTGTTCGAGCGCGTGGCCGCTGAGTTCTCCGATGCCCCGGCGCACCTCTGCCAGGTCCTGCTGGGCGCCCGCGAGGCCGGCGAGGCGCTGGTGGACGACCGCCGCGTGGCGCTGGTCAGCGCCACCGGCAGCACCCGCATGGGCCGCGAAGTGGCGCCCCGGGTGGCTGCGCGCTTCGGCCGCAGCATCCTCGAACTGGGCGGCAACAACGCCATGATCCTCGCCCCCAGCGCCGACCTCGACCTGGCGGTGCGGGCCATCCTCTTCAGCGCCGTCGGCACCGCCGGCCAGCGCTGCACCACCCTGCGCCGGCTGATCGCCCACGAGTCGGTGAAGGCCGAGATCGTCGAGCGCCTCAAGGTCGCCTATGCCCGCGTGCGCATCGGCCACCCGCTGGAGGGCAACCTGGTCGGCCCGCTGATCGACCGGGGCAGCTTCGAGGCCATGCAGGCCGCGCTGGACAAGGCCCGCGCCGAAGGCGGCACGGTGTTCGGCGGCGAGCGCCAACTGGCCGAGCGCTACCCCGGCGGCTACTACGTGTCGCCGGCCATCGTCGAGATGCCGGGACAGACCGAGGTGGTGTGCCACGAGACCTTCGCGCCGATCCTCTACGTCATCGGCTACCGCGACTTCGACGAGGCGGTGGCGCTGAACAACGCCGTGCCCCAGGGCCTGTCGTCCTGCCTGTTCACCACCGACGTGCGCGAGGCGGAACGCTTCCAGTCGGCGGTGGGCAGCGACTGCGGCATCGCCAACGTCAACATCGGCCCCAGCGGGGCGGAGATCGGCGGCGCCTTCGGCGGCGAGAAGGAAACCGGCGGTGGCCGCGAATCCGGCTCCGACGCCTGGAAGGCCTACATGCGCCGGCAGACCAACACCGTGAACTATTCCCACGAGCTGCCGCTGGCCCAGGGCATCACCTTCGATTGAGCGGGTCGCTACACCGGCCCTGAGGAGTCGTGCATGTCCCTGCGTTCGTCCTGTCTCTGGGAGTCCGTGACACCGGCGTTGCCCGAGGCCGCCGCGCTGTCCGGCGAGGTCCGGGCCGACGTCTGCGTCATCGGTGGCGGCATCACCGGCCTGAACGCCGCCCTGCGCCTGCTGGAGGCCGGGCGCCGGGTGTGCGTGCTGGAGGCCCATGAAGCGGGCCACGGCGGCTCCGGGCGCAACGTCGGGCTGGTCAACGCCGGCCTGTGGATTCCGCCGGACGACATCGTCGCCGGGCTCGGTGAGGCGGTCGGCGAGCGCCTCAACCGCACCCTCGGCGGCGCCCCGGCCCAGGTGTTCGAGGTGATCGAACGCTACGGCATCGACTGCCAGCTGCGCCGCGAAGGCACCCTGCACATGGCCCACAACGCCCGTGGTCAGGCCGACCTCGCCAGCCGCTGTGCCCAGTGGCAGCGGCGTGGCGCCCCGGTGGAGCTGCTCACCGGCCAGGCCTGCCGCGACGCCACCGGCACCGACCGCATCGCCGCGGCCCTGCTGGACCGCCGCGCCGGCACCCTCAATCCCATGGGCTACACCCGGGGGCTGGCGCGGGCGGTGGTGGGGCAGGGCGGCCAGTTGTTCCACCACAGCGCGGTGAACCGGCTGGAGCGCCAGGGCTCGCTCTGGTGCGTCGCCACCGAGCGCGGCACCGTGATGGCGCCCCAGGTGGTCATCGCCTCCAACGCCTACACCGAAGGGGAGTGGACCGAGCTGCGCCGCCACTTCTTCCCTGGCTTCTATTACCAAGTGGCCTCGGCGCCACTGACCGGCGAGGCCGCCGCGCGCATCCTGCCGGGCGGGCAGGGCTCCTGGGACACCCGCCAGGTGCTCAGCAGCATCCGCCGCGACGCCGAGGGCCGCCTGCTGCTGGGCAGCCTGGGCAATGGCGCGCAGAAGCCGCTGTGGTTCCTCAAGGCCTGGGCCGACCGCATCCAGGGCCACTACTTCCCCTACCTGGGCAAGGTGGAGTGGACCCACACCTGGACCGGCTGCATCGCCTTCACCCCGGACCACCTGATGCGCCTGTTCGAGCCGGCCCCCGGGCTGGTGGCGGTCACCGGCTACAACGGCCGGGGCGTCACCACCGGCACCGTGGTGGGGCGCGCCTTCGCCGACTACCTGCTGGGCGCCTCGCCGGATGCCCTGCCGATGCCCTTCCAGCCGATGACGCCGGTGGCCGCCGTGGGCCTGCGCAGCGGCCTGTACGAGCTGGGCTTCTCCCTCTACCACGCCGGGCAATGCCTGCGGGTGGTCATCTGATGGGCCACCGCCCCGACCGCCCGGCCGGGCGCGGTGCGGCCCCTTCGCGACAGCGGCACGCCGAGCCGGGCCTTCGCCCGGCCTGCGACGCCGTGTCCATCACACTGTCGGCAATCCGGACCGCCGCCCGGGCGGTCATGCACTAGCCTGTATTGGTGCGCGAGCCCGCCGCCCGCGCACCAGGCGTGTGCACTTCGGTGACAGTGGCAGTTACCAGGGGTTGCGCTTGCGGCGCCGGGGGTTGCTATTGCCTGGCGAGTGCCCGGAAAGAGGGGTGCTGCCGGGTTGCACCTTTGTCCGGAGGCGGGTTGCACATTGCCGTTCCAGACGGTTCGGAGGGCTGTACGACGTTTTTTCAGGACGCGCAAAAACGAGTGGCACGGCGCTTGCTGAAGTAACCGCTGCCAACACATAACCCCCCTCAGGAGCACAACTCCCATGCCTCACAAGTCTTTCAAGAAAGGTGTTCTGGCTGTTGCGGTTTCCAGTGTTATGAGTCTGTCTTCCCTGGCGTTCGCCGACGTGGTGATCGGCGTGGCCGGTCCGCACACCGGCGCCAACGCCTCCTTCGGCGAGCAGTACTGGCGTGGCGCGAGCCAGGCCGCCGAGGACATCAATGCCGCCGGTGGGGTCAACGGCGAGAAGATCAAGCTGGTCAAGGCGGACGACGCCTGCGAACCGAAGCAGGCCGTGGCCGTGGCCAACCGCCTGGTGGACCAGGACAAGGCCATCGGCGTGGTCGGGCACTTCTGCTCCTCCTCCACCATCCCGGCGTCGGAGGTCTACGACGAGGCGGGCATCATCGCCATAACCCCCGGCTCCACCAACCCGCAGGTCACCGAGCGCGGCCTGTCCGGCATGTTCCGCATGTGCGGCCGTGACGACCAGCAGGGCATCGTCGCCGGCGACTACATCGTCGACGTGCTCAAGGCCACCAAGGTGGCGATCGTCCACGACAAGGACACCTACGGCCAGGGCCTGGCCGACGCCACCAAGGCGCAGCTGGCCAAGCGCGGCGTGAAGGAGGTGCTGTACGAGGGCCTGACCCGTGGCGAGAAGGACTTCAACGCCCTGGTCACCAAGATCCGCGCCAGCGGGGCGGAAGTGGTCTACTTCGGCGGCCTGCACCCCGAGGCCGGCCCGCTGGTCCGGCAGATGCGCGAGCAGGGCCTGACCGCCAAGTTCCTCTCCGGCGACGGCATCGTCACCGACGAGCTGGTCACCACCGCCGGCGGCCCGCAGTACGTCAAGGGCGTGCTGATGACCTTCGGCGCCGACCCGCGCAAGATCGCCGACGGCGCCGCCGTGATCGAGAAGTTCCGCGCCAACGGCTTCGAGCCGGAAGGCTACACCCTCTACTCCTATGCCTCCCTGCAGGCCCTGGCCGCGGCCTTCAACGGGGCCGGTGCCAACGATGCGGCCAAGGCGTCCGCCTGGCTGAAGTCGCACCCGGTGCAGACCGTGATGGGCAAGAAGGAGTGGGATGCCAAGGGCGACCTGAAGGTGTCCGACTACGTGATCTACGAGTGGGATGACCAAGGGAAGTACCACCAGCAGTAAGCGCCGGCCGGGAACGGCCGCGCGCCGGCCTGGCGGTGTCCACGACGCCGCCCGGCCTTCGAGCGACCGATCCCCGGCGTAATGGCTCGGCCGGCCCGCCAGGCGCCACCCGCACCTGGTCGGCCGGTGTGTTCCGGGTCCCGCTCGAATCCCACCTGCTTGTGCCGCGCAGGCGACTGCCCGACGTAACACGGCGATTCAGTGGCACCCGTCCGATTTCACTCGCGGGGGCTGGCCGAACCCAAGGCCCGTCCTCCAGAAGACGAGACTGATCAATGGACGGCATCTTCCTGCAACAGCTGATCAACGGCCTGACCCTCGGGTCGGTCTACGGGCTCATCGCCATCGGCTACACCATGGTTTACGGCATCATCGGCATGATCAACTTCGCCCACGGCGAGGTGTACATGATCTCCGCCTACCTCTCGGCCATCGGCCTCGCGCTGCTGGCCTTCTTCGGGCTCGAATCCTTCCCGCTGCTGATCCTCGGCACCTTGCTGTTCACCATCGCGGTGACCGGCATCTACGGCTTCGTGATCGAGCGCATCGCCTACAAGCCGCTGCGCAACTCCACGCGCCTGGCGCCGCTGATCTCCGCCATCGGCATGTCGCTGATCCTGCAGAACTACGTGCAGCTGGCCCAGGGCGCCCGCCAGCAGGGCGTGCCCACGCTGCTGGACGGCGCGCTGAAGTTCCACGTCGGCGAGGGTTTCGTGCAGCTCACCTACACCAAGGTGTTCATCCTGGTGGCCGCGTTCATCGGCATGGGCGTGCTCACCTACGTGATCCAGCGCACCAAGCTCGGGCGCATGTGCCGCGCCACCCAGCAGGACCGCAAGATGGCCTCGATCCTCGGTATCAACACCGACCGGGTGATCTCCTACGTGTTCGTCATCGGCGCCGCCATGGCCGCGCTGGCCGGCGTGCTGATCACCATGAACTACGGCACCTTCGACTTCTATGCCGGCTTCATCATCGGCATCAAGGCGTTCACCGCCGCGGTGCTCGGCGGCATCGGCTCGCTGCCCGGGGCGATGCTCGGCGGGATCATCCTCGGAGTCGCCGAGGCGCAGTTCTCCGGGATGGTCAACACCGACTACAAGGACGTCTTCAGCTTCTCCCTGCTGGTGCTGATCCTGATCTTCCGTCCCCAGGGCCTGCTCGGCCGCCCGCACGTCGCCAAGGTGTAAGCATGTCTTCTGCCTCCAAGATCGATATCAAGAAGAGCCTGGTGGACGCCATCGTCGCCGGCCTGCTGGCGCTGATCGTGTTCGGCCCCATCGTCGGGGTGGTGCTCGACGGCTACAGCTTCAACCTGCAGCCGGAGCGCGTCGCCTGGATGGTCGGCGCCGTGGTGGTCGGCCGCTTCCTCCTTAGTCTGTACCTGCAGAGCGCCGGCGGTTCCGGCCTGCTGGAGCGCTTCGAGCGCGGTGGCTCCGGCGTCCACGTGCTGCCGCCGGACCACCGCAGCGCGATGCGCTGGGTGCTGCCGCTGGTGATCGTCGCCGCGGTGATCTTCCCCTTCTTCGCCAGCAAGTACCTGCTCACCGTGGTCATCCTCGGGCTGATCTACGTGCTGCTGGGCCTGGGGCTGAACATCGTGGTCGGCCTCGCCGGCCTGCTCGACCTCGGCTACGTGGCCTTCTACGCCATCGGTGCCTATGGCCTGGCGCTGGGCTACGAGCACCTGGGGCTGGGCTTCTGGAGCGTGCTGCCGCTGGCCGCCCTGGCCGCCGCCCTGGCCGGGGCCATCCTCGGCTTCCCGGTGTTGCGCATGCACGGCGACTACCTGGCCATCGTCACCCTCGGCTTCGGCGAGATCATCCGCCTGGTGCTGAACAACTGGCTGAGCTTCACCGGCGGCCCCAACGGCATGTCGGTGCCGTCGCCGACCTTCTTCGGCCTGGAGTTCGGCCGGCGGGCCAAGGACGGGGGGACGCCGATCCACGAGTTCCTCGGCATCGCCTACAACCCCAACCTGAAGTTCCTGTTCATCTACGTGGTGCTGTTCCTGGTGGTGCTGCTGGTGCTCTACATCAAGCACCGCCTCACCCGCATGCCCGTCGGGCGGGCCTGGGAGGCGCTGCGCGAGGATGAGATCGCCTGCCGCTCCCTGGGCCTCAACCACGTGCTGGTGAAGCTCTCCGCCTTCATGCTCGGCGCCTCCACCGCGGGCCTGGCCGGGGTGTTCTTCGCCAGCTACCAGGGTTTCGTGAACCCCTCGTCCTTCACCTTCTTCGAGTCGGCGCTGATCCTCGCCATCGTGGTGCTCGGCGGCATGGGCTCCACCGTCGGCGTGGTGATCGCTGCGTTCGTGCTGACCATCGCCCCGGAGATGCTGCGTAGCTTCGCCGACTACCGGGTGCTGATGTTCGGCATCCTCATGGTGGTGATGATGATGTGGCGACCGCGCGGGCTGATCCGCATCAGCCGTGCCGGATTCGCCCCGCGCAAAGGAGTCGCGCCATGAGCCAGGACACCATCCTCAGCGTGCGCAACCTGATGATGCACTTCGGCGGCATCAAGGCCCTCAACGACGTCAGCCTGGACATCCAGCGCCATTCCATCTCGGCCCTGATCGGCCCCAACGGCGCCGGCAAGACCACGGTGTTCAACTGCCTCACCGGCTTCTACAAGGCCACCGGCGGCAGCATCCTGCTGGACGCCCGGGGCACCTCCACCGACGTCATCCAGGTGCTCGGCGAGCCCTTCCAGCCCACCGACTTCGTCAACCCGGCGCGCATCGGCAGCCGCCTCTACTACAAGATGTTCGGCGGCACCCACCTGGTGAACCGCGCCGGGCTTGCGCGCACCTTCCAGAACATCCGCCTGTTCCGGGAGATGTCGGTGGTGGAGAACCTGCTGGTGGCCCAGCACATGTGGGTCAACCGCAACCTGCTGGCCGGTGTGCTCAACACCCCGGGCTTCCGCCGCGCCGAGCAGGAGGCCCTGGACCACGCCTTCTACTGGCTGGAGGTGGTGGACCTCACCGACTGCGCCAACCGCCTGGCCGGCGAACTCTCCTACGGCCAGCAGCGCCGCCTGGAGATCGCCCGCGCCATGTGCACCCGGCCGCAGCTGATCTGCCTGGACGAACCCGCCGCCGGCCTCAACCCGGCGGAAACCGAGGCGCTCAGCCGGATCATCCGCACGCTGCGCGACGAACACCAACTGACCGTACTGTTGATCGAGCACGACATGGGCATGGTGATGAGCATTTCCGACCACATCGTGGTGCTGGACCACGGCGTGGTGATCGCCCAGGGCGGCCCCGACGCGATCCGCAACGACCCGAAGGTGATCGCCGCCTACCTGGGCGCCGACGAGGAGGAGGTCGCATGAGTGCCCCCCTGCTCGAATTCAAGGACGTCGACGTCTTCTACGGGCCCATCCAGGCCCTGCGCCAGGTCAGCCTGCACATCAACGAAGGGGAGACGGTGAGCCTCATCGGCGCCAACGGGGCCGGCAAGTCCACCCTGCTGATGTCGATCTTCGGCCAGCCCCGCGCGGCTGCCGGGCAGATCCTCTACCAGGGCGTCGATATCACCCGCAAGTCGCCGCACTACGTGGCCTCCAACGGCATCGCCCAGTCCCCCGAGGGGCGCCGCGTGTTCCCCGACATGAGCGTGGAGGAGAACCTGCTGATGGGCACCATCCCCATCGGTACCGCCCACGCCGACGAGGACATGCAGCGCATGTTCGATCTCTTCCCCCGGCTCAAGGAGCGGCGCAACCAGCGGGCCATGACCATGTCCGGCGGCGAGCAGCAGATGCTCGCCATCGCCCGTGCGCTGATGAGCCGCCCCAAGCTGCTGCTGCTGGACGAGCCCTCCCTCGGGCTCGCGCCCATCGTGGTCAAGCAGATCTTCCAGACCCTGCGGGAGCTGGCGAAGAGCGGCATGACCATCTTCCTCGTGGAGCAGAACGCCAACCATGCGCTGAAACTCTCCGACCGCGCCTACGTGATGGTCACCGGGGAGATCCGCATGAGCGGCACCGGCGAGGAACTCCTGGGCAACCAGGAGGTGCGCAACGCCTACCTCGGCGGCCACTAGCCCGCCGTCACCCACGCCGCCACCCGGGCCACCGGGGGCGGCTGCCTCTGGAACGCGGCCACCGGCAGGGTGGCCGTGCCGGCAAAGGAGCGCGTCATGTCCAGCATCCGTTTCTTCACCAATGCCGAGGTCGCGGCGACCCTGGCCTATCCCGCACTCATCGAAGCCCTGCGCCAGGGCCTGGCGCAGCCCGCCGAGGCGCCGGTGCGCGCCTGCCACGCCCTGCCGCAGGACGCCTCGCTGCTGTGCATGCCGGTGTGGCGCACCGGGCAGGGCGTCGGCGTGAAGCTGGTGACGGTGTTCCCCGGCAACGGCGCCCAGGGCCTGCCCGCCGTGGCGGCGGTGTTCGCCCTGTTCGACGACGTCACCGGGCAGCCCCTGGCCCTGCTCGAAGCCTCCGAACTCACCGCCCGGCGCACCGCCTGCACCTCCGCCCTGGCGGCCGACCACCTGGTGCGCGCCGACGCCGAGCGCCTGCTGGTGGTGGGCACCGGCACCCTGGCGCGGCACATGGTGCGGGCCCATGTGTGCGTACGTGGCTACCGCCGCATCGAACTCTGGGGCCGTGACGCGGGCAAGGCGGCGGCGTTGGCCACCGCACTGCGCGACGAGGGCTACCCGGTGCAGGCGGTCGGCGACCTGGCCAGCGCCGTGGCCACGGCGGACTGCATCAGCTGCGTCACCACCTCCCGCGAGCCGCTGGTGCGGGGCGAATGGCTGCGCCCCGGCACCCACCTCGACCTGGTCGGCGCCTTCCTGCCAAGCATGCGCGAGACCGACTCCGCCGCCGTGGGCCGCGCCCGCGTAGTGGTGGACACCCGCGAAGGCGCGCTGGAGGAAGCCGGCGACCTGCTGTTCGCCATGGCCGACGGCGCCTTCGACGCCGACCGCCTCGACACCGAGCTGCGCGACCTGCTCGCCGGACGCGGCGCCCGGCGCGATGCCACGGAGATCACCCTGTTCAAGTCGGTGGGCTACGCCCTGGAAGACCTGGTGGCCGCGCGGGTGCTGCTGGCCGGCGCCTGAGCCAGGCGCTCCACCGGCCCACCAGGCGGGGTCAGGGCGAGCGCCAATGGTGGATGGAAAGAGCGCCATCCAAGGCGCACAGAGCCTGTCCGTAGGATGCGGTGAGCTCAGCGAACCGCATCGATGCCCCGTACGTGGCGGCCATGCAGGGTGGGCCGGGCGGCGTTCCGCTTCAGCCCACCAGCGGTGGTCAACGTGGGCTGAAGCCCACCTACGGCAGCCTGGGCGAATGAATTCGCCCCTACAGGCGCAGGCGGGCGCCTCGGGCTGCTCACAAAATCTGTGGACCGGGCTGTTGAAAACATGTGGGCAGCTGGCTGCCGGGCCCGACCGGCGGTCGTCCGCGGCGCTTGCTCGGGATTCGTACAGCCAGGCTTTTTTTAAGCAGAACAGTTGCTTGCGCGCGGGCCTTGAAGTGCCCTGGCAGTTATCCCCGCGGCCTGTGGATAACTGTGTGGGCAAGCTCTGGAGCCCTGGCCGGCAGCCCCTGCCGTCGGGGCGCTGGGCAGGCTGCTCGAAAAATCACCAGCAGCGCCGGCAGGATTCCCTGGAGGCCTCGTGATTGCTGGCGTTCACGAATGAAGGCGAACGGCCGGGCCGGCGCGCCCAGGCCCACTGGAGTTGTCCCCACGATCTGTGGAACAGCCTGTGGCCTGCCTGTGGAAAACCTGGGGGCGGATGGCGCTATCCCACGCCCTGCAAGGGCCCGTTGGCGGCCGCCTGGAAATCCGCCACGGGCTAGGAGAACCCGCCCGCTTTCTGGCACTGTGGGCGCCCCGTGACATAGCCCGCCCCAGCGAGGAGAGATTCCATGACATCCACCCTGTTCATCACCGGCGCCACCTCCGGGTTCGGCGAAGCCTGTGCCCGTCGCTTCGCCCAGGCGGGCTGGAAGCTGGTCATCACCGGTCGCCGCGAAGACCGCCTGAAGGCCCTGGCCGCCGAACTCTCGGCCCATACCGAAGTGCTGCCACTGACCGTGGACGTGCGCGACCGCCAGGCCATGGAAGCCGCCATCGCCGGCCTGCCCGCCCAGTTCGACCGCCTGCAGGGGCTGATCAACAACGCCGGCCTGGCCCTGGGCACCGATCCGGCGCCCAAGTGCAGCCTGGATGACTGGGACACCATGGTGGACACCAACATCAAGGGCCTGCTCTACAGCACCCGCCTGCTGCTGCCGCGCCTGATCGCCCACGGCCGGGGCGCCGGCATCGTCAACCTCGGCTCCATCGCCGGCACCTACCCCTATCCGGGCAGCCACGTGTACGGCGGCACCAAGGCCTTCGTCCGGCAGTTCTCGCTGAACCTGCGCAACGACCTGGTGGGCACCGGGGTGCGCGTCACCGACATCGAGCCGGGCCTGTGCGAGAGCGAGTTCTCCCTGGTGCGCTTCGGCGGCGACCAGGCGCGCTATGATGCGACCTATGCCGGCGCCGAGCCGATCCAGCCGCAGGACATCGCCGAGACCATCTTCTGGGTGATGAACCAGCCGGCCCACATCAACATCAACACCCTGGAGCTGATGCCGGTGAGCCAGACCTGGGCCGGCTTCGCTATCGATCGTTCAGCGAAGTGAGGCGGGTCGACCGCCCCAGCAGCTGCAGGGCGCGGTCGGGGTAGTCGGTGATCAGCGCCTCGGCGCCCATGTCCAGCAGGCGCTGCATCACCGGTTGTTCGTTGATGGTCCACATCTGCACGTTCAGCCCGCGCTCGCGGGCGCTGCGCATCATCGACGGCGTGGCGAGCTGCATCCCAGCGTGTTCCTCGGGAATCTGCAGGGCTTCGTAGGAGGGGCTCAGCAGGCGTTCCAGGCCGAGGCTCTGCAGCACCACCAGCAGCTTCACCGAGGTCGGCCCGGCCGAGGTGGCCACACCGGGGCAGACGCTGCGGAAGTGCGTGAGGCTGCGCTCGTAGAAGCTGCCGACGATGACCCGGTCGCGCTGCCCGGCCTGCTGCAGGGCGCTGCACAGGCGTTCTTCCAGCCCCACGTCGGGCACCTTGATCTCGATGACCTTGGCCACCTGCGGGAAGCCCTGCAGCACCGCGTCGAGGGTGGGGATGCGCACGCCCTGGCCCCGGTAGGGGTGGCTCTCGCCGCCGTCGGCGGTCCAGCGGTAGCCGGCGTCCAGCGCCTGCACCTGGGCGAGGCTGAGGGCAGCCACCGCGCCGCTGCCCTCGGTGGTGCGGTCCACGGTGGCGTCATGCAGCACCACCACCTGGCCGTCGGCGGTCAGGCGCAGGTCCATCTCCAGCATGTCCACCCCCAGCGCGGCCGCGCGCTCGAAGGCGAACAGGGTGTTCTCCGGCCACAACCCTCGGCCGCCGCGATGGGCGATCACCAGCGGGTGGTCACCCAGCCCGGCGAGCACCGCCGGCCGCTCCACCGGGCGGCTGGTCAGCGCCATGCCCAGCAGGGCGATGGCCAGGAGGCAGAGCGGAACGAGGCAGAACCGGGCAAAGCGTTTCATGGGGCTTCCATTTCGATGAAGACGGGCGTGCCGAATCAGACCCGGCGACTATGACAAAGACATGAAAGCGCCGCGAGTGGCGAGGTGTCCCAGGGGCCCCGCGTGTGGGTGCGGGGCCGGCACTGCCCACATAAACGGTGGGCCAGCCTGTGGATATCTTCTGGGCAGATTGCTGCAGGCCTTGCGTTCCGTGGGCTGCCGAATGGCGGACGATTTTTCGCCAGGAGAAGCTATTCAGCTTTGGAGTTGCCCCGTGCGCACGGGGCAACTTGGGGGCATCTACTGGGTCAGATGGCGAGGTACGTCTTCCCAGTGCATCCACAGCTCGCCTTGCCACTCCAGCAGCGATAGCCGTTGGTTCTGCCAACCGATCATCACGCGTCGAGGCGCGTAGAGCCCTGCGTTGTTTTGGTCACGGAGGGTGGGGATTACCTCACGGGTCAGCCACTCATCGAGGTGATGGGTTTCCGGATGGCCAAAACGGATAAGTGCCTTGTAGAGCCCGGCTTCGTTCATGACATCGACAATCTCTTCGCTACCTGTTCGGTAGGTCAGTCGTACGCGCTGTGTTTCATGTGCACGAAGACGCCTGTGCAACGAATGCGGGTGGTGCAGGCCCAGCAAGCGGGCGAAGTCGTAGGTACTGAACCAGGGCTGGTTGTCGATCATCACGCCGCGCAATGGACGCTTATGGCGGATGAAAGTGATGGGGATGTATGCATCTTCCATGGCAAGACTCCGTTTGCAGTTCTCCGCCTCCATCCCTTGTCGTCGTTCAAAGGGTGGAGGATCGCGTGGGGTTGACGAACCGGGCAAACGGAGCCGGCAGACCACAAGGGTCTCCCCACGCGATCCGCCATTACAGGCTGCAGCCAGAAAAACTGCATGCCAGCCAGGACTCGCGGAGAGCGTACGCCGCTCTCCACTTGTCCCGTAGGCGCTATCGCGCCGTTTGCTTCAGGTCGTCAAACCCGGTCGCGGCGTTTGCCGCGACCGGGCGAACTTAGGAGCCCTGCGGGTCAGGAACAAGCTCAGGAAAGCGGTTTCAGAAAATTCCTCATGCTCATGGCAATGGTGAGATGGGGCCGGCCTGTACTTCCTGGGGGCGAGCCTTTCAGCCCGCCAGCAACCAGGCCCCGGCGACGGCCGAGGCGCTGCCGGCGATGCGCACCAGCGGCGCGGCGGCCAGGGGCAGGGTGCGCACCAGGGCGTAGCCGATGGCATGCAGGGCGGCGGTGGCGGCGACGAAGCCGGCGGCGTAGCCCCAGGGGCTGGCCAGCTCCGGCAGCTCCAGGCCGTGGGCGACGCCGTGGGCCAGGGCGAACAGGGCGGTCATGGCCACGGCGACGGCCATCGGCGGGCGCACGGCCACGGCCACCAGCAGGCCGAGGGCGAGCACGGAGGCGGCGATGCCGGTTTCCATGAAGGGCAGCTGCAGGCCCTGGAAGCCCAGCAGGCCGCCGAGCAGCAGGGTGGCGACGAAGGTCAGCGGCAGGGCCCAGCGGGCACGGCCCTGTTGCTGGGCGGCCCAGAGGCCGACGGCGAGCATGGCCAGCAGGTGGTCGAGGCCGGTCACCGGGTGGGCGACGCCGGCCATCAGCCCGGAGTGGTCATGCCCGGCGTGGGCGAAGGCCAGTGCCGGGGTGCAGAACAGGGCGAGGGCGAAGAGGGATTTGCGCAGGTTCATGGGGGCTCCTTGTGGGGGTCAGGCTGCGCCGAGCAGGCCCTGTTTTTCGATGAAGGCGATGATGTCGTCCAGGCCCTGGCCGACCTTCTGGTTGCTGAACACGAAGGGCCGCTCGCCGCGCATCTTGCGGGCGTCGCGTTCCATCACCTCCAGCGAGGCACCGACCATGGGCGCCAGGTCGATCTTGTTGATCACCAGCAGGTCGGACTTGCAGATGCCGGGTCCGCCCTTGCGCGGCAGCTTGTCGCCGGCGGAGACGTCGATCACGTAGAGGGTCAGGTCCGACAGCTCGGGGCTGAAGGTGGCGGAGAGGTTGTCGCCGCCGGACTCCACCAGGATCAGGTCCAGGCCCGGGAAGCGGCGGTTGAGCTGGTCCACCGCCTCCAGGTTGATGGAGGCGTCCTCGCGGATGGCGGTGTGCGGGCAGCCGCCGGTTTCCACGCCGATGATGCGCTCGGGCTCCAGGGCCTCGTTGCGCACCAGGAACTGGGCGTCTTCCTGGGTGTAGATGTCGTTGGTCACCACGGCGATGTTGTAGCGCTCGCGCAGGGCACGGCAGAGGGCGAGAGTGAGGGCGGTCTTGCCGGAGCCGACGGGGCCGCCGATGCCGACGCGCAGGGGTTGGCTGTTCATGGTGCTCTCCTAGGAACGGAACAGGCGGCTGTACTGGCGCTCGTGCGCCATGCTCGCCAGGGCCAGGCCGAAGGCGGCGCTGCCCCGTGGGTGGGAAGGGGATGTGCGGGCGGCCAGGCTCGCGGCCTGGAGGCTCGGCAGCAGGTGCGAGGTGAGGCGCTGGGCGGCCTGCTGGCCCAGGGGCAGGGTCTTCATCAGCACGGCCAGCTGGTTCTCCAGCCAGCCCCAGAGCCAGGCGCCAAGGGCCTCGTCGGGGCGGATGCGCCAGGCGCGGGCGGCCAGCGCCCAGGCGACGCCGAGGGTGGGTTCGCCCTGGCSSGCCAGGGCGTCGCGGGCTGGGGCATCCAGCTCGGGCAGGCCCTCCAGCAGCTGTTGCAGGGAGTAGCCCATCTGCCGGCATTCCAGGTGCAGTTCGCGGGTCTCGCGGCTGGCGCGCTGCTCGGCGCCCAGTTGCAGCAGGCGTGCCCAGTCCTCGTCGGCGGCGGCCTGGCAGAGGTCGAGCAGCATGGGCGCTTCGAAGCGGGCGAGGTTGAGGCGCAGCTGGTCGTCCAGCCAGCGCCGGGCGCTCTCGGTGTCGTGCACCTGGCCCTGGTCCACGGCCATCTCCAGCCCCTGGGAATAGCTGTAGCCGCCGATGGGCAGCTGGGGGCTGGCCAGGCGCAGCAGTTGCCAGGCGCCCAGCGAGGGGGCGGCTTCGCTCACGGGCGCACTCCGAACTGGTGCAGGCGCGGGGCGTAGTTGAAGTCGGCTTCCAGCTGGTGGGAGTGGTGGTGGCCGCCACCGTAGGCGCCGTGCTCGGGCTGGAAGCCGGCTTCCACGGCGGTCACCGTGGCACCGAGCTGTTCGAGCATGGCCTTGAGCACGTAGTCGTCCAGCAGGCGCAGCCAGCCGTCGCCGATCTGCAGGGCGACGTGGCGGTTGCCCAGGTGGTAGGCGGCGCGGGTCAGTTCGAAGGCGCTGGCGCAGGTGACGTGGAGCAGGGCCTCGGGCCGGGCACGGACACGCACGACGCGGCCATCCCCGGCCAGCAGGCAGTCGCCGTCGCGCAGGGGCGGCTGGCCCCGTTCGAGAAACAGCCCGACGTCTTCACCGGCGACGGTGAAGCAGCGCAGGCGGCTCTTGCTTCGCGCTTCGTAGGTGAGCAGCAGTTCTTCGTCCCACTGCTCGCGGGGCGGGAGGCGTTCCTGGATGACCAGCATGGGCAGTTCCGGCAGTGTGCAATGCCGGTGCCTGAGCAAGGGGCTTGCCAAGACGGCGAAACGCCCGGGGCGCGGGCCTGTGGCGCGTGGGTGCGCAAGGATGGGGCGCTCGGGTGCGCGCTAATGGTGCGTGGCGTGGGTCGAAATGGTGCGCTGACGCTTCGGTCAGCTTCAGGCCCGGCCGAGGCCGTGCCAGTGCTTGCCGCCGATCATGATGAAGCGCAGCTGCTGGGTGATCTTCGCCGCCGGGGTGAGGTGCGCCGGCAGGTCGCGGGCGGGCGGGTCGATCAGCTCGGGCAGGGTGGCGAAGACGGTCTTCACCACCAGGTCGGAGACCACGTCGAGGGCGTCGTCGTCCAGGTGCGGCATGCGGTTGATCAGCTTGAGGTCGGCGGCCAGGTCGTCGGTGATGCGCTCGCGCAGGGCGGCGATGGCCTGGCGCACCGGTTGCGAGCCGCCGTACTGCTCGCGGGCGAGGAACAGGAACTGGCCACGGTTGGCGGCGACGGCGTCGAGGAAGATGCGCACCGAGGCGTCGATGATCCCGCCCATCTCGAATTCGTTGTGGCGCACCACGCGGATGGTGGCGCGGAAGGTCTCGCCCACTTCCTCCACCAGGGCCAGGCCGAGCTGGTCCATGTCGGCGAAGTGGCGGTAGAAGCCGGTGGGCACGATGCCGGCGGTGCGGGCGACTTCCCGCAGGCTCAGGCTGCCGAAGCCGCGTCCGCTGTCCATCAGCTGGCGCGCCGCGTCCATCAGGGCGTGGCGGGTCTGCTGTTTCTGTTCCGAGCGGGGCGTCGTGGACATGGAGCGAAGTCGAGGCCGAAGAATGGGCCGCACTCTAGGGGCTGTCACTGCATTGGTGCAAGTTGCGCGGCGCCCGGTGGGGCTGGAGGGCGGGTGTCGGTTTTCTCAGTGAACGACTGTTGACTGGAATTCCCGCCTTCAGGCAGCCTAGTGCACGACTGTTCACTGGATAGATCCATGGCCCTCATCCCCTTCTCCCTGGCCCGCCGACTCGGCGCGTGGCTGGCTCCGTTGCGTGCGCTGGTGCGCCGGGCCTGGCTGCGCGAGTCGGAGGTGGATTTCTTTCTCGCCCGGCTGCACCCGGTGCTGCGCCTGAACCGGGTGTTCGCCCGCGTCGAGGGGCGTCGCTGGGTGGCCCAGGACATGCTGGCGCTGACCCTGCGCTGCAACGGCAACGCCCGCCACTGGCGGGCCGGCCAGCACGTGCAGCTGCACCTGGCGCTGGACGGCGTGCGTCTGGCGCGCAGCTACAGCCTGACGGCCGTGCACGGCGATGGCCGTGTCGAGCTGGCGGTGCGTCGCCAGCCGGGCGGGCGCCTGTCCGGCCACCTGCTGGAGCGGGTGGAGGTGGGCCAGGTGCTGGAGCTGGGCCAGGCCGAGGGCGAGCTGAGCTGGCCCGAGGGGCAGGGCGATGTGCTCCTGCTGGCCGCCGGCAGCGGCATCACGCCGCTGCTCGGCCTGCTGCGGGAGGCGCTGGCGCGGGGCTTCTCCGCACCGGTGACGCTGCTGCACTACGTGCGCGAACGGGGCCAGCGGGCCTTCGTCGATGAGCTGCTGGCCCTGGCCCGCCGCTACCCGAACTTCAACGTGCGCTGGGGCCTCAGCGGCGATGCGCCGGCGCCCGGTGAGCTGGCCGGGCGCTTCCAGCCGGAGCACCTGGCCGGGCTGGCGCCTCGGGACCTGCTGGTCTGCGGCCCCCACGGCTTCGTCGACACGGTGCGCCAGTGGTGGCAGGCCGCGCCCCGCGCCGGTCACCTGCAACTGGAAGCCTTCAGCCTGCCGCGCATGGCGCCGTCTTCGGCCAGCCAGACCGTGCGCCTGGGCTTCGCCCGCTCCCGCGTCGACGGTGAGGGCGACACCCACGGCAGCCTGCTGGAACAGGCCGAGGCCCTGGGCCTGCGGCCGGCCCACGGCTGCCGCCAGGGCGTCTGCGCGCAATGCACCTGCCGGCTGCTCAGCGGTGCGGTGCGTGACCTGCGCAGCGGTGCCATCCAGCACGAGCCCGACCAACCCATCCGCCTCTGCGTCAGCGCCCCGGTGGGCGACGTGACGCTCGACCTGTGACGAGGACTGCCATGCGCCACGACCGCCCCCTCGATGCCGAGGCCGCCCGTGCCTTCGGCGAAGAACTGGACGCCCTGCGCCAGCGCACCCTGACCGACCTGGGCGAGACCGACGCCCGCTACATCCGCCGCGTGCGCAGCATCGCCCGGGCCTGCTGCTGGAGCGGCCGGGCCCTGCTGATGCTGGGCTGGTTCCCGCCCACCTGGCTGCTGGGCAGCCTGCTGCTGGGGCTGGGCAAGATCATCGAGAACATGGAGCTGGGCCATAACGTCATGCATGGCCAGTACGACTGGATGAACGACCCGGAATTCGCCGGGCGCACCTACGAGTGGGACATCGTCGGGCCGGCCGACTTCTGGCGGCATACCCACAACCACATCCACCACACCTACACCAACGTGCTGGGGCACGACGACGATGTCGGCTACGGGCTGGTGCGGCTGTTCCCCGAGCAGCGCTGGAAACCGTTCTTCCGCTGGCAGCCGCTGTGGGTGACGCTGCAGGCGCTGCTGTTCCAGTTCGCCGTGGCGGTGCAGCACCTGCGCCTGGACAAGTACCTCAAGGGCCGCATGACCCTGGAGGAACTGCGCCCGCGCCTGCGCACCTTCAACGCCAAGGTGCTGCGCCAGCTGGTCAAGGACTACGGGGTGTTCCCGCTGCTGGCGCTGCTGCTGGGCGCCAATGCCTGGGCGGTGCTGGCGGGCAATGCGCTGGCGAACCTGATCCGCAACCTGTGGACCTTCACGGTGATCTTCTGCGGGCATTTCACCGAGCGGGCGGCGGTGTTCCCGCCTGAAGTGCTGGAGGGGGAGACCCGTGGCCAGTGGTACCTGCGTCAGCTGCGGGGCTCCAGCAACCTGGAGGGCGGCCCGCTGCTGCACTTCATGACCGGCAACCTCAGCCACCAGATCGAGCACCACCTGTTCCCCGACCTCCCGGCCCGCCGCTACGGCCAGCTCGCGGTGGAGGTGCGGGAGATCGCCCGGCGCTACGGGCAGGAGTACAACACCGGGCGCCTGTCCCGGCAGTTCGCCACCGTGCTGCGGCGCATCTGGGTCTACCGCCGGCCGGAAACCGCGCTGCCGGCGGCCTGACCTCAGGCGACGCCGTGGGCGCGCAGCAGGCGGTCCGAGCCGCCTTCGGCCAGCCACTGGTCGGGGGCCTGCTGAACCCGGTTGCCGGCCAGCGGCTCCACCACCGGCCGTTCGGCCGCGCCATCGCGGGCTTCACCGAGCACGGGCGGGTGTTCGGCGGGCAGGGCAAAGGCGGCGCTGGACAGGACGCTGAGGAAGAGGGCGGCGAGGGCGTGGGCTTTCATGATCGGACTCCTCTGCAAGGGGGGTGAAAGACACGTTGCCTAGGGTACGGATCGGGCGCCGGGGGAGAAGTGAAGGTGGGCGATGGTGGTCATTGATGGAGGTGATGGAGGGCCGTCTTGGTGCGTAGTCGAACGTGATGCGCGTGCTGCGTAACATCTGTTTCGACACTACTTCAGGCATTGGAGCCGATGTATTCAGCTAACTTCTTTGAACTCTCTTAAGTCCTTTTCGGGGCGGTATCGGTCGCGCGTACCGTCGCGAATGTTCTGGCCGCTGGAGCAAGCGTGGCGGGTTGTCTCCTGCTTAGAGGAGCCGTTGTGGATCAGGCTGCGCAAAGAGGGCGATATTGCGATCTTCGAGCACCCGGGCAGGACCAACGTCATCAAACGAGTCGCCGAACTAGCGCCCGGCAGCATTTACGTACAGGTTGATAGCAAGAACAACAGCCTGGACAGCAGAGCCCTGGGGTCAATACACCTGACAACTATCCAGGCCAAAGCCATCACCGTTATAAGCGAGAAGGACCATATACCTCGCTTAATCACTCATTGAAAATAACACTGACGTTAAATGCCTCATCAGTAACGGGGCTTATCCGGTAGAAATACTCCTGCGCGATTTTATTGCAGCCCTCTACAAGCGCACGCTTCTGCTTCTGAGTCAACGCCCTACCGTCCAGCACTGCTTCGACGTGCCCATCAAACAACAGCGTTTCTGGATTTTGCTCGGAAAAATAAGCGAAAGCTTCATCCACTGCGGCGAATGCCTGACGGACAAGCGTATCGTAGGGGACATCACGAGCAAATGTAATGACGTAAGAAAACGACTCACCGGAGTAGCGCTTTGCGTACTCGAACAATCGGTTTTCACACTCAAATTCAACCGTACTCTCACCCAGAGCGTCTGTAATGAACAAGACGTATGCCAAACCGTGCATCCTTTGTGCGTTGAACAGGCAGCATGCCAAACCACCACCGAATGCTTCCAACAAAGTAAATCGATATCCTTCAACAGGAGACTGGAGATACGCACGAGTTTGCGAAAACGCATGATCATAAAAATAAAGCGTAAAATCTTCCTTGAACGATACGTATACGCCCTCCTTTTTCGGCAGATAAGACCAAATCTTTTTCCCGGGGAAAATTCGAGTCAGTCCATTAGGGGCTAGTGAAAACAACTCACCACACCATTGAAATACCCATACTCCGTTAACGATTTTGGGAGAGTAGAAGCCACTGCTGTCTGAGTCGATCACATAGCTATCAACCACTTCCCTCCTGACCGGATCATAAACATCACACCGGGCTTGACTATCTGCCAACTGAATCGACATCAGCAGCAAATCGCCGATGCGCTCGAAGTCGGTCAGCCTATCTGCCTGATAGAGCCTTTGCTCACGCCCATCCGCAGTGACCACAAAGAACTCCTTAGATCTCCGGCGATGAAATAAAAACTCTCCTCCTATATACCCCTCAAAACTCAAGAGGCGCTCTTTGATATCAAATACGATTTGACCATTTTCACGCTTTAGCGTGTGCGCCAACATGGGGTAGTCACGTCTATCTTCCGTGTAAATCAGACCGCCATAAGCCACGGAGTTAATCCGCGAATCAGCCTCAACGATTTCAGGCTGACCTCCTTTCGCACAGCACATTTCAACCCGATAGATGCCGTCCTTTATTACCGAAAACACCCGCCCATCTTCATCTGTAAAAAATCCCTCCGTCGCCTCGCTGTTATAGACAATTGGACTGCCTGCCTTGGCAACGTCCCAAATAATTCCAGATTCAATCAAGAACAGCTTGTCAGTACAAATCTGAAAAATGCCTTGGGCTCCAGAGCAAATTATCGCCTTGCCATAGTCATTCATTGATCACCCTGCCACATCAGATAATTTCCACCAGACTGAATAATTTTCTCCAGAACATAGCGCAACTCCTTTTCCATGAAGATCTCAACCTCTTTCTGTCTAGAGATCCGAGGGATTTGCATAATTTCAGAGGGCTTGCTATATCCGTTAGCTTCTGCCCTCTTAAGTGTTGCAAGAGCTCGCTCAGGATTCTTATTAGCAGATCCCGCTAAATATTCAATTATTTTGCTGAAATCCCCCGGGCGAGCGAAAAATAGCCACTGCGCATCAATCTTTTCCTGCGGTATTCAGAAAGTATGTGCCAAATCAACATAAAGCTGACCCGATTTCTTGTACATCTTTTGCCGCCTCCTTCATGGAAACTCACAGTAAATAGAGGCTCTCAAGCATCTGCCAGTTCTTCACTTCCGTATAAATAATCTTGCCATTCTTATCGTGGTTAGATCATGGATCTTAGCCGGGCATGTATCGCTTTTCCGCCCTGACTAGCGTCCGGTCCTTGGCCATGACCTTGATCTGCGACACCCGCAGCACCGCAAGCTCGCGCCGGGCTGTACCATCTCGCGGAGGATGCCGTCGATGTGGAAGGCATCGTGACCTTCGAACACCCGGAGACGCACGGGATCAACGTCATCAAACGAGTCGCCGAACTAGTTCCCAACAGCATTTACGTACTGGTTGATAATAAGAACAACAGCTTGCACAGCAGAGCACTGGGGTTTATCCCTCTGACAACTATCCAGGCCAAAGCCATCACCGTTATAAGCGAGAAGGACCATATACCTCGCTCAATCACTCAATGAAAATGACTTTGGCATTGAATACGTCACCGGTGACTGGGCTGCTGCAATAAAAGTAACGCTGGGCTACCTGACTGCAAGCCTCTTCTATTGCCTGTCTTTGACCCAAACTTAGCGCGCCAGTGTACATGATGACTTCAACACAACCATCGAACTGCAGCGCCTCTACATTGTTTTCCGAAAAATAACTAAATGCTTCATCCACTGCTGCGATAGCTTGGCGCAAAAGCGTGTCGAAGCAAACCCCCGGCGCAAAATTAGCAACATAGCCAAATGAGTCACTCTTGAGACGCTTAGAATATTCGAAAGACCGGTCTTCACAAGAAATTTCAACAGGGCCGTCCTTAATAGCTTTATTTGCAAATAAAGCGTACGCCAGACCTGTCATTTTTCCTTCCTGCTGCAAATAGCATACGAATCCACTCTCGAATGGCTCAAGCATTGAGAATACAAATCCTTTCACAGGGGATTCGAGAAGAAACTGAACGCGCGATAAGGACGTATCATAAAAATAAAGCACAGACTCATCCCCAAACGCGATATAAGCACCACCGTCTGAGAACATATATGATAAGACTTTCCTATTAGGGAATGCCCTGGCTATTTTGTTTGAGCGAAGCAAAAAGAATTCATTGCCCCATAGAAAGCCCCACCCATCAGGACCCTCGGAAACCCCAAAAAAACCATAGGCATCAAAGTCTACCGAATGGCTATCTACCAAACATTTACCGTTCAGATCGTAGACATCACATCTCGCTTTTTCATCTTCTAGCTGTACGGAAAACAAAACAAAATTACCAGCTCGCCCTATGTGCGTTACATCATTTGACTGATAAAGCTTCTGCTGCTGTCCGGTCGCATCTACTGAAAGCAGCTCTTTTTCGCGACGGCGATAAAATAGAAAATCTCCACAAAAGAACCCCAAAAAAACAACATATCGCTCCTTGATCTCAAATATCAGCTCTCCAGCAGCATCATGAAGGCTATGGGACACGGATGGGTAGCCTCGCCTATCTACCGTATACAAAACCCCCCCATAGTTCTCAGGCTCTGAATCCTTATGAGCTATATTCATCGAAGCCTTTACTAGGCTGCCATTCTCAAGGTGATATACGCCATCTGAAAGAAACACAGAAAATTTTCCAGTCTCGTCAAGACCGGCGCCTGCTAACCCATCAGCCTGAAGTACAAGATCTAGTTTTTCGCTAGAAATATCCCACAAATACTCAAGGCTACGTAAAAAAACCTTATCAGCACAAACATTAAAACTACTTTCAAGGCGAGAGCAAATAACTGCCTTTCCGAAATTTTTCATTTCTCAACCTTCCACGTCAGATAACTTGCCGCTAAATTTAAAAAACCTGCTCAAGCACAGGTGCTAAACGATTATCCATATGCTCAATAATTTTTATCTAATTGCCCGCTTTAATAAGCTAGGAAGTATGGGGTCTCAGGCATCTGCCAATTTTTCACTCCTATATAAATGATCTGGCATTTCTTATGGCCAGATCATGCATATGGTGCAGGTATCGCTTTTCCGCCCTGACTAGCGTCCGGCCCTCGTCCATAGCTTGGTCATGACCTTGATCCGCGACACCACCGCACCCATCCGCCCCAGCACGCCGTGGCGCTTGGCAAAAGGTGACGGCAATCGACGCAGGCTGACGGCCTCGGAAGGGGAGTCGACGGGTTCGAGAGAGCGGGTGGTGGGCATCGCAGAATCCATTGCGTTGGAGGCCGGCGGACAGCAGGCGTAGTCCCAGCCTGCCAAAACCTAGCGCGCCATCGCACCCTAGGCAGGGCGCGATGGCGCGGTGCAAGTAAACCACAGATGAAGCGCCCGGAAATGGGGGGAAGCGAGGAATACGTGGTGGTTCCGATGCGGGGAGATGGCGCGTCTGCAGAGGCACAAGCCAACAGCACGACGGAGTGCGCAGAGCCTATTCGATCAGTTCGTGATACTCACACTCGATGACCTCGTCCGTAACGTTGCAACGATAGACCTCTTCATCCCCCTGTGATTCTCCCTCAAGATCCTCAAGCCCAACTACGTCGAGCAACTGGAGCATGTCTTCAAGGAAGGTGTCGCCATGCGCCTCCATTTCCCAGGCCCAGGTGAAACGTCCATCCGCAACCGCAGCTCTTCTGAAGGAGCTGAAGAAGAGAGCGTACTTGGCAACGGGCTGAAAGCATTCCAAAGCGTATTCATCCAGCCCAGCGAAAGCACTTTCCAGCTTGTGGAGTTCCATCCCCGCAGCTGCCTGCTCCAGTAGCGCAAGAATGATCGGGTAGCGGTCCGACGTTGCGTTGCCACTAATGGTTATGAAGTAAGGAGTAGCCATATTCAGTTCTTCACCAAGGCCCAGATGTCGAGCAGAAATTTAGGAGCCTTACCTGTTTCCAGATCGTTCTTGAAGTCACTCAGGAAACGCGCACGGGTTTCAATATTGATATCAGGCCGGCGAGGGAATTTCCCCCTATCAGCCATAAGCATCAGCTCTTTTATGGAATTTAAAAAGTGCTGCGAGAAAGAGCCACTCCACACGCCCACTTTCTCAGAAAATTCAATTCGTTTGCCTTGTAACACCAAAGGAGATTTCTCAATGAGCCGATAGAAAAACTTCCAAGATGAGGAAAACTTACTGTCATCGAAGCATGCGGCATCCCAAGCGTCCCGATTTTGAGATTTCAACCACGCCAATACACCGCTAGTCCACGCTTCGAAATAGGCACCACGAAGACTGCAATTTTTTTCAAATTCCAGGAACTCAAGCAACTCAAGCTGCTGCTCGATGGCCAACCCCACATACAGGAAATCAGTCAGCAAAAGGGTATCGAGACACTCCTGCGTGTACTCCTTGCCCAGCGACTCTGATACATGCTCGTTGCCGTCATCATCTCGAAACCGCATGCGCTGCTCCACGATCGAAAGCCATCGAGCATGACTCTGTTCTGGATGCCAAAAAAGCTCTCTGACTTTTAGAAAATCGGGCGCATCCTTCTCTACAGTGCCGTCGAAGTAAAGTGCCCGCAGTCGCTCAACTTCACTTGCGCTGCACCAATCAAAGTAATTGGCACTTTCCAGTCGGGCCCAAAGCTCTTTACGGTCCATACGCAGTCCTATTCTCAATTTTCAAAGGCTTCTCCCCGGTTCCCTTCGTGGTGATCGCCCCAATATTCTCTGCGATACGATCGAGACTGAACTGTTTAGGGGACTCGGTGTTTGGCTTCAACTCCTGACCCGGTAACTCACCGTTACCAGAACAGGATTTATCGCTCGTGATATTCCATAACTCCAGCGCTTCCGGATAGAGCAGGTCACGCGAGCCATTATAAGGTCACCTTAAGGAAGCTCCGAAGCGGTCAGCGACGGGCATTTGCCTGGCGACCGAATCGCTTTTCAGCCCGGTCTTCGGCGGCAGGCTTTCACTAGAACCCGGCTTTTGACCGGGTTCAGCCTCTTACAGGCACACCTCTCCCGTATTCGTCAGCAAGTACCAGCGCGCCATCTGCCGATTTGAAAGAGCGAATAGCGTGACCTAGGTCTTATTTCAGCGGATCGGTCGGGACTTTGCCGGAGCCTCCCTAACCGATGCACAGCCAACAAAAAGCCCGGCCTGTGCCGGGCTTTGACTGCAGTGACCGCTGGCCCGCATCAGGCCACGCGGTTGGTGCGATCAGCACCGCCTTCAGCGACGCGGAAGCCTTGGGTACGGTCCGAGCCGTCCTCGGTGACGCGGAAGCCCTGGGTGCGGTCCGAACCGTCCTCGGCAACGCGGAAGCCCTGGGTGCGAGCCGAACCGTCTTCAGCGACGCGGAAGCCCTGGGTGCGGGCCGAACCGTCCTCAGCAACGCGGAAGCCTTGGGTACGAGCCGAACCGTCTTCGGCAACGCGGAAGCCTTGGGTGCGGGCCGAACCGTCCTCAGCAACGCGGAAGCCCTGGGTGCGAGCCGAACCGTCTTCAGCGACGCGGAAGCCCTGGGTGCGGTCCGAACCGTCTTCGGCGACACGGAAGCCTTGGGTACGGGCCGAGCCATCTTCGGCAACGGTGTAGGACACGGCGGATTGGACGACCGGTACAGCGAACAGGCCGGCGAGGAAGAGGACGGCGAGGGCTTGGCTTTTCATGGTGGTTCTCCTGGAAGTGGGGGCCGTTGTGGCGACGGGGCCTATGTTCCGCAGCGGCACGCTGGTCAGGAAGTGAACAACCGCGATAGTCGCCATCGACATCGCTGATGGTTGGAAATACCGTGTCGAATCAGTGCCTTGCGCCCCTTGGGCGGCGCGCTGCGAGCGTGATCCGAGTGACGGGGCGGCTCGTTTGCGGAGTCATCCGGTGCGTTTGCCAGTCGGATGGGAAAGGCCGGTAGTGGCTCGCTGATACCGAACACGGGAGATAGGCATGACGCGCGGACGCAGAATCCTCGCTTGGACCGTTGGCAGCCTGGTGGCCGTGCTGGTCGGGTTGGGGGTGTTCATCGCCACCTTCGACTGGAACCGCATCAAGGCGCCCCTCAATGAGCGGGTGTCTGCAGCCCTTGGGCGGCCGTTCGCCATTCGCGGGGACCTGAGCGTGAGCTGGCAGCGCGAGCCCGCCGAGCCCGGCCTGCGCGCCTGGGTGCCCTGGCCCCACGTGAAGGCCGAGGACCTGGTGCTGGGCAACCCGGAGTGGGCTGGCGAAGGCCCCTTCGCCAGCCTGGCGCGGGTGGAGCTGAGCCTGTCCCCGCTGCCCCTGCTGTGGAAGACCGTGAGCATTCCCCGCATCGACCTCACCGAGCCCCGTGCCGACCTGCGGCGCCAGGCCGACGGGCGCAACAACTGGACCTTCGACACCCCGCAGCAGGACGGCGACGCACCGTCGGCGTGGACGCTGGACATCGGCGCCATCGGATTCGACCAGGGCGAGGTGAAGGTGGACGACGCTCCCACCCAGACCCGTCTCACCCTGCAGGTGGACCCGTTGGGCCAGCCCATTCCGTTCAGCGACATCGTCGGCGAGCAGGTCGCCGGCAAGGCGGCGGAGCAAGGCGCCACGCCTCAGGACTACGCCTTCGGCTGGAGTGCCAAGGGGCGCTACAAGGGCCAGACCCTGACGGGCACCGGCAAGGTCGGCGGCCTGCTGGCGCTGAAGGATGCCCGGCGGCCGTTCCCGCTGCAGGCTGATGTGCGCATTGGTGCGACCCGTATCGCGGTGGCCGGCACCCTCACCGATCCGACCCACCTGGGGGCGTTGGACCTGCGCCTGGCGCTGTCCGGCGACAGCCTGGGCAATCTCTACCCGCTCACCGGCGTGACCCTGCCGGACACCCCGGCCTATTCCACCGATGGCCGCCTGGTGGCGCAGTTGCGCGACGCCGGTGGAGCGCAGTTCCACTACCAGGGCTTCAACGGCGCCATCGGCGACAGCGACATCCACGGCGACCTGCATTACCTGGCAGGGCAGCCCCGACCGAAGCTCTCCGGCGCGCTCACCTCCAACCAGTTGCGCTTCGCCGACCTGGCGCCGCTGATCGGCGCCGATTCCAACGCCGAGAAGAAGGCCCGTGGCGTCACCCGCCAGCAGCCGGCGGACAAGGTGCTGCCGGTGGAGGAATTCCGCACCGAGCGCTGGCGGGTGATGGACGCCGATGTGCGCTTCACCGGCAAGCGCATCGTCCACAGCGACAAGCTGCCCTTCAACGACCTCGAGGCCCACCTGGTGCTGGACGACGGCACGCTGAGCCTGGAACCCCTGCGCTTCGGCATGGCCGGCGGCACCCTGGAGTCCAGCGTGCGCCTGGAGGGCGGCCGCGTGCCCCTGCAAGGCCGCGCCCGCCTCAGTGCGCGGCACTTCAAGCTCAAGCAGCTGTTCCCCACCTTCGAGCCGATGCGCACCAGCTTCGGCGAGCTGAACGGCGACGCCGACCTGGCCGGCAGCGGCAACTCCGTGGCGGCGTTGCTGGGCAGCGCCAACGGCAACCTCAAGCTGTTGATGAACGACGGCGCGGTCAGCCGTGGGCTGATGGAGATCGCCGGCCTCAACCTGGGCAACTACCTGGTGGGCAAGCTGTTCGGTGACGACGAGGTGAAGATCAACTGCGCCGCCGCCGACCTGCAGGTGACGCGGGGGCTGGTGACGCCCCGGCTGTTCCTGCTGGACACCGAGAACGCCCTGGTGCAGGTGGACGGCAGCGCCAACCTGGCCAGCGAACGGCTGGACCTGACGGTGAGCCCCGAGTCCAAGGGCTTGCGCATCTTCTCCCTGCGCTCGCCGCTCTACGTGCGCGGCACCTTCAGGAAGCCCGATGCCGGGGTCAAGGCGGTGCCGCTGCTGGCGCGGGGTGCGGGCATGGTGGTGCTGGGGGCGGTGGTGGCACCGGCGGCCGGCCTGCTGGCGCTGGTGGCGCCCAGCGAGGGCGGCAGCAACGCCTGCCAGGGCCTGTTGGCCAGGCCCCAGGCCAAGCCCTCGCGCTAGGCGAGGGCGGCGGGGTCAGAACACCGGCACCCAGAGCAGGGTTTCCGACTTCGGGTCGTGGGGCCCGTGGAAGCCGTCGCCGTATTCCTCGAAGCAGATGCCGGGGCTGGCCTCCAGCCCGCGCTCGGCGAGCAGGAAGTCGTGGATCACCTGGAAGCTGAGGGCGATGTCCGGCGTGCTGCCGACGTGGGTGAACACGGCGTAGCGACCGGCGGGGACGTCGATCAGGGTCATGCCATCCGGCACCGGGGTGCCGGGCTTGACCGGGTAGCCGGCCAGGTAGCCCAGCTCGCCGTTGGGGCGGTGCAGGCAGAGCCCGCAGGGCACGCCATCGCGGCCGCTGATTTCCTCGCTGCGGGGCAGGAAGCGCTCCCACAGCTGGCCGATGTCCTCGGGCGGGGCGTCCGGACGTTCCAGTCCGATGACCTGAAAGGCGGGGCGTTCGATGATGCGCGCGCGCATGGCCGTGTCCTCTTCGGCAGTCTGCTCGGCAGACTGTGCGGCCAGCGCGCGCCGGGATCAAGGGGCATGATGGCCCCGGGCGATCATTCCTTGAGGTCTTCGAGGATATCGGCCATGTCGTCGGCGTGCTCCTCCTCCTGGGCGAGGATCTCCTCGAACAGGCGGCGGGTGGTCGGGTCCTTGTCGCCGAGGAACTGCACGATCTCGCGGTAGCTGTCGATGGCGATGCGCTCGGCGATCAGGTCCTCGGTGACCATCTCGCGCAGATTGCGGCCGGCCACGTACTGGGCATGGGAGCGCGCCTCCAGCCCGGCGGGGTTGAAGTCGGGCTCGCCGCCCAGCTGCACGATGCGCTCGGCCAGCTGGTCGGCGTGCTGCAGCTCCTGCTGGGCATGTTCGAGGAACTCGGCGGCGGCGATGCTCGCCTTGAGGCCGGTGGCCATGTAGTAGTGGCGCTTGTAGCGCAGGTGGCAGACCAGCTCGGTGGCCAGGGCTTCGTTCAGCAGGCGCAGCACGGTGGGGCGGTCGGCGTTGTAGCCCTCGGTCACGGCGCCATCCAGCACGTTCTGGCGGGCGCGCTGGCGCAGGGTGTTCACATCGGTCAGTTGCACGTCACTCATCACGGTTCTCCTTCACGGGTTCTCGGGCCGTGGCGCGACTCTGGGGTCGCAGGCGCTGCGGCCTCCCTGGTGTGTGAGTGCGGCGAAGCGGGAAAAGTTTAGGAAATCTGTGCCTCAGAACAGCCCGTCGCGTTCCACCGTCTCGCGCTGGCCGCAGGTCATGAAGCCGCTGTGCTGCACGCGGCCATCGGCGCCGAAGCTGACGTGGTAGGCCTGCTGGTGGCCCTGGTGGTTGAGGATGTAGTTGTTGCACGAGCCAGGGTGGATGCTGCGCTGGACGATGGAGGACGGGCGTCCGCCGATGGCCAGCACCTGCTCCTTGCTCATGCCTTCCTTGACCTGGCGCACCAGGGGCTCGTTGCGGAAGGTGAGGTAGTCGGTGGGGTTCTCGATCTTCGTCGCACAGCCGGCCCCCGAGGCCAGAGCGGCTGCAAGCAGGAGCGCGCGTGAATGCATGCACAGTCCCCGTCATGTTCGGCTGTTGATAACAGCGCTTGGACAGCAGGGAGCGCCCGCGGTTCGCCCGGATCGGGGCGGCGGGTGTGCGTCAGTCGGCAAATACGGCACGGGGCCATCCCGGGGCGGGGCCCCGGGAGGCGCGGCATCAGCGCTTGGCGGCCTCGGCCTCGTTGCGCTCGTGCTGTTCGCAGGTCATGAAGCCCTTGCCATCGACCCGGCCGTTGGCGTCGAAGCTGACGTAGTAGGGCTGCTGGTGGCCTTCCTTGTTGAGCACGTAGTTGTTGCAGGTGCCGGGGTGCACCACGCGACGCACTTCACTGGAGGGTGGGCCGCCGAGGGTGAGCACCTGCTGGCGGTCCATGCCGTCTTCCACCTGCTTCACCAGTGGCTCGTTGCGGTAGGTGACGTAGTCGGTGGGGTTTTCCAGCTTGGTGGCGCAACCGGTCACGGCGGCCAGGGCCAGAGCGGCGGGCAGGATGTGCTTGTACATGAAGGTGTCCTCGTATGGGGCGCGATGGGCCTACGGGACTTTCGAGCACGGGCTCGCTTGGAGAGTTCGAGGAATATTTGCACGGCGCCCCGGCGGATCGGCAGGGGCGGCGCGGGTTCAGCGGGCGGCGTCTTCGGCGGCGTCCAGGCGGGCCTGGTTCTGGGCGTTGGCCTGGTCGATCTGCTGCTTGAGCTGGTCGGCCTGCTGTTGCAGCTGGCGGGCCTGGTCGGCCTGTGCCTTGGCCTGGGCCGCGCCGGTGGCGGCGGTTTCGCCGAGGCCGCAGCCGCTGAGCAGCAGGGCGGCCAGGGTGAGGAGAAGCGGTGTGCGCATGAGGGTGTCTCCGGTGACGAGGCCCTCAAGGTGCTCCCGCCGCCCGACGCCGGCAAGCGGGGCCGGCGCGAATGGACGCGGGGGCCGACCTGCGGTCAGCCGTAGCGCTTGCGCGCTTCGATGGCCAGACCGCTGCCGATGCTGCCGAAGGCGTTGCCTTCGACATGGCGGGCGTTGGGCAGCAGGTCGGCGACGCAGCGGCGCAGGGCGGGGATGCCGCTGGAGCCGCCGGTGAAGAACAGCGTGTCCACCTGCTCCAGGGCGACACCGGCCTGGGCCAGCATGGCTGTGACGCTGGCGCGGATGCGCTCCAGCAGCGGGCCGACGGCCTCCTCGAAGCCGGCGCGGTCCAGCGGCGCCACCAGCCCGGGCTCGACGCGGCCGAGGTCGATGGGGCGTTCCAGGGCTTCGGTCAGCTCGATCTTGCTGTCTTCCACCTGCATGGCCAGCCAGTGGCCGGCGCGCTGCTCGATGAGGCGGAACAGGCGGTCGATGCCGGTGGTGTCGACGATGTCGTAGCGCATGTTCTTCAGCGCCAGCTGGGACTTCTGCGCGTAGACGGCATTGATGGTGTGCCAGGTGGCCAGGTTGAGGTGCACGCTGGTGGGCATCAGCGCGTCGCTCTTCATGCGGCTGCCGTAGCCGAACAGCGGCATCACCCCGGCGAGGGAGAGCTGCTTGTCGAAGTCGGTGCCGCCGATGTGCACGCCGCCGGTGGCGAGGATGTCGCCCTGGCGGTCGGCCACGTCGCGGCGCGCAGGCGACAGGCGCACCAGGGAGAAGTCGGAGGTGCCGCCGCCGATGTCGACGATCAGCACCAGCTCCTCGCGCTGGATCTCGCGCTCGTAGTCGAAGGCGGCGGCGATGGGTTCGTACTGGAAGGAGACGTCCTTGAAGCCGAGCTTGTGGGCGACGGCCACCAGGGTGTCCTGGGCCTCGCGGTCGGCCTCGGGGTCGTCGTCGACGAAGAACACCGGTCGGCCCAGCACCACCTGCTCGAAGGGGCGGTCGGCGGCGGCTTCGGCACGCTTCTTCAGCTCGCCGATGAAGATGCCCAGCAGGTCCTTGAAGGGCAGGGCGCTGCCCAGCACGGTGGTCTCGCTCTTGAGCAGCGGCGAGCCCAGCAGGCTCTTGAGCGAGCGCATCAGGCGGCCTTCGTAGCCTTCCAGGTATTCGTTCAGGGCCTGGCGGCCGAAGGCGGGGCGACGCTCTTCGGTGTTGAAGAAGATCACCGACGGCAGGGTGACCTTGGCGTCCTCCAGGACGATCAGCGGCTCGCAGTCCGGGCGCCACCAGCCGACGGTGGAGTTGGAGGTGCCGAAGTCGATGCCCAGGGCGCGGGCGGGGAGGGTGGTGCTCATGGTACGAACGGTCCGAGGGTGGAAAAACGGCCGCGCACTATACGCGAGGCGAGGGCGGCTTGCGCGCCCGGCCCGGCGCAGTCCGTCGCACCGTCTAGACTTGCCGGCACCACCGCCCTGGGAGTCACGCCATGAAGACGCTCCGCCTGCCCCTGCTCGTCCTCGCCCTGCTGGCCAGCCTGCCGACCCTGGCCGCCACCCCGCAGGAGAAGATGAAGTCCTGCAACGCCGACGCCACCGCCAAGGGGCTCAAGGGCGACGAGCGCAAGGCGTTCATGTCGCAGTGCCTGAAGATCACCCAGCAGGAACGCATGATCAATTGCAACAAGACGGCCTCGGACAAGGCGCTCAAGGGGGACGAACGCAAGGCCTTCATGAGCGAATGCCTGAAGAAGCCGTAGGCCGCTCACGGCCCATCGTGACGACTTATCCCCAGCCCAGCGCCAGGGCCGCCACCACGGCGTAGCGGCCGGCCTTGGCCAGCAGCACCAGCAACAGGAACACGCCGAGCGATTCGCGCATCAGCCCGGCCACCAGGGTGAGCGGGTCGCCGACGATCGGCAGCCAGGACAGCAGCAAGGTCCAGCGGCCGTAGCGCAGGTAGTGCCGACGGGCCCGCTCGATGGCGGATTCCGATACGGGGAACCAGCGCTTCCGGCGGAAATCCGCCAGGTAGCGCCCCAGCAACCAGTTCACCAGCGAACCCAGCACGTTGCCGACGGTGGCCACCAGCAGCAGCGCCCAGGTCGGCTGCGCGCCGTTGAGCAGCAGGCCGAGCAGCACGGCCTCCGACTGCAGGGGCAGCAGGGTGGCGGCGCCGAAGGCGGCGAGGAACAGGCTGGTGTAGGCGAGCAGGTCGGTCATGCAGGCGGGGACCTCTCTGGGATGGGGGCTGGCAACGGGATGCGGGGCGCAATCTAGCGACGGACGCGGCAAAGGTGAACTGCTTTCTGCGCGCGGTGGCCCTGCGTTCGGTGGCCATTAAGGAAGCTGAAAGACGGAGGCGCGTAGAATGCGCCCACGGCCTATCCGCCGGTCGGTGTGACCTGGGGGTGCGATACTTGCATCCTTCTCGTCGATCAACCTTGCCTGCTGTCTGGACATCACAATGAGAAGAGCCTCCCACCATGAATTGCGCACGGCGTTCCGTGCGTTGCTGAACTCCTCCGCCTGCCACCACACCGCTTCGGTGTTCGACCCCATGTCCGCGCGCATCGCCGCCGACCTCGGTTTCGAGGTGGGCATCCTCGGCGGTTCCGTCGCCTCGCTGCAGGTGCTGGCAGCGCCGGACTTCGCCCTCATCACCCTCAGCGAGTTCGTCGAGCAGGCCGTGCGCATCGGCCGCGTGTCCCGCCTGCCGGTGATCGCCGACGCCGACCACGGCTACGGCAACGCCCTCAACGTGATGCGCACGGTGGTGGAGCTGGAGCGCGCCGGCATCGCCGCGCTGACCATCGAGGACACGCTGCTGCCGGCCCAGTTCGGCCGCAAGTCCACCGACCTGATCAGCGTCGAGGAAGGCGTCGGCAAGATCCGCGCGGCCCTCGAGGCGCGGGTCGACCCGGACCTGGCGATCATCGCCCGCACCCACGCCGGGGTACTCGGCACCGACGAGGTGATCGCCCGCACCCAGGCCTACCAGGCCGCCGGTGCCGACGGCATCTGCATGGTCGGGGTGGAGGACTTCGAGCACCTGGAGGCCATCGCCGCCGGGCTCCACGTGCCGCTGATGCTGGTCACCTACGGCAACCCCAAGCTGCGCGACAACCAGCGCCTGGCCGACCTGGGCGTGCGCATCGTGGTCAACGGCCACGCCGCCTACTTCGCCGCCATCAAGGCCACCTACGACTGCCTGCGCGAGCAGCGCCACATCGACACCAGCGCCCCGGAACTCAGCGCCACCGAGCTGACCCACAAGTACACGCTGCCCGAGGACTACATCGTCTGGGCGCGGGAGTACATGAACGTGAAGGAATAGCCCGGAGCGACCTCCACTTGTCGCCCACCGGCCCACGGCCTTGCAAAAGGCCGCCGGCCGCCCGCATAACTCCAGGGTCATCGACAGCGAGAACGGGAGGTTGGGATGGCCAGTGGCTGGGCGGGAGACGGCGCGGTGCAGGAGCAGATCGACAGCACCATCGAAGACGCCGTGCAGCGAGCACGCAGCCAGTTGCCCAAGGGCGAGAGCCTTACCCATTGCGAAGAATGCGACGCCGTGATTCCCCAGGCGCGCCGCGAGGCGGTGCCGGGCGTGCGCCTGTGCGTGAACTGCCAGGCCGAACACGACCGCGAGAATGCCGCCTACGCCGGCTACAACCGGCGTGGCAGCAAGGACAGTCAGTTGCGCTGAGGGCGCGTCAGAACAGCGCGCCGAGGTAGGCCGCGCCGCCGGCGCCCGCCTGCAGGCCGACGTTGGCACCGCCCATCACCAGGGCGCCACGGGCCGACTTGAGCAATTGCTGGGTCAGCATCGGCGACACCGAAAGGCTGGTCAGCGGGCTGGCGTTCATCAGCATCACCGCCGCCAGCAGCTTGGCGTCCAGGCCGAACAGCATGGCCGTGCCGGAGACCCCGGCGAGCACGCCGGCGCCCACTTCCATGTACAGGCAGGGCCCGGTGATCTCATCGCGGGTCAGGTCGCGGTCCTTGATGTCGTCGGCGACGAACACCGCGCCGTCGCTGGGGAAGGCTTCCGCCGCCCCGGCACCGCCGATGCTCTTGCCCTTGATCTTCACGTCCACCTTGCCGAAGCGCGGCAGCTTGGCGCCGATACCGAGGCCGGCGCCGATGCCGCCATAGCGGAACGGCAGGTCCTGGCCCTGGGGCGAGCGCAGGGTGATGGAGCCGCCGCCCCCGGCGACGAAGGCGATGGTCAGGCCACCGCCGCTGGCGGTGACGTACTGCCAGCGGCTGGGGTTGGCGGGGAAGGGAATGGGCATCTGCGACATGGGTACGTCCTTGTGGGTCAGGGGCGGCGGCCGAAAAGGGTCATCAGGCCGGTGGCGGTGAACACCGCACCGAGCACGCCGAGCAGGGCGGCGGTGCCCCACAGCGCGCCGAAGTCATCCACCACGGCACTGCCGGTGGGGTCATTGGCCTGGTAGTGGACCTTCACCGGCTGGCCGACCTGGTAGCCGAAGATCAGTCCGCCCTGGGGGTAGGAAACCCGGGCGCCGGTGCTGTCGGTGAAGGCGATCTCCGGGTGCGAGCCGCCGGCGTTCAGGGCGACCACGGCACCGTCGGCGACCAGGGCCGACTGCAGGAAGCCCATGCGGGAAGAGGCGTTGATGGCCATGGCGGCCAACAGGGCCAGGCCGAGGAGGGCGAAGAGACCGCCCTTGAAGAGGGATACCTGGGGTTCCGACATCCTGTGGGTTCCTGAACGTCCGTTTCTGAAAGCAAGAAAGCAAAACGGGCGGTTGCCCGCCCGTTGCAGCGACTGCCGTGGGACAGTCGCGTCGCCCGAGGGTTCCCGTTCAGGCGGGAACCCCGGCCTGGATCAGGCCTTCGGGTTGGGACCGTAGGCGTTCTGGCCCGGGTCGCTGTCCTTGGCCAGCAGGTAGATCAGGTACAGACCGACCAGCGGGATCAGGGCGATCAGCATGAACCAGCCGCTCTTGCCAATGTCGTGCAGACGGCGGGCGGTGACGCCCAGGGCCGGCAGCAGGACGGCCAGGCTGTACAGGTTGGCCAGCGGCAGCAGCTTCTCGCTGATCACGCCGAAGATCACGGTCAGCGCGATGGAGATGACGAGGTTCACCAGGGTGAACATCCAGTACTCCTTGCGGCGCGCACGGCCATTGAAATCAAAATATTGCTTGAGGCACTTCAAATACCATTCCATTGCGGAACTCCCTTTCTTCGCCGCCTGGCGGCTGTTCGTATCAATTGATGCCAGGCGTTTGGACATGGCTGGCAGGTGCTGCATGGGTCATGCAGGGACGCGACTATAGCGTTTCGTAACAAGCCGTTGCGTGTGCCGGTTCACGGGCCAGCAAATTGCCACCCAGTCAATTTCGGGTGGCGTGGTCGCGGTAAGGCGCGTGCGATGCCCGTCCCAGAGCGCCTCAGTGCCAGTTCAGCTGCAGCGCTTCCTGCCAGGCGAAGCGTTCGAAGTGGCTGGCCATCACTTCCTTGAGTCGTTCCAGATTGACGGCGTCTTCGGCTTCCACCCGCAGTGTCAGGCCACCGGCCTCGGCCTGAAGCAGGCCGAGGCCGATGTCGAACTGGATGCGCCCCTGCTGTTCGTCATGGCTGACGGGGATGCGGTGGGCGAAGTGCTTGCACAGCCGGCTGATATAGCGGGCCGGGGTTTCGGTGACGACGTGGGTGGAGGCGACGAGGGTCATTGGGGGACTCCTGAACGGTGGAAACGGGAGCGGGCCGCCGGAAAAACCGGCGACCTGATTGGGTAACGCAGGGCGGGTACCCGGCTTCAGTAGCCGACGGTGAAGCGCTTGCGCAGGTGCTGGGGGTTCTCCAGCTCGTCGACGATGGCCACCGCCAGGTCGGCCACGGTGATGCGCGCCGGGTGGTCGCCGTCCATCAGCAGCTCGTTGCCGCCAATGCGGAAGCGGCCCGTGCGTGCGCCCGGCTCCAGCAGCGCCGGCGGGGAGAGGAAGGTCCAGTCCAGGTCGGTCTCGGCCTGGATCAGGTTCAGCGCCTGGCGCGCGCCCTCGGCGCCTTCCTTGTACTCGGCGGGGAACTGCGGGGTGTCGATCAGTTGCAGGCCCGGCGCGACGTACAGGCTGCCCGCCCCGCCCACCACCAGCAGGCGACGGACACCGGCCCGGCGCACGGCGTCGAAGATGGCGCGGGTGCCCTGGATGAACTGCTCGCGGATGTCGGGGTTGCCCCAGCCGGGGTTGAAAGCGTGCACCACGGCATCGTGCCCGGCGAGGACGGCGGCAGTGGCGGCCACATCATGGATATCGCCCTTCACGGCGGTCAGGCGTTCATGGGCCGGCAGTTTTTCCGGGTGGCGGACCAGGGCGGTGACCTGGTGGCCGCTTTGCAGGGCTTCCTGGACGACGGCGCTGCCGACGAAACCGGTGGCACCGAGGATGGCGATCTTCATGGCTGTCTCCTGTTGAGAATCGTTTGCGACGGTCGCCATCTTGCAGCTGGATAATCAGCGGAAAAAGTGGCAAAAACCGCTTTCACAATTAAGCAGGGCTTACGAATGGAGCAGCTCAAGCGCATGGCGGTGTTCGCCACGGTGGTGGAGAAGGGCTCGATGGTCGCCGCCGGCGAAGCCCTGGGCATGAGCGCGTCCGCAGTCAGCCAGCAGATCCGCAAGCTGGAGGACGCCACCCAGGTCAGCCTGCTCCACCGCACCACCCGCAAGCTCACCCTCACCGAGGCCGGCGCGCTGTTCTACCGCAACTGCGCCCAAGTGCTGGAACTGGCGCAGCAGGCCGAACAGCGCCTGGCGGAGCTGCGCGATGCGCCGGTGGGGGAGCTGCGCATCGCCGCCCCGGTGGGCTTCTCCGATCGCATGGTCACCGAGGCGCTGGCGCCCCTGCTGGCCGCCCACCCCGGGCTGACGCTGCGGCTGTTCTTCGACGACGAGCAGATCGACCTGGTGGAGCGGCGCATCGACCTGGCCATCCGCGTTGGCCGCCAGGACGACTCTAGCCTGGTGGCGCGGCACCTGGGGGACTGGCCGTCGCTGCTCTGCGCCGCGCCCGGCTACCTGGCCCGGCTGCCGGCCATCGTCCGTCCCGAGCAACTGCTGGAGCTGGACTGGGTGACCCTGCATGCCGAGCGCACCCTGGGACCGATCACCCTGGTCGGGCCTGGTGGCGAGGTGCAGCGGCTGCGTATCGAGAGCCGCGTCAGCTGCAACAACATCCTCTCCGCGCGCAGCTTCACCCTGGCCGGGGCCGGCCTGTCCCTGCAGCCGGAACCGGAGATCCGCGAGGAGCTGGCCAGCGGCCGGCTGCTGCGGGTGCTGCCCGACTGGCGCCCGCCGGAGATCGGCCTGTACATCGTCACACCACGGCGCGACGCGCAGCCGGCCAAGGTGCGCTATGCCATCGAGGCCTTGCGTCACAGCCTGTCGCGGCGCTGATGGTCCTGTCGGCGCGCATGCCGTATAAAGTCGGACCATTCCAGTCCCAACCCATTTTCCCGAGGAACGCCGGCAAGGCATGAAGACACCCAAGCGCATCGAACCCCTGGTGGAGGATGGCCTGATCGACGAAGTGGTCAGGCCGCTGATGAGCGGTAAGGAAGCATCCGTCTACGTGGTGCGTTGTGGCAGCGAGCTGCGCTGCGCCAAGGTCTACAAGGAGGCCAACAAGCGAGGCTTCCGCCAGGCGGCCGAGTACCAGGAAGGGCGCAAGGTGCGTAACAGCCGCGACGCCCGGGCCATGGCCAAGGGCTCCAAGTACGGGCGCAAGGAGCAGGAAGAGAACTGGCAGAACGCCGAAGTGGCCGCCCTGTTCCGCCTGGCCAACGCCGGCGTGCGGGTGCCCAAGCCCTACGACTTCCTCGATGGCGTGCTGCTGATGGAGCTGGTCACCGACGGTTACGGCGATGCCGCCCCGCGCCTCAACGACGTCGACCTGACCCCCGAGGACGCCCGCGAATTCCACGCCTTCATGATCGGCGAGATCGTCAAGATGCTCTGCGCCGGCCTGGTCCATGGCGACCTGTCCGAGTTCAACGTGCTGCTCGACCCCTACGGCCCGGTGATCATCGACCTGCCCCAGGCGGTGGACGCCGCCGGCAACAACCACGCCTTCCGCATGCTCGAGCGCGACGTCGGCAACATGGCCGCGTACTTCGGCCAGTTCGCCCCCGAGCTGCGCTACACCCGCTATGCCAAGGAAATGTGGGCGCTCTACGAGGACGGCAAGCTGACCCCGGATACCAAACTCACCGGCCAGTTCACCGAGCCCGAGGAAGCGGCCGACGTGGATGCGGTGATGCGCGAGATCAAGGCCGCCCTCGCCGAGGAGGAGCGCCGCCAGGCGCTGCTGAAGGACACCAGCGACGAACCGCCGACCCCGCCCTGGATGAAGGAGTGAGGGTGTGGCATCGGGCTGCTTGACCGGGCGGTTCCCGAGGACGACCATTGCGCCCTCGGATCACCGCGTTTGCAGGGGAGAACACAGATGAAAGGGCAAGCGGAAGTCGTCGAATACCTCAAGGACCTGCTGCGAGGTGAGCTGGCCGCACGCGACCAGTACTTCCTGCACTCGCGCATGTATGCCGACTGGGGCTTCACCAAGCTCTACGAGCGCATCAACCACGAGATGGAGGAAGAGACCGAACACGCCGATGCCCTGTTGCAGCGCATCCTCTTCCTGGAAAGCACCCCGGACATGACGCCCAAGGCCATCCACCCCGGCGCCACCGTGCCGGAGATGCTGCGCTCGGACCTCAACCTCGAATACGAAGTGCGCGCCGCGCTGAGCAAGGGCATCACCCTGTGCGAGCAGCATGGCGACTACGTCAGCCGCGACATCCTTGCCCTGCAGCTGCAGGACACCGAGGAAGACCACGCCTACTGGCTGGAACAGCAACTGGGGCTGATCGACCGGGTCGGCCTGCAGAACTACCTGCAATCCCAGAGCTGATCGGCCTCGCAACCGTTCATGTAAAAGCCCCCGGAGAGATGCCTCTCCGGGGGCTTTTTTGTGGCGGCGTGCCGGTCTTCTGTTGCCGCCCTGTACGGTCCTGTAGCCGCCCCTGTATCCCCCGAATCCCCGGAATCTGTATCCATACAGCCTCCCGGTGACCTGCTAGCGTGGCCCACCCGCTCCCGGAGTCCCTGCCATGCCGTTGCCGCACATCCTCCTTGCCCTGCTGGTCACCCTGGTCTGGGGCGTGAACTTCGTCGTCATCAAGCTCGGGCTCGGCGAGTTCCCGCCGCTGCTGTTCTGCGCCCTGCGTTTTGCCCTGGCGGCAACGCCCTTGCTGTTCCTGCGCGGGCCGCTGCCGGCGCCGTTGTGGCGGATCGTGCAGATCGGGCTGCTGCTGGGGGTGTTCAAGTTCGGGGTGCTGTTCATCGGCATGAAGCTGGGCATGCCAGCCGGGCTGACCTCGCTGGTGCTGCAGAGCCAGGTGTTCTTCACCGTGCTGATCGCCGCGCTGGTGCTGGGCGAGCGGCCCACGTTGCGGGCGTTGGCGGGCCTGGCGTTGGCGGCTTCGGGGCTGGTGCTGATCGGCCTGGAACGGCCCCTGGGCGATAGCCTGCTGGCCTTCGTGCTGGTGCTGGTGGCGGCCCTGGCCTGGGCCTTCGCCAACATCGCCACCAAGCGCGCCGGTGCCAGCGACATGCTGCGGCTGATCTGCTGGGTGAGCCTGGTACCGCCCTTGCCGCTGCTGGCGCTGTCCTGGGTGTTCGAGGGGCCGCAGGCGATGGCGGCGGCCTTTGCCCACGCCAGCCTCACCGGCTACCTGTCCCTGGCGTTCGTGGCCTTCGGTGCCACCACCCTGGGGTTCGCCCTGTGGAGCTTCCTGCTCAGTCGCCACCCGGCGAGCCTGGTGACGCCCTTCGCCCTGGCGGTGCCGATTTCCGGGCTGCTGTCCGGCTGGCTGCTGCTGGGCGAGGCCCTCAGCCCGTCGGCGCTGGCGGCCTGTGCCCTGGTGTTCGTCGGCCTGGCGATCACCGTGTTGCCGAAGGACCTGCTGGGGCGCCTGTTGCCCCGCAGCAACCGCCCGATGCCAGGTCCTTGAGGATCGGGCAGTCGGGGCGGTGATCGCCCTGGCAGTGATCCACCAGCTCCTGCAGGGTGTCGCGCAGGCCCACCAGCTCGGCGATGCGCTGGTTCAGTTCGTCGATGTGGGCATTGGCCAGGGCCTTCACGTCGGCACTGGCACGGCCCCGGTCGCGCCACAGGGTGAGCAGGCGGCCCACTTCCTCCAGCGAAAAGCCCAGGTCCCGCGAGCGGCGGATGAAGGCGAGGCTGTGCAGGTCCTGCTCGCTGTACTGCCGGTAGCCGCTGTCGCTGCGGCCGGCCTCGGGGAGCAGGCCGATGGATTCGTAGTAGCGGATCATCTTCGCGGTGAGCCCGCTCTTCTTCGCGGCCTGGCCGATGTTCATGCAACTGTCCTCTTGGGTTGAGGTGTCCGGACGCCCCTTGTGGGGCGCTTGGTGAATGAGTTCGCCCCTGCCAGAACGGCGTCCTGGCATCAGTCTTCCGTGTGTTTCTCCCCGGCTGGTTTCCAGGTCTTCAGCAGCAGGGCGTTGCTCACCACGCTGACGCTGGAGAGGGCCATCGCGGCGCCGGCGACCACCGGGTTGAGCATGCCGGCGGCGGCGAGCGGGATGCCCACCAGGTTGTAGATGAAGGCCCAGAACAGGTTCTGGCGGATCTTGCCGTAGGTGCGCCGGGCGATGTCGAGGGCGGCGGGGACCAGGCGCGGGTCGCCGCGCATCAGGGTGATGCCGGCGGCGTGCATGGCCACGTCGGTACCACCGCCCATGGCGATGCCCACGTCGGCGGCGGCCAGGGCGGGGGCGTCGTTGATGCCGTCGCCGACCATCGCCACCACCGCGCCGCCGGCCTTGAGCCGGGCCACCTCGGCGGCCTTGTCGGCGGGCAGCACTTCGGCATGCACGTCGTCGATGCCCAGTGCCTCGGCCACCACCCGGGCACTGCCACGGTTGTCGCCGGTGATCAGGTGGCTGGCGATGTGGCGTCCGCGCAGGGCCTGCACGGCATCGCGGGCGCCCTCCTTGAGGCTGTCGCCGAAGGCGAACAGGCCGAGTACCTGTGCCTGGGGTTGCAGCGCCAGCAGCCAGGACAGGGTGCGGCCCTCGGCTTCCCAGGCCTGTGCGGAGGCCAGCAGGGCGCCGCCGTCGAGGCCGTGCTCGTCCAGCAGGCGGCGGTTGCCCAGGGCCAGCAGGCGGCCCTCGACCACGCCCTGGATGCCACGCCCGGTGAGGGACTGGCTGTCGCCCACCTCGGGCACCGCCAGGCCGCGTTCGTCGCAGGCATCCAGCACCGCCTTGGCCAGCGGGTGCTCGCTGCCGTGCTGCAGGGCGCCGGCCCAGGCCAGCAGGTGCGCGTCGTCGCCATCGGCAGCGGCGAGGTGGGTGATGCGCGGGGTGCCGGAGGTGAGGGTGCCGGTCTTGTCGAAGGCCACGGCGGTGATGGCGTGGGCCACCTCCAGGGCTTCGGCGTCCTTGATGAGGATGCCGTGGCGGGCCGCGACGCCGGTGCCGGCCATGATCGCCGTCGGCGTGGCCAGGCCGAGGGCGCAGGGGCAGGCGATCACCAGCACGGCGACGGCGTTGATCAGCGCCGTCTCCAGCGCCGCGCCTGCCAGCAACCAGCCGCCGAGGGTGGCCAGGGCGATCAGCAGCACTGTCGGGACGAACACCTGGCTGACCCGGTCCACCAGCTTCTGGATCGGCGCCTTGGCCGCCTGGGCGTCTTCCACCAGGCGGATGATCCGTGCCAGCACCGTCTCGCCGCCGAGGGCGGTGGTGCGCACCCGCAGGCGCCCCTCGCCGTTGATGGCGCCGCCGGTGACACGGTCGCCCGGGGCCTTGGGCACCGGCAGGCTCTCGCCGCTGATCAGTGCCTCGTCGGCGTGGCTCTGGCCTTCCAGCACCTCGCCGTCCACCGGGAAGCGCTCGCCGGGTTTCACCAGCACCTCGTCGCCCAGTTGGAGCTCGGCGATGGCCACGTCCTCCTCGCGGCCGTCGCGCAGGCGGATGGCGCGCTCGGGGCGCAGGGCTTCCAGGGCGCGGATGGCGGCGCTGGTCTGGCGCTTGGCGCGGCTCTCCAGGTACTTGCCCAGCAGCACCAGGGCGATGACCACCGCCGAGGCTTCGAAATACAGGTGCGGCACGTGGCCGGGGTGGGCGGTGGCCCATTGGTAGAGGCTCAGGCCGTAGCCGGCGCTGGTGCCGATGGCTACCAGCAGGTCCATGTTGCCGGCGCCGGCGCGCACGGCCTTCCAGGCGGCGCGGTAGAAGCGCGCGCCGAGGATGAACTGCACCGGCGTGGCCAGGGCGAACTGCACCCAGGCCGGCAGCATCCAGTGCAGGCCGAAGGGCTCCACCAGCATCGGCAGCACCAGCGGGGCCGCCAGCAGCAGGGCCAGTGCCAGGGCCAGGCGCTCCCGTTGCAGCGCCTGGCGGGCGCGGGCCTCGCTGTCATCGGCGTGCTCGGCCTGGTGCAGCCGCGCCTGGTAGCCGGCGCGGGTCACGGCCTGGATCAGCGCCTGGTCGTCCACCCCGTCCAGCCGCTGCACGCTGGCCCGCTCGCTGGCCAGGTTGACGCTCACCTCCAGCACCCCCGGCACCTTGGCCAGGGCGCGCTCCACACGACCGGCGCAGCTGGCGCAGGTCATGCCGCCGATCTCCAGCTCCAGGCGCCCCTGGGGTACCTCGTAGCCAGCCCGCTGCACCGCCTCGCGCAGGGCGGGCAGGGCATCGGCGGGGGCCTGGACCCGGGCCTGCTCGCGGGCCAGGTTGACGCTGGCGGACTCCACGCCAGGCACCTTGGCCAACGCGCGCTCCACGCGGCCGGCGCAGCTGGCGCAGGTCATTCCAGTGATGGGCAGGTCGAACGATACGGTCATGGCTGATCCTCCTCGTGGGGCACAGGATCAACCTTGACCCCGTGGCAAGGTCAAGGGGGGAGAGGGCTGCTGAGGAAAAGCCGGTGGGTTTTCGATGGCGATGTTCCAGTGCGCTGTTTCAACGCCAAGCTGGTTATCGAGTTCTGCGGATGTTTCTTGTTTCGCCCTCCCGGGCGAGCCCCTTTTGGCAGTCGCCCTGTACAGACCGGAGACATAGCTGACAGGTGTGCGGAGACATGGTTGACACTTTCCGGCAAGCCAGCCTTGCCGGGTAACGACCATGCCTTGGAACACGAGAGACGCTATGAGCCTAAAAGCAGAGTTCATTGCCCTGGCACTTCTTCCCGACAGCAACCGAAGGGAGCTGTGCCGCCGTTTCAACATCAGCCCGCAAACAGCCTACAAATGGCTAAAGCGATATGTCGCGGAAGGTGCTGCGG
>NZ_JYFT01000067.1:0-722 GCF_000931385.1 Pseudomonas sp. FeS53a
GGTACAGTGCATTGTCATGGTGAGCTCCCAGGGCCAAGATGAAACGACCTGTCGGGGGCTCACGTTGGCGCAGGCTTGCAGATATGGTCGGTCTCAGGGGGCGATCCTGAGCCGATGGATTCCTTATCGGCGCTTGCAGTGAGGTGAGGGGCGGGAGATTTCTCCCACGGTCTGACTAGCAGAAGCGAATTCAGTCCCTCCGCCCCCGACAGGTCTCACCCTAGGACATACAAGCGAATTCATTCGCGACGCTCTTCGCGGTTGAAACCGCTCCCACACCTTCCCCGTACCTCGGCGCGTGTGGCATTCGGCATGACTCCGGCGGTGGATCGATGAAGCGCGATCCATCCGACGCACAGTCATGTCCGTAGGATGCGGTGAGCTCGGCGAACCGCATCACCCCGTGCCCTGGCCCCGCAATGATGGGCTTCGCACAGCTCAGCCCATCCTACGTTTGCCACCGCTCCCACACCCCCGGTGCGTGTGGGGGGCTGAAACGAAAAAACGCGGCCGMGGCCGCGTTTTTCTTGGGGCGGGTGGGGTCAGAAGAAGCCCAGGGGGTTGATGTCGTAGCTCACCAGCAGGTTCTTGGTCTGCTGGTAGTGGTCGAGCATCATCTTGTGGGTTTCGCGGCCGACGCCGGATTTCTTGTAGCCACCGAAGGCGGCGTGGGCCGGGTACAGGTGGTAGCAGTTGGTCCAGACGCGGCCGGCCTTGATGCC
>NZ_JYFT01000070.1:0-704 GCF_000931385.1 Pseudomonas sp. FeS53a
TCGTTTCAATGGGAACAGCGCCCCTGTCCACGACGCCTGGTTCGCGTGCTGCACCCACGTCCTGCTCACCGCACTGCTGATTCCGTCCTTCGCCCTGCGCATCGGCCATGCCCAGGCCGCATCCCGACCTTCTGAAGGCCTGCTGCGCCCGGAAACCCTTCTTGGCGACGCGGCCAGCTTGCTGCAGCCCCGCACTTTTCGCACTGTCCGACCCACCCGGCAGTACAGCCTCCCTCCCCCATGCCCGCAGCCCCGAGCGGCCGAACGGCTTTCGGACTCGTCCAATGTGAGCGGTCCAGGCCCGACGGCATTCTGACCCCAGTCCCGAGATGCGGGGGCTGGAGAAGACATGATCGACCCCACGCCTGCATCGAGGGCTCCTTTGAAACCTACCCACAAGGACCTTCAACACATGCGCAAGCAGAGCCTTCGCAAACTCCCCCTGGCCCTGGCCATCGGCTTCGCCACCCTGGCGTCCCAGCAGGCCCTCGCCCACGGCTACATCGAAAGCCCGAAAGCCCGTTCCTTCATGTGCTCCTCCACCGGCGGCAACCTGAACGCCGGTTGCGGCGGCATCCAGTACGAGCCGCAGAGCGTGGAATACCGTCCGGGCTCCGACTTCCACCACGGTGGCAAGTGGTGCGGCGGCTCCTTCATGGAGTGCGGCCCGGCTGACGGCACCATCGCCGCTGGCGGCCATCACA
>NZ_JYFT01000012.1:0-566 GCF_000931385.1 Pseudomonas sp. FeS53a
GTCCATAGGGCCTCATACTGGGTTTCTAAGAGTATGTTGGGAAAGGGGGTATCAGTAGAGAATCGAAAGGGTTAGAGATGGCGCGAGCACTGATTTGTCAACCGTGAGCGCCTCGATGTGGACCAAAGCCAACCGAAAAAGATACGATCGTCGCCATCAAAGATATCCCAGCGACATCAACAACGAAGAGTGGTGCATCCTGGAGCCTATGTTGCCGGTCGCGAAAGGGATTGGTCGTGCCCGCGAGTATCCATTGCGCGAGGTGGTCAACGGCATCCGCTATGTTCAGAAGTACGGTATTCCGTGGGACGCCATGCCGAAAGACCTCCCGCCGGGAAGCATATGCTACGACTATTGGAGGCTTTTGGCCGACGCCCGCCGCGTCGAACAGATCAACCATCTTCTGRTCATGGCCGACCGAGAAAAAGCCGGACGCGAGCCCAGTCCAACCTGCGCCATTATCGATGCGCAATCGGTCAAGTGCGATGCGCCGGACGGCGAGCGCGGCTACGACGCCGGCAAGAAGGTGTTCGGCCGCAAACGCCATTTCGCCGTGGATACTGACG
>NZ_JYFT01000001.1:0-526 GCF_000931385.1 Pseudomonas sp. FeS53a
CCACGCTGCCAGCGAACTGCAGGTGCCGGCCCGCCGCCGCGCCTTCCTCGCCCTGCTGCGGCGTTGCGGGCTGCGCCTGACCTCGCTGAACGGCTTCCCCTTCGGGCGCTTCCACGGTGCGGCGGTCAAGGCCGAGGTGTACCAGCCCGACTGGGCCGATCCCCGGCGCCTGGCCTACAGCCTGCAACTGGCGGAGCTGCTGGCGGGCCGGCGTCCAATGCGCGCGGTAGCCCAGGGGCACGCTGGAGATAACGCCCTGGTTGCAGTCCTCCGGCAGGGCCTCGGCCAGCAGCACGCGGAGAACCGCCTGCGCCAGCTCACCCGGGGCCTGGCCGAGCTGCGCCAGCGCACCGGCAAGCACATCCGCCTGTGCCTGGAGATGGAGCCGGATTGCGTGCTGGAGCGCACCGAGGAGGCCCTGGCGTTCTTCACCCGCTGGCGCGACACGGACCCGAACTGGCGCTACCTGGCGCTGTGCGTCGACGTGTGCCACCAGGCGGTGCTGTTCGAGGAGGTGGGCGAATCC
>NZ_JYFT01000009.1:0-517 GCF_000931385.1 Pseudomonas sp. FeS53a
ACCCCCGCCGCCGCCCAGGTCAAGGCAACCGGCCAGGCTGAGCAGTCCGTAGATCAGTACGAGCTTGCGAAACATGTCCCCTCGCTTTCAGTTCGGCTTTGTTGTGATTGTTGTGAGCCGGGACGTGCGCTAGAGCGCCATGACCCGTCCCCGATGGCTGGGCAGTGTGGCCGGCAGGTCGCGCAGGGCGCGCTCGGCCAGGTCGGCCTGGGAGTACTCGCCGTAGAACATGCGGTACCAGTCCTGGCCGTTGCGCTGCGAATGCTGGATGCGCAGGGGCGCGCCGGGGTGGCGGGCCATCAGGGCGCGCATGTACTGCTCGCTGCTGCCTTCGATCAGGTTGATGCTGTAGCGCTGCAGGGCGGCCGGGGCTGGCGCCGGAGCGGCGGCAGGCTGTGCCGGAGCCGCGGGCGCCGGGGGTTGTGTCGCTGGCGGAGTAGCGGCCACCACGGGTTGGGTGCTGCGCTGCAGGGGCGTTTCAGCCGGGGCGGCGTAGGGTTGGGCCGGGGCCGGGGCC
>NZ_JYFT01000025.1:0-508 GCF_000931385.1 Pseudomonas sp. FeS53a
CGGCGTGTCGCTGACCCCGGCCGGGCAGCGCTACTACGAGAAGATCGCCAGCGCGCTGCAACAGATCGCCGATGCCGGCCACGAGCTGACCCCGGGCGGGACGGCGCGCTGGCTGAAGATCATGGTGGTGCCGGCCTTCGCCAAGCGCTGGCTGATGCCGCGCCTGGAGGCCCTGCTGGAACAGCGACCGGGGCTGAAGATCGCCATCGAGCCCAACCCCACCTTCGAGGCGGTGGACGGCCAGCGGGCCATGGGCAGCCAGGTACGCGGGCGAGCAGACCGGGAACACGTTGGGGTGCAACAGGGTGATCGTGCGGCGGCCGTATTGCCCGGGCAGGCCGTAGGCGATGCCCAGGTCCGCCCGCTGGCGGGCCCGAAAGAGCTGGCCACGCACAAGCTGATCCACGTCGACGACGGCGAGTGGTGGAACGCCTGGCTCGCGGCACTGGGCTGCCCGCTGCGGGTCAGCTCCGAGGTGCTCTACATCAGCAACGACCATGCCCTGAGC
>NZ_JYFT01000085.1:0-165987 GCF_000931385.1 Pseudomonas sp. FeS53a
ACGCATCTCCAAGATGGGCTCATCGCGCCTGAGGGCCGGCCTGTACATGCCCGCGATCAGCGCCCTGACCTACAACGAAGCGATCAGAGCCATGGGCGAACGGCTAAGGGAGCGGGGCAAGACCGGCAAGCAGATCGTCTGCGCAGCGATGCGCAAGTTGCTGAACATCGCCTATGGCGTGCTGAAATCGGGCCAGCCGTTTGACGCAAAACTGGCCCTTGCTCACTAGAAATCAAGACGGTATCTACGCATAGCGCCCTCCACGCCCGTAGGATGCGCTGAGCTCCGCGATGCGCATCGATTCACAACACCCGATACGAATGCTTTGCGTGCTGCATTACCATGCTCGCCCGCCCCTCGACTGCCAGCAGGAAGCCCATGAGCAGCCCCCCGGACATCACCCTTCACACCTCCCCGGTAGCCGATTCGGAGCTGGACTTCGTTTTCACCTTCGAGCGGCGGCAAGCGGTGGATCGGGTCATTCGCTTGCAGGCGGGACGCGCGGTGGAGAGCGCCGATCCCTTCATCGACGACTGGTCCCCGGCCGAACGCCAGGAGGTGAAGGACACGCTGCGGGCCGCACTGGCCAACGGCGGCATGGTCTGCCTGGCGACCTGTAAGGGGCGGGTCGTCGGCTTCGCCTGTGTGGACGGCGCGCCTGTCGATCCCGGCGGGCGTTACCACCCCCTGAGGGAGTTTCACGTCGAGGCCAGCGAGCGTGGTCGGGGCATCGGGCGCCTGCTGTTTGCCCGCTGCCTTGAAGAGGCTCGTCGCAAGGGCTTCCAGCGCCTGTACGTCTCTTCCCACTCGGCACGGGAGACGGTGCTGTTCTACCAGCGTCAGGGTTGCGTGGATGCGCAGTGGTTGTGGCCGGAGCAGGTGGAGCGGGAGCCGTTCGACTATCCGATGGAGTACGAGGTGGGGCGATGAGCAACGCAGGGGTGGGCAGGCCTGCCCTGTAGTCCTGCGAAGCGAAGGGCATGGCATCCGCTATTCAGGGATGCACTGGCGTTCGTCCGGTCTCAACTGCAGAGGCAAAAGCCATGCAGCGCTGGGCGGAAAGCTGCGGGACACAGCCCGTGATCACTCAGCACTGGAGGGCGATGAATCTGGATGGGTGTCGTCATAGGCCGGGCTTGTCTGCCCGATCTCAGGTGCAATCTGCCCGCAAGCCAGCCAGAACGCGTATTGGGGGTAGGCCTTCACAAGCACGTCGATCTCTTCCGTACTGACTCTTACCGCGCCTTTGCTGACGCTTCGCCAGCGGTCATGGTTGCCTCCCCCCAGCTCGCTGGCCTTTTTCGGTCCCAGCCGCTTGATCAACGCTCGTGCTCTATCGCCCGCTGTCTGCATAAAACATCTTCGACCTTAATTCTGGGCAATAACTTCCCAGAACATCATTTCGTGGGATATAGTCCACCCGTGGGAAATAGTTACCCAAGGGACGAAGGCGTGCAGGCCTTCGAAATAGCCACGGATAGTGACGGAATGGACATGGAACGGGAAGACCTCTTGCCGGCGACACTGGCTGATCTGCCGCCAGCTACTGGCACTGGAGTGGAAAGCATGAGCGGGCAACCTGTGGACACCAGAACGGCCCTGGCAAACCTGGGACAGACGGTGGTGATGGAGTTGCGCTGGGAAGAAGTGCCGCATCCGCTGTTCTGCTGCTACCACATCGTGGGTGTGGTGGTGCCGGTGGAGGGGGTTTGCGAGGAGGGCTACTTCCTGGTGAAGGACGCGCTGGCGCCGGGGCCGTTTCCGGATGAGCTGTTCTGGTCGGACATCCGCCGGATGAAGGTGCTGGTGCAGCGCCCCCTGCCAGCGCCAGGAGCGCGCGGGTATGCCTGAAAGCACAAAGCCCCTGGCTCTCTCGAACCAGGGGCTTTGCTGTGTATGGCGGGAAGATAGGGATTTGAACCCTAGGTGCCATTGCTGACACAACGGATTTCGAATCCGTCCCGTTCGGCCACTCCGGCATCTTCCCGAACGGCGCGCATCATACCAGCTCATCCGCCGATGGCGAAGCCCATGAGGCGATTTTTTCGCGTGGTTTCAGATGCTTGCAGCAGGTCGGACTTCCAGCCGCCCGCCGCTCCGTTATCGGGGCGGCAGGCGGTGGGCGTACCCTCGGTTCAGGCGGTGAGCTTGGTGAGGGCTTCGCGGTACTTGTCGGCGGTCTTCTGGGCGACGTCGGCCGGTACGGCGGGGGCCGGCGGCTCCTTGTTCCAGCCGGTGGACTCGAGCCAGTCACGGACGAACTGCTTGTCGAAGCTGGGCGGGTTCTTGCCTTCGACGTAGCTCTCGACGGGCCAGAAGCGGCTGGAGTCGGGGGTGAGCACTTCGTCCATGAGGGTCAGGGTGCCGTCTTCGTCGATGCCGAATTCGAACTTGGTGTCGGCAATGATGATGCCGCGGGTGGCGGCGTATTCGACGGCGGTGCTGTACAGGGCGATGGCGGTGTCACGGACCTTGGCGGCCAGTTCCTTGCCGATGATGGCTTCGCACTGTTCGAAGGAGATGTTCTCGTCGTGGTCGCCGACGGCGGCCTTGGTGGAGGGGGTGAAGATCGGCTGGGGCAGCTTGGAGGCCTCCTTGAGGCCGGCCGGCAGCTGGATGCCGCAGACGGTGCCGCTCTTCTGGTACTCCTTCCAGCCGGAACCGACGATGTAGCCACGGACGATGGCTTCGACGGCGACGGGCTTGAGGCGCTTGGCGACGACGGCGCGGCCTTCGACGAGGGGCAGCTCGGCGGCGGGGACGACGTCTTCGACGCGGTCACCGGTGAAGTGGTTGGGGACGATGCCGCTGAGCTTGTCGAACCAGAAGTTGGAGATGGCGGTGAGGATCTTGCCTTTCTCGGGGATGGGCTGGTCGAGGATGACGTCGAACGCGGAGAGCCGGTCGGTGGCAACCATGAGCATGCGCTTGTCGTCGATCTCGTACAGGTCGCGGACCTTGCCCGAATAGATCTTCTTCAGGCTCAGGGTGCTGGGAGTGGTCATGTCGTTTTCCGCCTCTATCAAACGAAACAGGCGAAACCGGGGTTTCGCCTATCGGGTTCCGCAGCCTGCACGGGGCCGGCCATTGGATGCCGGGCGGCGCGAGGGCCGCCCGGTTTCGGCTGTCAGCCGAGGTTTTCCTGGATCAGGGTCAGCACGCGGCGCGCCACGTCGGCGGGGGCGACGGTGTTGAGGTCCTTCTCGACGGTGACCTGGACGCTCTCGCCGACGCGGGTCAGGCGGACCTGGTAGCGCTCGGCACGGGCTTCGATTTCTTCCTTGCTCGGCGCGCTGCCGAACAAGCGGCTGAAGAAGCCGGGCTCCTTGTCCTTCTCGGCACCCTCGGCGAGGTTGATGTAGTAGACGCCGAGGCTGCGGTTGATGTCGTCGACGCGGACGTCGCCCATTTCCAGGGCGCGGCCGACGCTGGACCAGCCGCGGTCGAAGTCGGCACCGAGGTTGAGCACGGGGTTGCCGCTGCCGTCCTGGGTGAGGGTGACGCGGCTGGGGGCGTCGAAGTCGCGGGCGGCGAGCAGGGAGACGGAGCCGCCCTGTTCGGCGCTGCGGGCCAGGGTGGCGAGCATTTCGTCCATCAGCGCGGCTTCCAGGCCCGGGCTGTCGGAACGGCTCGGCCAGCCGGTGTCGGCGCTGCTGCCAGCCGGGCGGCTGGTGGTGAGGATGAAGATCTCGGAGGTGTTGCGCTGCACGCCGGGCTCGATGCGCACGCGGGCACGCACTTCGCTGTCGGGCTCCAGGCCGCTCACGCGGCTGCCGAGGCGGCGGGCCAGGGGGGCGGAGAGCTGATCGAGGCGCTGCCAGGCGGTGCTGAATTCACCGGTCTGCGGGCGCTCGTCGGCGATGCGGAAACCGCCGTCCTCAAAGAACTGGCGGGCCACCGGCCAGACTTCGGCCGGTACGCGCTGGGCGACGACCCAGCGGGAGTCGCCGCTCTTCTGCAGGCTGTACTCGCTGACTTCGCCACGCACCTGCAGGGGCTGCGGGCGCGGGACTTCGTAGTCGGGGTCGGTGCGGTTGTCGGCGACGTTGGCCGGGATCGGCAGCAGCGGGTCGAGCCGCTTGCTGTCGGCATCCGCCGGCAGCTGCATGGGCGCGGCCTGGCGCGCTTCCTGGTAATCGTTGCCGCGGTCGCGGAAGTAGCCTTTTTCGCCCCAGAGCCAGCCGCAACCGCTGGTACTGGAGATCATCAGGGCGAGCGCGGAGAGTCCGGCCAGTCGCTTCATGCGTTGTTGCTCCAAGGGTTAGGCAAGCACGCCGGACTGGCGCAGGGCCTGGCGCAGGGGTTCGTGGCAGCGGGGGCTGAGCCAGGTGAGCGGCAGGCGGATGCCGTCGGGGATCAGGCCCATTTCGTGAAGCGCCCACTTGACCGGGATCGGGTTGGACTCGATGAACAGGGCCTTGTGCAGCGGCATCAGCTTGTCATTCAGGCCACGCGCGGTGGCGGCATCGCCGGCCATGGCAGCGGCACAGAGCTGGGCCATCTCGCGGGGGGCGACGTTGGCGGTGACGGAAATGTTGCCCTTGCCGCCCATGAGCATCAGCTCGACGGCGGTGGCGTCGTCACCGGAGTAGACGAGGAAGTCCTTGCTGACGCGATCCAGTACTTCCTGGCCGCGCTTGAGGTCGCCGGTGGCTTCCTTGATGCCGATGATGTTGCCGATCTTGGCCAGGCGCTCGACGGTCTCGGGCAGCATGTCGCAGACGGTGCGGCCGGGGACGTTGTAGAGGATCTGGGGGATCGCGACGGATTCGGCGATGTGGCGGAAGTGCTGGTACAGGCCTTCCTGGGTCGGCTTGTTGTAGTAGGGGGTCACCAGCAGGCAGGCATCGGCGCCTACGTCCTTGGCGGCGGCGGTCAGTTCGACCGACTCACGGGTGGAGTTGCCGCCGGTGCCGGCGATGACCGGGATACGGCCGTTGACCTGATCCACCACGCGGCGGATGACTTCGACGTGCTCGGTGACATCCAGGGTGGCCGATTCGCCCGTGGTGCCGACCGCGACTATGGCGTTGGTGCCTTCCTGGAGGTGGAAATCCACCAGCTTGGCCAGGCTCGCCCAGTCCAGTTGACCCTGCGCGTCCATGGGCGTGACAAGCGCCACCATACTGCCCGCAATCATGCAACCGCTCCTGCCGGAAAATGAGAGCGGTAATGGTACTGGCGGCCTGGGTCCAGCACAAGGTGACACGGGGCCTGCCAGCATTCCCCTTGGCGGCGCTTTTCGCTACCCTTCCCGCTTTGATAGACGCGGCCTCGCCGCCCTCCCCTCGCTTTAGGAACGCTGCATGTCCACCACCCCGCCCCGCGAACAATTCCTCGTGATCAGTGCCCTTGGCCGGAACCCGATGGACCTGACCACCGTGCTCTGCCGCGCCAGCCAGGAAAACCGCTGTGCCGTGGTCAGCAGCCGCATGACCCGCCACGGCGAGTACTGCGCCCTGGTACTGCAGGTTTCCGGCAGCTGGGATGCGCTGGCGCGCCTGGAGTCCGGGGTACCGGCCCTGGCCAAGCGCCACGACTTCACCACCCACATGGTGCGCAGCGGCCTGCTGGAGCCGCGTCCGAACTCGATGCCGTACGTCGCATATGTGAGCGCGGTGTACCGCCCGGACATCCTCAGCGAGCTGTGCCAGTTCTTCCTCGACCACCGTGTGGAGATCGAGAACCTGACCTGCGACACCTACCAGGCGCCGCAGACCATGGGCACGATGCTCAACGCGACCATCACCGTGACGCTGCCGGCCGGCACCCAGATAAGCTGGCTGCGCGATCAGTTCCTGGACTTCGCCGATGCGTTGAACCTGGATGCGCTGATCGAACCGTGGCGTCCGCAACACCCCTGAACAGAGGAGCTTTCCCATGGCCGTGAGCCTCGACCAGCCCGTCGCCGATTTCACCGCTGCCGCTACCAGTGGCGTGGAAGTGAAGCTGTCTGACCTGCGTGGCAAGCAGGTGGTGATCTACTTCTACCCGAAGGACAGCACCCCGGGGTGCACCACCGAGGGCCAGGACTTCCGTGATCGCCACGGCGCGTTCGAAGCCGCCAACACGGTGATCTTCGGCGTCTCCCGCGATGGCCTGAAGTCCCACGAGAACTTCAAATGCAAGCAGGCCTTCCCCTTCGAGCTGATCTCGGACAAGGACGAGGCGCTGTGCCAGCTGTTCGACGTGATCCGCCAGAAGAAGCTCTACGGCAAGGAGTACCTGGGCGTCGACCGCAGCACCTTCCTGATCGACAAGGACGGCGTGCTGCGCCAGGAATGGCGCGGTGTGAAGGTGCCGGGCCATGCCGACGCGGTGCTAGCCGCTGCGCAGGCGCTGAACAAGGCCTGAGCCCCCGCCGCAATGAAAAATGCCGCGAATCTTCGCGGCATTTTTTTTGCCCGTCACATGATGGGCGCAGGCCCGACCGGCTCCGCAGAAGTACGTGGCCAGGCATCCAGCACGGCCTTGAACAGGGTGGCCAGGGGGATGGCGAAGAAGATGCCCCAGAAGCCCCACAGCCCGCCGAACAGCAGCACGGCGCAGATGATGGCCACCGGGTGCAGGTTGACCGCTTCGGAGAACAGCAGCGGCACCAGCACGTTGCCATCCAGGGCCTGGATGATGCCGTGGAGGACCATCAGGTAGATGAACTGGTCGCCCCAGCCCCATTGGAACAGGCCGATCAACGCCACCGGCACGGTGACCACCACAGCGCCGATGTAGGGCACCACCACCGACAGGCCCACCAGCAGCGCCAGCAGGGCGGCGTAGTTGAGACCGAGGGAAACGAAGGCGACGTAGGTGACGCCGCCGCAGATGACGATCTCGATGACCTTGCCACGGATGTAGTTGGCGATCTGCTGGTGCAGCTCCTTCCACACGCGGGTCATCAACTGCCGCTCGCGGGGCAGGTAGCCGCTCAGCCAGCGCAGGATCAGCTCGCGGTCCTTGAGGAAGAAGAACACCAGGATCGGCACCAGCACCAGGTAGATCATCAGGTTGACCAGCAGCGGCAGGCTGGAGAGGGAGAAGGTCAGCGCCCACTGGCCGAACTTGCCGATCTCGCTGCGGGTGACCTCGATGGCATTGAGCACCTGCTCGTCGGTCACCAGGTGCGGGTAGCGCTCCGGCAGCAGCAAAAGCAGCGACTGCCACTCGCCGAGCATGCGCGGCAACTCGTTGAAGAGGTTGCTCAACTGCTGCCAGAGCAGCGGCAGCAGCACCACGAGGAACAGCGCCAGCAGGCCGATGAACAGGGTGAACACCACCCAGACGGCCGCCGGGCCCGGCATCCGCAGGCGCTCCAGCTGGTTGACCAGCCCCTGCATCAGGAAGGCGAGCACCAGGCCGGCCAGCACCGGGGCGAGCATGTTGCCGAGGGTGAGCACCAGGGTGAAGCCCAGCACGAGGAAGACGGCCAGCACCACGGCCTCTTCATCGGAGAAGTAGCGCTGCACCCAGTCACGAAGCACCTTGAACATCGGAATCCCTCGAACGCGGCGCTCAGGCCTTGCGCAACCAGTAGCGGAACACGCCGTCGGCGGCGTCCTCGTGCAGCAGCTCGTGCCCGGCCAGGCGGGCGAAGGCACGGAAATCGCGTTGCGAACCGGCGTCGGTGGCGGTGACCTTGAGGACTTGGCCGCTGGCGAGGCGGTTGAGTTCGAGCTTGGCCTTGAGCAACGGCAGGGGGCAGTTGAGCCCGCTGGCATCCAGCTCGGCGTCGAAGGGGACGGCGTCGGTCATGGGGCATCTCCAGAAGGGCGCCTAGGATACAGAAGCGTTCTCTGCGCTGGCCAGCCGAGCGGAATGAAAGCTACATTTACGCCTTTGCCGCTACGAGCCACCGTGCATGAACCCGTTGCGCCCTACCCTGCTAGCGCTTGCCTGTCTCCTCGCCACGCCGGCCATGGCCGATGACCTGCCCTCGCTGGGGGACGCCAGCTCCTCCATCGTTTCGCCCGACCAGGAACACAAGCTGGGCCGTGCCTGGCTGGGCCTGCTGCGCGCACAGGTGGAGCAACTGCCCGATCCACAGCTCAAGGAATACGTGGAAAGCAGCGTCTACCGGCTGGCCGAGTCCAGCCAGTTGCAGGACCGCCGCCTGGAATTCGTGCTGCTGAAAAGCCCGCAACTGAACGCCTTCGCCGCCCCCGGCGGGATCATCGGCGTCAACGGCGGCCTGTTTCTCTATGCGCCCAACGAAGCCGAATACGCCTCGGTCATGGCCCACGAACTCGCGCACCTGTCCCAGCGCCACTTCGCACGCGGGGTGGAAGCCCAGCAGCGCATGCAGATCCCGGTAATGGCAGCAATGCTCGCCGGCATCGTCGCGGCAGCGGCCGGTGCCGGTGACGCGGGCATGGCGGCGATCATGTCGACCCAGGCAGCGGCCATCCAGGAGCAGCGACGCTTCTCCCGCCAGAACGAGCAGGAGGCCGACCGTATCGGCCTGCTCAACCTGGAAAAGGCCGGCTATGACCCACGCGCCATGCCGAACATGTTCGAGCGGCTGATGCGCCAGTACCGCTACGACTCCAAGCCGCCGGAATTCCTGCTGACCCACCCGGTGACCGAATCCCGTATCGCCGACACCCGCAACCGCGCCGAGCAGCTGCCTGCTGGCGGCGTGGAGAACAGCCTGCGCTACCAGCTGATGCGTGCGCGGGTGCAGCTGATGTTCGAGGAAACCCCGGGCATCTCCGCCAAGCGCTTCCGCGCCATGCTGGACAGCGATCCCAAGCTGGACGCGGCGCGCTACGGCCTGGCCATCGCCCAGATCAAGGCCGGCCAGTTGAACGAGGCCCGCGAGGCGCTGACGCAGTTGCTGGCCAAGGCGCCCAACGAGGTGGCCTACAACCTGGCCCAGGTGGACCTGGACATCACCGCCAACCGCCTGCCGGACGCGCAGAAGCGGGTGGACCGGCTGCTCGGTCTCTACCCTGCCAGCTACCCGCTGAAGCAGGCCCGGGTGGACCTGCTGCTGAAGCAGAACAAGCCCCAGGACGCCGAGAAGGTGCTGGACGATCTGGCCCGCACCCGCGCCAACGACCCGGACATCTGGTACCAGGTGGCGGAAGTGCGCGGCCTGGCCGGCAACACCATCGGCCTGCACCAGGCCCGTGCCGAATACTTCGCCCTGGTGGGGGATTTCGACCAGGCGATCGAGCAACTGGACTTCGCCAAGCGCCGGGCCAGCAGCAACTTCCCGCTGGCAGCCCGCATCGACGCGCGCCAGCAGGAGCTGATCGAGCAGCAGAAGGCGGTGAAGCAGATGATGCGCTGAGCCTGCGCCGAAACGAAAAAGCCCGGACATCGATCCGGGCTTTTTCTTGGGCGCCGTGGGCTCAGGCGTTGCCGCTGAGCTTCATGCGGGCGGCCTGGGTGAAATCGAGCATGCGCTTGAGCGGCTTGACGGCGCGAGGGATCAGCGCGGCGTCGACAAAGATCTCGTTGCTGCCTTCACGCAGGCACTGCAGGGTGCGCTCCAGGGTATTCATGGCCATCCACGGGCAATGGGCGCAGCTGCGGCAGGCGGCACCGTTGCCAGCGGTGGGCGCTTCGATGAACTGCTTGTCCGGGCAGAGCTGCTGCATCTTGTAGAAGATGCCGCGGTCGGTGGCGACGATGAAGGTCTTGTTCGGCAGCGTCTGGGCGGCCTTGATCAACTGGCTGGTGGAGCCGATGGCATCGGCCAGCTCGATGACCGACTCGGGCGACTCCGGGTGCACCAGGATGGCGGCGTCCGGGTAGAGCGCCTTCATGTCTTCGAGCTGCTTGGCCTTGAACTCCTCGTGGACGATGCAGGCACCGTCCCACAGCAGCATGTCGGCGCCGGTCTCACGCTGGATGTAGCGGCCCAGGTGCTGGTCGGGTGCCCAGAGGATCTTCTCGCCGTTGTCCATCAGGCTCTCGACGATCTCCAGCGCACAGCTGGAGGTGACGACCCAGTCCGCCCTCGCCTTCACGGCTGCCGAGGTGTTTGCATAGACGACGACCGTGCGCTCGGGGTGCTGGTCGCAGAAGGCGGAGAACTCATCCACCGGGCAGCCCAGGTCGAGGGAGCACGTGGCCTCGAGGGTCGGCATCAGCACGCGCTTCTCGGGGTTGAGGATCTTGGCGGTCTCGCCCATGAAGCGCACGCCAGCGACCACGACGGTCTGGGCAGCGTGCTGGTTGCCGAAGCGCGCCATCTCCAGGGAGTCGGAGACGCAGCCGCCGGTCTCTTCCGCCAGCGCCTGGATGACCGGGTCGCAATAGTAGTGGGCCACCAGGACGGCGTTCTGCGCCTTGAGCTCGGCCGCGATCGCCTGGCGCAGCTGGGTCTCTTCTTCGGGCGTCAGTTGCCGGGGTTGCTTGGCCGCCAGGTGGGCCTGGACGAGGAAACGTTCGGAGAGCTGGGACATGTCTGCGGACCTGCGGGACGCCTGAGCGTGGAAGCCATGTAGAACCACGGGCCGGACGACGGTCAGGCACGCGGGCGGCGGATGATAGCGCAGATCAATGACGGGGTGGATGGCTGCGGCGCCACAACGAAAAAGCGGGAAGACCTTTCGATCTTCCCGCTTCTGTTGGCCTCTTCGAGGCCTTGTATGGTGGGTCGTGTAGGATTCGAACCTACGACCAATTGGTTAAAAGCCAACTGCTCTACCGACTGAGCTAACGACCCAACGCGAGGCGTATAATACTGATTTTATTCAGGAATTCAACACCCCTCGGAAAAATTTTCAGAAATAGGGTGTCGGATCTTCCACGCCGGCCGCCGCAAAGCCTGCGGCACGCAGCCGGCAGCTGTCGCACTTGCCGCATGCCCGCCCCTGGTCGTCGGCCTGGTAGCAGGAAACGGTCAGGCCGTAGTCTACCCCCTGGGCAATACCGGCCCGGATGATCTCGGCCTTGGAGAGGTTCTGCAGCGGCGCCTGGATACGGAACCCCTGCCCTTCCACACCCGCCTTGGTGGCGAGGTTGGCCATGCGTTCGAAGGCGTCGACGAACTCGGGGCGGCAGTCCGGGTAGCCGGAGTAATCCACGGCATTCACACCAATGAAGATGTCGCGCGCACCCAGCACTTCGGCCCAGCCCAGCGCCAGGGAGAGGAACACGGTGTTGCGTGCCGGCACATAGGTGATGGGGATGCCCTCGGTGGGGCTCTCCGGCACGGCGATGCTGTCGTCGGTCAGCGCCGAACCGCCGATGCCGTTGAGGTTGAGGCCGATGACCTTGTGCTCCACGACACCCAGCTGGCGAGCCACGCGCTCGGCTGCCTGCAGCTCGGCCCGGTGCCGCTGGCCATAGTCGAAGCTCATGGTGTAGCAGGCGTAGCCGTCGGCACGGGCCAGGGCTACGACGGTGGCGGAATCCAGGCCGCCGGAAAGAAGGATGACCGCTTTCTTGTCGCTCATGTCAGTGTCCCGGTTCGTCGTTCCAGAGAATCTTGTGCAGCTGCAGTTGCAGGCGGACGGGCAGGTTGTCCGCCACGATCCAGTCGGCCAGTTGGCGCGCGTCCACCTGGTGGTGGCTGGGGGAGAACAGCACCTCGCCGGCCCGCTGTTCAAGGCGGTACTCGATGAGCTTGGAGACCGCCCAGTCGTAGTCCTCACGGGAGCAGATGACGAACTTCACCTGGTCGTTCGGGGTGAGCTGGGCAATGTTCTCGTAGCGGTTGCGCGCGACTTCGGCGGAGCCGGGCGTCTTGAGGTCAAGCACGCGGCTCACGCGGGTGTCGACGGCGGCGATGTCGAGCGCGCCGCTGGTCTCCAGGGACACCTCGTAGCCGGCATCGCACAGGCGCGCCAGCAGCGGGATGCAGTTGGGCTGGGCCAGCGGCTCACCCCCGGTGACGCAGACATGGCGCGGCCGGTAGGCGGCCACCTGCTCGAGGATGTCGTCGAGGGACTGGAGTTGCCCGCCATTGAAGGCATAGGCGGTGTCACAGTACTGGCAGCGCAGGGGACAGCCGGTCAGGCGCACGAATATCGTCGGCAAGCCGGCGGTACGCGTCTCCCCCTGCAACGAGTAGAAGATCTCGGTGATTCGCAGGGTCTGTTGCATAAGGGCCACGGGCGTGACGGCGAAACAGGCCATCCGCCTCCGTTGCGGGTAAGAAGGGCGGCGATTCTAAACGAAAAAACCCGCGACGGGCGCGGGTTTCTCGATGGACGCGAGGGACTCAGCGAAGACGCTGCAGGTCGCGCTGGGCCAGTTGGGCAGCCGAAGTACCCGGGTACTGGGAAATCACCTGGCGGAGGATGCCCTTGGCCTTGTCGGCGTTACCCAGGCGCTGCTCGACATCGGCGAGCTTGTAGAGCGAGTCGGGCACCTTGGCGTGCTGCGGGTAGGTCTGGCTGACACGGGCAAAGGCCTGGCCAGCACCTTGCAGGTCGCCTTTGGCCAGGTTCACTTCACCGAGCCAATACTGGGCATTACCGGCGTACTGGCTGTTGGGGTATTTGCGCAGGAAAGCGGTGAAGGCCTGGCTGGCCTTGTCGAAGTCCTTGGCCTTGATGAGGTCGAAGGCGGCTTCGTAGTAGAGCTTTTCCTTGGCGGGGTCGGCTGGCTCGTTGCTCGCAGCAGGTTGCTGGGCGGGAGCGGCCGGAGCACCGGCGGCGTTGATGGCGCCATCGGCGGGAGCATTCTGTTGGGCCGGAGCCGGGGCACCTGCGGCGCCAGAGCTCAGCCGGCTGTCCAGGTCCTGGTAGCGTTCCAGGCTCTGTTGCTTCAGCTGTTGGATCTCGTTCTGCTGTTCTTCGACCATGCCGCGCAGGCGACCGATCTCTTCCTGCATCTGCTGCAGTTGCATGAACAGCTCGCCTTGCGCGGAAACCGGGGCTTGCGCCCCGGTTCCGGCATAGGCGCCGTTCGTACCATAACCAGCGGGCGGATAAGCGCCGTAACCGGCGTTGTTTCCGTCCACCACGGGAACCTCGGCAAACACTGCGAAGGGCAGGCTACCCAGGGCCAATACAGTCAAAGCACGACGGCACTTGCGCATAGCTATTACTTACGCAGCTCTACGCGACGGTTCTGAGCCCAGGACTGCTCGTCGTTGCCGGTGGCAACCGGACGCTCTTCACCGTAGGAAACCAGTTCCAGCTGAGCCGGGGAAACGCCCTGCAGAACCAGGTAGCGCTGAACGGCCTTGGCACGACGCTCACCCAGAGCCATGTTGTACTCGCGGGTGCCGCGCTCGTCGGTGTGGCCTTCCAGGACAACGCGGTTGCCGTTGGCTTTCAGGTCCTTGGCGTGTACGTCCAGAGCGCGCATGGCTTCCGGCTTCAGGTCGGAGCTGTCGTACTCGAAGTAGAAAGTGGTGATGGCGCGCAGAGCGGCTTCTTCGCTCAGGCTGGAATCCAGACCACTGTTGTTGGCGTTGTAGCCAGCGTTCGGATCTACGGCGCCTTCGCCGGAGTTTTCGCCGCCCTTGGAGGAGCAACCTACTGCTACGGCCATGGCCAGAGCCAGTGCTGCGAATTTACCGAACTTGATCATTTCCATCGTTGTAACTCCTAATGAGCCCCAGTGTGTTTAGCAAAAAGCAAATAGTCAGCACCGCGTCAGTTCAGGTACGGCGACCAGGACGGTTCGCGGATATCGCCTTGAACGGTTGGAATTGGAAGCCGCACGCGCCCATTGGTGGACACGAGCATCAGGACTCCCTGGCCCTGCTGGCGGGTGGCGTAGATTAGCATGGTGCCGTTGGGCGCAACAGTGGGCGAATCGTCCAGCGAGGTGTTGGAAAGGATGCGCGGAGCGGCCCCGGCACGGGTCAGATCAAGGGCGGCCACCTTGAAGTTGGTGAAGCCATCCTGGCGGTGGATCATCACCAGGGTCTTCTCGTCAGCGGAGAGTTTCGGGTTGGCGTTGTAGTTGCCCACGAAGGTCACGCGCTGCGGTTCCCCACCGTTGATGTTGGCCTTGTAGATCTGCGGCTTGCCGGCGCGGTCGGAGGTGAAGTACAGGGTCTGGCCGTCGGCGCCCCAGAAGGGTTCGGTGTCGATGGCCATGTGGTTGGTGACGCGGCGCAGCTGACGGCTGCCCAGGTCCATCACGTAGATCTCCGGGTTGCCGTCCTTGGACAGGACGAATGCCAGGCGATTACCTTCCGGCGACCAGGCCGGCGCACCGTTGAGGCCTTCGAAGTTGGTGATCTGCTCGCGGCGACCGGTATCGATGTGCTGGATGAAGATGCGCGGACGCTTCTGCTCGAACGAAACGTAGGCAATGCGACGGCCATCCGGAGCATAGCGCGGCGAGAGGATCGGCTCGCGGGATTGCAGCAGGGTCACGGCACGGGCGCCGTCATAGTCGGAGCGCTGCAGGGTGTAGCGGGTGTTGTTCACCGAGAAGCGCTCTGCGGTGACATACAGCATGCGGGTGGAGAAGGCGCCCTTCACACCGGTGAGCTTCTCGAAGGCCTGGTCGGAGACGTAGTGGGCCATGTCACGCAGCTGGTCGGTGGAACCGCTGACGGTTCCGGCGAACACCTGCTGCTCGGTCGCGACGTTGAACAGGGCGAACTGCACCTGCAGGCGACCTGCAGCCGGCACGATGCTGCCGACGAGCACGTACTGGGCGCCCAGCGCCTTCCAGTCGCGGTAGATCACTTCGGCTGCCTGGGTCGGCAGGCTGATCATGTTCTGACGCGGGATGGGCTCGAAGTAGCCGGAGTTGCGCAGGTCGTTGCCGATGATCTCGGACATGTCTTCCGGCAGCACGGTACCGCCCTGCCAGCCGAACGGGACGACGGCGATTGGAACGGCCCTATCTACCCCTTTCGAAATAAGAATATTTTTCTCTTCAGCGTTGGCGAAGCCTGCCAAGCAGAGCGCGATTAGAAGAAAACCTCTAAGAATTTTCATCACTACTCCAGGTCCTCAGGGGTAAATGTCATTTTGAATGAGCGGTAAATATTGAACTCAGAGGGCTTCATACCCTGCATTTCTGGAATACGGCCCACATTCCTAACCGCGCTGACAGCCGACTGGTCGAACGACGGGTCACCACTAGAGCGCACAACTGTTGCGTTTGTGATGGTGCCGTCAGGCAGCATATTAATTTGAACCTGCACCGACATACCGTTACGAGCTGACGGAGGTCGAGTCCAGAGTTCAGATACTCTCAGCCGGATAAGATCATCATAATTACCAGAAGTGGTATCACCCACCTCGTCAGCGGGCGCCTGCTGGTTCTCGACCTTATCTCCAAGCAGCTCCGCCAACGCAGCCGCCTTCTGGTCACGGGCCGCCTTGCGCTTGGCTTCTTCCGCCGCTTTCTTCTTGGCCTCTTCGGCTGCCTTTTTCTTGGCATCCTCGGCGGCTTTCTTCTTCGCTTCCTCGGCCGCCTTCTTCTTGGCGTCCTCAGCCGCTTTCTTCTTCGCCTCTTCGGCGGCCTTCTTCTTGGCCTCCTCTTCGGCTTTTTTCTTGGCTTCTTCCTCGGCCTTCTTCTTGGCGATGTCGGCCTGCTGCTTCTTGGCCGCTTCCTCGGCCGCCTTCTTGGCGTCCTCGGCCTTCTTCGCCTCTTCGGCTTTCTTGGCTTCTGCCGCCTTTCGAGCTTCTTCGGCTTTCTTTTGTTCCGCGGCCTTGGCGGCAGCCACTTTCTGCTCTTCCGCCTTCTTCATTTCCAGCTGCTCGGCTTCATACATCGGAGCAGCGGTCTTCTTGGCCTCGCCGGCGATCTTCTGGTTGGTCTGGGTGGTCGCCTGGCTCTGGGACTTCAACTGGTAAAGGGTGGCCTGGACGATAGGGCGCGCCGGCGGCAGCTCCGGGGTGAAGGCGAAGCTGACGAAGAGCATGCCGAAGATGAGCACATGCAGCCCGACAGCCCATACGACGGGCCAGAAGTAGCTTTCAGAGGGGGAGCGTTCGCTCTGCTGATGCATCAGGGCGCCTCGGTGATCAGCCCGACATTGCCGACGCCGGCCTGCTGCAGGCCACCCATGACCGCCATGACGGAGCCGTAGTCGACCGCCTTGTCACCCCGGACGAAGACCTGGACCTTCTTACCCTGGCTGGCGTTCTGGCTCATGATCGCGGTCACGGTGCGCACCAGGTCCGGCAGCGCCGTGGCGGTTTCGCTGCCCTTGCCCTGATCCGGGTCGACTTCCTCGCCCATGTTCCAGTAGTAGGTCTTGTCGGCCTTGATGGAGATGGTGAGCACGCGGGAGTTGTTGTCCTGCGGCAGCACCTCGCTGGAGACCTTGGGCAGGTCGACCTTGACGCCCTGGTTGAGCATGGGCGCCGTCACCATGAAGATGACCAGCAGCACCAGCATCACGTCGATGTAGGGCACCACGTTCATCTCGGCGACCGGCTTGCGTTTATGGCGGTTTCTGGCCATGGCTTGGAACCTGTCCTTTCGTTGAACCTGCGTCTATCACTCGTCGCTGGTGTGCACCTTGCGGTGCAGGATGGCCTGGAACTCGTCGGCGAAGGTGTAGTAGCGACCGATCAGGGTTTCGCCACGGGCCGAGAAGCGGTTGTAGGCGATGACCGCCGGGATCGCCGCGAACAGGCCGATGGCGGTGGCGATCAGGGCCTCGGCGATGCCGGGGGCAACGGTCGCCAGGGTGGCCTGCTGGACCTGGGCCAGGCCACGGAAGGAGTTCATGATCCCCCAGACGGTGCCGAACAGGCCGATGTAGGGGCTGGTGGAGCCGACGGTGGCGAGGAACGGCAGGCTCTGCTCGAGCTTTTCCTCTTCACGGGAAATGGCCACGCGCATGGCACGGGCCACGCCCTCCATCACCGCGTCCGGGTCGACGCCGGGCTGCTGGCGCAGGCGGGAGAACTCCTTGAAACCGGCACGGAAGATCTGCTCCACACCGCAATCCGGATCCGGGTTGCTGCCGGCCTGGCGGTACAGCTTGGACAGGTCGATGCCCGACCAGAAGCGTTCCTCGAAGGCCTCCAGGGACTTCTTGGCCGCACGCAGCAGGTTGCTGCGCTGGAAAATCATGATCCACGAGGTGACCGAGGCGGCCACCAGGGTGAGCATGACCAGTTGCACCACGAGGCTGGCGTTGCTGATCAGGCTCCACATGGAGGTATGGTCGACGACGTTGGCTTCCACGCTTAGTCTCCTGCAGGGGATTGGCCCGGTACGGCGGCGAAGGCTTCACGCAGCGCTTCGGGGATCGCCCGGGGTTTCAAACTGTCGGCGCGCACACAGGCCACCAGGAACTGCCCTTCGCAGAGCAGCGCATCATCCGTAACCCGCCTCACCTGTTGACGAAACTTCAGGCTCGCACGGTTCAATTCGATCACTTCGGCGCTGATGGCCAGTTCATCGTCCAGGCGGGCCGGCTTGTGGTAACGCGCCTCGGCCGAATGCACGACGAACAACAGGTTCTCCCCGACCAGCTCGGACTGGGCAAAACCCAGGCTCCGCAGGTACTCGGTTCGAGCCCGCTCCATGAACTTGAGGTAGTTGACGTAATAGACGATGCCGCCGGCATCGGTGTCCTCGTAATAGACGCGGCTCCGATGCACGAAAGGTGGGGCCTCATTTTGCGCGCGCATACTCTAGTGCTTACTCCAAGGGTTGCCAATCCGGCCCGACAACTGTTTTTGCGCCGTTCCGACGCACGCTTCGACCGCGGGGATGTTCATTCGTCACCCGGGGTGAACAAATCCCCCGAGGGCTCCTCCAGCAGCCGCCCCGGCAGCTTCAGACCGAAGTGCAGGTAGGCATGCCGGGTAACCACCCGTCCGCGCGGGGTGCGCATGATGTAGCCCTGCTGGATCAGGTAGGGCTCCAGCACATCCTCGATGGTGTGCCGCTCTTCGCTGATGGCAGCGGCGAGGCTGTCGACGCCGACCGGGCCCCCGTCGAACTTGTCGATCATCGCCAGCAGTAGACGCCGGTCCTGGTGGTCGAAGCCACGTTCATCCACATCCAGCAGGTTGAGCGCCTGGTCGGCGATGACGCGGGTGATCTGCCCCTGGGCCCGGACTTCGGCAAAATCCCGCACGCGGCGCAGCAGGCGGTTGGCGATACGCGGCGTGCCACGGGCACGGCGGGCGATCTCGAAGGCACCCTCCGGCTCGATGTGCAGGCCGAGGATGCCGGCGGAGCGCGCCACGATGGTGGAGAGGTCCTGGGTGTTGTAGAACTCCAGGCGCTGGACGATGCCGAAGCGATCCCGCAGCGGGTTGGTCAGCATCCCGGCGCGGGTGGTGGCTCCTACCAGGGTGAAGGGCGGCAGGTCGAGCTTGATCGAACGGGCCGCCGGGCCTTCGCCGATCATGATGTCCAGTTGGAAGTCTTCCATCGCCGGGTAGAGCACTTCCTCGACCACGGGCGAGAGGCGGTGGATTTCGTCGACGAACAGCACGTCGCCCGCTTCGAGGTTGGTCAGCAGCGCCGCCAGGTCGCCTGGTCGCTCCAGCACCGGGCCGGAGGTGCTCTTGAGGGAGACGCCCATCTCGTGGGCGATGATGTTGGCCAGGGTGGTCTTGCCCAGGCCGGGCGGACCGAAGATCAGGGTATGGTCCAGGGCCTCCCCCCGCCCCTTGGCGGCCTTGATGAACAGCTCCATCTGCTCGCGCACCACCGGCTGGCCGATGTAGTCGGCCAGGCTCAGCGGGCGGATGGCACGGTCCAGCTGTTCGTCGCGGTCGCGGCTGCTGGCAGTGATCAGGCGGTCGGCTTCGATCATCGGGGCTTACACCATTCCTTTCAGGGCGCGGCGGATCATTTCCTCGCTGGACAACCCTTCTTCCTTGATCGCAGCGACGGCGCGACTGGCTTCCTGCGGCTTGAAGCCGAGGGCGATGAGGGCGCTGAGGGCGTCGCTTTCGGCGCTGGAAACACCGGCACCGGCCACCGGCTCGACAATGAGGGGGGCGATGGTGGGCATGTTCTCCCAGGCCTTGAAACGGTCCTTGAGCTCCACCAGCAGGCGCTCGGCGGTCTTCTTGCCGACGCCGGGGATCTTCACCAGCGTGGACGTGTCCTGGGCCTGCACGCAGCGGACCAGTTCATCCACTTCCAGCCCGGACATGAGCGCCAGGGCCAGCTTGGGGCCGACGCCGTTGAGGCGGATCAGCTCGCGGAACAGCTCCCGGTCACGGCGCTCGTAGAAGCCATAGAGCAGGTGCGCGTCCTCCCGCACCACCAGGTGGGTGTGCAGGGTGACGGGCTCGCCGACACTGGGCAGGCGGTAGAGGGTGGTCATGGGCACTTCCAGTTCGTAGCCGACGCCATTGACGTCGAGGATCAGGTGCGGCGGCTGTTTCTCCGCCAAGGTGCCACGCAAACGTCCGATCACGAAGAGCGTCCTTAAATGAGGTTACAAACGCAGGCGGCCACTGCGCCGCTTGGCGGTGGCCAGTCCATGGGGAATCAGGCTCTGCCGATGGTGGGCGTGGCAGAGGGCGATGGCCAGGGCGTCGGAGGCGTCGATCTGCGGCTTCTGCACCAGCTTGAGCAGGTGCATGACCATCATCTGCACCTGCTGCTTGTCGGCGCCGCCAGTGCCGGCAATGGCCTGCTTCACCTGGCTGGCGGTGTACTCGGCCACCTCCAGCCCCTCCTCCACCGCCGCCACGATGGCAGCCCCGCGGGCCTGCCCGAGCTTGAGGGCGGAGTCGGCATTGCGCGCCATGAACACCTGTTCGATGCCCATGGTGACGGGGCCGTGGGTCTGGATCACTTCACGCACGCCACGGAAGACGATCTGCAGGCGCTCCTGCAGCGGGCCCGCCCCTGTGCGTATGCAGCCGGAAGCGACGTACTCGCACCCTCGCCCGGTGTCGCGCACCACACCGTAGCCGGTGATGCGCGAACCCGGGTCGATACCAAGAATCAGGGTCATGCCGCCCGTCTCTCCACGTGCCGGCGAACCAGCACACTGTCTATTTATCCAGCCGCGAGTATACGGACCGGCCCTCCAACAAAAAAGCCGGAAGCGCACGAGGCGACTTCCGGCTTCAGGCGCAGGCTGGAACTCAGTCCAGCTGCTCCATGATCTCGTCGGGGATCTCGGCGTTGTGATAGACGTTCTGCACGTCGTCGAGGTCTTCGAGCATGTCGATCAGCTTCAGCACCTTCTGGGCGGTCTCCAGGTCGGCAATGGGAGCGCTGATGGACGGGATCATGGCGATCTCGGCTTCCTCACCCTTGAACCCGGCAGCCTGCAGAGCCTCGTTCACGGCATGGAAGTCGGGGAAGCTGGTGGACACCAGGGCGGAACCGTCCTCGCCCATTTCCACGTCCTCGGCACCGGCCTCCAGGGCTGCTTCCATCAGCGCATCTTCGTCGACGCCAGGGGCGAAGCTGATCTGGCCCTTGCGGTCGAACATGTAGGCGACGGAACCGTCGGTCCCCAGGTTGCCCCCGCACTTGGTGAAGGCGTGGCGCACTTCCGCAGCGGTGCGATTACGGTTGTCGGTCATGGCCTCGATGATGATGGCCACGCCACTGGGCGCGTAACCCTCGTAGGTCAGCTCGGCCATGTTATCGGCATCGTTGTTGCCGGCACCACGGGCGATGGCACGATCGATGGTGTCGCGCGGCATGTTGGCGGTCAGCGCCTTGTCCACGGCCAGGCGCAGACGCGGGTTATCCGCCGGGTTCGGGCCGCCGTGCTTGGCCGACACGGTCAGCTCACGGATCAGTTTGGTGAAGATCTTGCCCCGCTTGGCGTCCTGCCGACCCTTGCGGTGCTTGATGTTGGCCCACTTGGAATGACCAGCCATAACGCACTCCGTACTCTGCTTTGACGGACGGCGCCCTGGGGCGCCGTCGCGGTTGGTTCTACTTACTCAGCCTTGGGCTGCTCGCGCAGCCGGATGTTCAGCTCGCGCAGGGCCTTGGCATCCACGACACCCGGCGCCTGGGTCATGACGCAGGCGGCACTCTGGGTTTTCGGGAAGGCGATCACTTCGCGGATCGACGAGGCGCCGGTCATCAGCATCACCAGGCGGTCCAGGCCGAAGGCCAGGCCGCCGTGCGGCGGAGCACCGAACTTCAGGGCGTCCAGCAGGAAGCCGAACTTCTCCTGCTGCTCGTCTTCGCTGATGCCCAGCACGCGGAACACCGCCTGCTGCATCGCCTTGTCGTGGATACGGATCGAACCGCCACCCAGCTCGGTGCCGTTGAGCACCATGTCGTAAGCGCGGGACAGCGCGGCGGCCGGATTGGCCTCCAGCTCTTCCGGGCTGCACTTGGGCGAAGTGAAGGGGTGGTGCATGGCGGTGAGGCTGCCGTCGTCGTTCTCTTCGAACATCGGGAAGTCGACCACCCACAGCGGGGCCCACTCGCAGGTCAGCAGGTTCAGGTCGTGGCCCAGGCGGATGCGCAGGGCACCCAGGGCGTCGCAGACGACCTTGGCCTTGTCGGCACCGAAGAACACGATGTCGCCATCGACCGCGCCCACGCGATCGAGGATCACGTTCAGGTTCGGCTCGGCGATGTTCTTGACGATGGGCGACTGCAGGCCCTCGACGCCCTTGGCGCGCTCGTTGACCTTGATGTAGGCCAGGCCCTTGGCACCGTAGTTGCCGACGAACTTGGTGTACTCGTCGATCTTGCTGCGCGGCATGCTCGCACCGCCCGGTACGCGCAGGGCGGCGACACGGCCTTTCGGGTCGTTGGCCGGGCCGGAGAAGACCTTGAAGTCGACATCCTTCAGCTGGTCAGCCACGTCCACCAGCTCCAGCGGGATGCGCAGGTCCGGCTTGTCGGAGCCGTAGCGGCGCATGGCTTCGGCCAGGGTCATGTGGGGGAATTCGCCGAACTCCAGATCCAGCACTTCCTTGAACAGGTTGCGGATCATGGTCTCGGTGATGCCCATGATGTCGTTCTCATCGAGGAAGCTGGTCTCGATGTCGATCTGGGTGAATTCCGGCTGACGGTCGGCACGCAGGTCCTCGTCGCGGAAGCACTTGGCGATCTGGTAGTAGCGGTCGAAGCCGGCCACCATCAGCAGCTGCTTGAAGAGCTGGGGCGACTGCGGCAGGGCGAAGAAGCTGCCGGGATGGGTGCGGCTGGGCACCAGGTAGTCGCGGGCGCCTTCCGGAGTGGCGCGGGTGAGGATCGGGGTCTCGACGTCGAGGAAGCCGTTCTCGTCCAGGTAGCGGCGGATGCTGCTGGTGATGCGCGAGCGCAGCTTCAGCTTGGCGGCCATTTCCGGGCGACGCAGGTCGATGAAGCGGTAGCGCAGGCGGGTTTCCTCGCCCACGTCGGAGTACTCGTCCAGCGGGAAGGGCGGGGTTTCGGCCTGGTTCAGGACTTCCAGCTCATAGCCCAGCACCTCGATGGCACCGGACGCCATGTTGGCGTTGCGCGCACCCTCGGGGCGCAGGCGCACCTTGCCGGTGATCTTGACCACGTACTCGCTGCGCACGCGGTCGGCCTTGGCGAAGGTGTCGGCACGATCCGGGTCGAAGACCACCTGGGCCAGACCTTCACGATCGCGGATATCAAGGAAGATGACCCCGCCATGGTCGCGACGGCGGTGAACCCAGCCGCAAAGGGTGATTTCCTGGCCGTCCAGGCTCTCGTTCAGTTGGCCGCAATAATGGCTGCGCATCATGGTCGTGTTTCGCTTCTCTGAGTCGTGAATTCGTCGGGCCGCTGGGCACGAGGGGAAATATCGTCCATCGGCGCCAGACCGGCCGACAAGGCGACCGGAGGCGCATCGCCCCGGTGCTTCGGTAGGCCGAGCACAGGCCCGCAACCGTGGCAAAGGGCCGGATTATATATGGTTAATCGATACCGCGCAGCCGCCCGCCCACAGGCTTTCTATACTCAAATCCCCCGAGCACGCGGAGCCTCGCCATGGCCACCCAACGCCCAGCCGACTTCAATCAGGACCTCCTTGATGATTTCCGCCAGGAAGCCTACGAGGGCTTCAATCGCTGCGAGCAACTGCTGATCGACCTTGAGCGCACGCCAACCGATCCGGAGCGACTGCGCCAGCTCTTCCGCCAGGTCCACAGTTTCAAGGGCAACCTGGGCTACGTCGGCCTCGAACGCCTCAACACCTTGCCCCAGGCCCTGGAGGATGTCCTCGACCAGCTGCGAGAGGGTCGGCTGACCTTCGACAGCCTGCTGGGCGACATCATGTTGCTGATACTGGATCGCCTGCGCGACCTGGTCAGGGGCGCACTGGCCGGTGAGCCTGGGCTGCCACCCGACACCCTGCCACTGGCCAAGGCGCTGTCGTCGCTGGCCCAAGCGCCCGAGCAACGGCAGACGGAGATGCGCCAGGCCTTGCTGTTCCGCCTGGACCCAAACACGCGATTGACCACGCCACAGGCCGACCCCGTAACAGCCACCGGCGCCCTGACACGCCACGGGCTATCGGATGACCCCGACCTGGCGTTCTTCCTCGACCTCATGCAAGCAGCCGAGCGGCGCTCGCACTATTGGCTCGGTCGGGGTGAGCGCCAGTTGGAGGTGGCACTGGCGATGAACCGCCGCGCCGGCCACCCCGTCGACCCGCGCCAACTCGCCACGGCCGTATGCCTTCATGACCTGGGCATGGCGCTGATGCCCCTCCCCCTCCTGCACAAGGCCGAACGCCTGACTCGGGAGGAGCGCCGCCTGATGCAAGCGCATCCTCGGATGGGCGCCGACCTGCTGCGACGCCTGCCCCAGTGGGACGAAGCGGCCGAGATCATCCTTCAACACCAGGAGCACGCGGACGGAAGCGGCTACCCCAAAGGGCTGCGCGAGGCGGAGATCGTCCCTGGCGCACTGATCCTGAACATCGTCGACACCTTCGACGCACGCACCCACGAACGCGCCCACCAGACGCTCAGCAAGCGCCCCGTCCTGCGTGCGATCCTGGAGATCAATGGCCTGGCCGGCAGCCAGTTCAGCGCCCACTGGGTCGAGGTATTCAATGTCTGCCTCGGCGAAGAGCCCCACCTGACCCGGCTGTAACGCCCGCCGCGCAGCCGCTCCCCGATGCGCGACGATAGGCATAAGGTATCGCAACCATTGATTTTTACCGGCATCGAAGCGCCATTTCCCTGTGCTAGTCTCTGCCGATCACGGGCCCTAGCCGGCCTGCACCACTGAGGAGAGACGTATGGAAATCAACATCGGAATCGCCGAACAGGACCGCGCAGCCATTGCCGAAGGCCTCTCCCGCCTGCTGGCGGATACCTACACCCTTTACCTGAAGACCCATAACTTCCACTGGAACGTGACCGGTCCGATGTTCAACACCCTTCACCTGATGTTCGAGGCCCAGTACACCGAACTGGCCCTGGCTGTCGACGCCATCGCCGAGCGCATCCGCGCCCTGGGCTTCCCGGCTCCCGGCACCTACGCCGCCTACGCCCGCCTGTCCTCCATCAAGGAAGAAGAAGGCGTCCCGGCTGCAGAAGACATGATCAAGCAACTGGTCCAAGGCCAGGAGGCCGTGGTTCGTACCGCACGCGGCATCTTCCCGCTGCTGGACAAGGTGAGCGACGAACCGACCGCCGACCTGCTGACCCAGCGCATGCAGGTCCATGAAAAGACCGCGTGGATGCTGCGCAGCCTGCTGGCTGCCTGACCCTCCATGCCCTCCGAGAGGCCCGGTTCGCCGGGCCTTTTTGCTGGGCGACAGCACCCCGCCTGAACTATGCTTCGCACAATCTCCCTCCTTGTCAGTACCCGTTGATGAGCCAGCCCTCCAAATCCCCCCTGCTGCTCGAACTCTATCCGGAGGAGACCCGCGAGGCAGCGGAATTGCTCAAGCAAGCCGTCCCGCTCATGGTTCGCCATGACATTCCGCCAAACCCCATCCACTACGCCCTCTGGTACACCTACAGCCAGGGCAAGCAGCCCGACCTCAACCGCCGCCTGGACAAGATCGTCAAGGACTTCGACGCTTTCCCGCCTGATTCGGCAGTGAAGCTGTTCCGCGACTTCATCATCCGCGGTGAACTGGAAGAGGCCCGCGCAGGGCAGCAGCAAGTCATCGAACTGGTGGATGACATCGAGACGGATGTCAGCCGGAGCGTCGTGGGCAGTACGGTCTACCAGCAAAGCCTGGAAGCGGGCCTGGCCGCCCTGCATGACCCGATCATCGACGACCTGCCCAGCGTGCTGAACGACCTGCACCAGAGCACCCAGCTGATGCATGACCAGCAGGAGCAGTTCCTCTACCGACTGCGCGCCGCTCAGGCCGAAATCCACACCCTGCGCCTGCAACTGGAACGAGCACAGATGGCCGCCACGCTGGACAGCCTGACCCAGGTGTTCAACCGGCACGCCTTCACCCGACTGCTGGAACAGGCCCTGGCAGAAAACACAGCCGGCCTGGCCCTGATCATGCTGGATATCGACCACTTCAAGCAGTTCAACGACCACTTCGGCCATCCCCTGGGTGATCGCGTGCTGCAGCATGTCGGCCAGTTGCTCAAGGACCTGCTGCCCCCGCGCGCCCTGGCAGCCCGCTACGGTGGCGAGGAGTTCTGTGTCGTCTTGCGCGACTGCCATGAACTGGCCAGTGCCCGCGCCTTCGCCGAGATGCTGCGATTGAAGTTCCAATCCCTGCGCGTCAAGGTCCGCCGCACCGACCAGGTGCTGGACACCATCACTGCCAGCTTTGGCATCGCCCTGGCCGAACCGGGCGACAACCTGGAAAGCCTGCTCACCCGAGCCGACGATGCCCTCTACCAGGCCAAGCGCAACGGCCGCAACCAGGTCCATCCCGGCGCGCCAGAAGCTGCGCTAACTGCTTGATTTGAGTAGCCCTAGTCTTTCCTGTTAAATAGCGCCCGGTGCCTGCAACCCGCCACACAGCAGGGTTACAGGCATAGGCTGGCGCGACCTCTTTACCGGATTACCGGCGCGCTCGCTCTTTCCGTTGTGCGTTTCCTATCAAGGTGAGTCCATTGAACATGTTGAAAATCGTCCATCTGCTGACGGGCGCTGCTGCGCTCCTGTTGTCCTTCATTCCCAGCCTGCGCGGTGATGCCCTGCCGTACCTGCAGCAACCTGACGCCCTCTACCTCGCTCTGATCGGGCTGCTCAACCTGCTGATGGCGCCCGTCGTTCCGGTCTGGGCACGCGGCACCCGCAGCCAGCTCCAGGCGTCTGTCTCCGCCCTGCTGGTGCTCGCGGTTATCCTGCAGATCGCCGTGCTGCTGGCACCGATCCCGGAAATCGGCGGCAAGCCCGCTATCCTGCTGAGCCTGCTGGCCAGCTTCCTCGCCGTCGCTCTGCACCTGCTGCTGAACCTGCGCAAGGTCACCCAGGCCGCCCCGATCCTGCAGGACATGAGCAACCGTGAAACCGGCACGGTGAAGTGGTTCAACACCTCCAAGGGCTTCGGCTTCATCTCCCGGGACTCGGGGGACGACATCTTCGTCCACTTCCGCGCCATCCGTGGCGAAGGGCATCGCGTACTTGTGGAAGGCCAGCGCGTCGAGTTCACCGTGATGCAGCGGGACAAGGGCTTGCAGGCGGAAGACGTGATCGCCGCCCTGCCCGGCCGCCGCTGAGCAATACCAGGCCAATGAAAAAGCCCGCCATCACGGCGGGCTTCTTCTTTTATATATAGAGGCGAAACAGGCACAGCTTAGTAATGGGGCGGCGGCGCCTCATCGCCATCGGATGCACCGAACTGGCTCAGCAGCTCTTCCTGCCGACGGGCCAGCGCCGCGACCTGCATCTGCAAGCGCTCGACGATCCGCTGCTGTGCCACGATTTCATCGTTGAGGGCCTGGATCGTGTCGTCCTGGAAAGCCAGGCGAGTCTCAAGCTCCATCACGCGCATTTCCAAACTCATGCCCTACTCCTCCGCGAATCGGAAATCATCCGTCAGGACCAGGCGCAGACGTGCCAGCAGGTCCGCGATCTGCCCTTCGGTGTAGGGAATGGCAGGAGCACGCCCCCACACGGGGGCCGGCCAGGCAGCGTCGCTCTTGCGCCGGGCGATCACATGCACGTGAAGCTGGCTGACGACGTTACCCAGCGTGGCGACGTTCATCTTGTCCGCGCCAAAACTGTCCTTCAGCACCTCGGCCAGCGACACCGCCTCCTTCCAGAGCTGCTGCTGATCAGCAGCGTCCAGCTGGAACAGCTCGCTCACCTCCTCCCGCCTAGGAACCAGAATGAACCAGGGGTACTGCGAGTCGTTCATCAGCAACAGGCGGGAAAGGGGGTAGTCCCCGATCACCCGGCAATCCTGCTGAAGCCTTGGATCCAGATTGAACATGGCGATCTTCACCTCAGTCATGCAAAACGCCCATCAAACGGGGCAAGAAATGGCTGCGAAGAATACCCAACCGTCACCGACCGGGACAGCCAAACCCGGCAGGGTTACCGCCATGCACCAGAATCGACCACACGCACCACCGTGAGGCGTTACCTCGTAACACCTCAAGCAGCCGTTTCGGTCGCATTGAGAACGAATGACCAATACCCAGCTATCATTTCTGCCCAACACCTGCACGCCCGGCGGAAAACCTCACAGCAGCAAGAGCAGGCTGTATGGTTTGTGCACGGAAGTTGCTTTAGGCAACGCCATGGTCGACCGGGTCATCTCGGTACGCCTGTTCCGGACGCGAACGTCGCGACAGGCCTAGTTGCACTAAGTGCCTGTAACGACCGCAGAAAAACAAGAACCAAGGGACTGGAGCAAGAACTACGAATATGCGACACGCGCCCACCCGAATTGCGACATGGCCGTGAAGTTTTCGTAAGGAGCGGAGCCCAGCTATCGCCATCTTGAGACGTCGTGCTATAAGTTAGCGCCGACACAAAAAGAAAGAACCGCCTTCAATAAATTAAGAAAGCGGCGAGAATCTTCAAAACCAAAGGAGCAATCACAATGCAAGTGATGAAGTGGAGCGCACTGGCCCTGGCCGTGACCGCCGGTACCACCCAGTTGGCGTTCGCCAGCGCCCAGGACGAGTCCAAGGGCTTCGTCGAAGACAGCAAGCTGTCTGTGCTGAACAAGAACTACGCCTTCTACCGCGACCTCCGTAACAATACCTCGGAGGACCAGAGCTACCGTAACGAATGGGCTCACGGCATCATGGCCACCTACTCGTCCGGTTACACTCAAGGCACGGTAGGTTTCGGTGTTGACGCTCACGCAATGCTGGGCATTAAGCTGAACAGCGGTAAAGGAACCTCCGGTACAGGTCTTTTCCCCACTGGCTCCGATGGTCGCTCTCAAGATGACTACTCCTATGCTGGCGGCGCTGTAAAGGCTCGTATATCCAACACTGAGCTCAAGTACGGCAACCTGATTCCAACCGCGCCAGTGTTCGCTACCGGTACTGCTCGCTTGTTCCCTGGTAGTGCCGAGGGCTTTCAGATTTTGAGCAAGGAGATCGAGGGCCTGTCCATCGATGCAGGTCACTTCACCTCCATGCGAGATGGCAGCGCCTCCACCAACCGTGATGGAGTTATCGCGCTGGCTTATGCTGGTAAATCCAACGCAAACGCTGTTGGTGGCGAAGTAGCTATTGATGCCAAGAACGCCGATTACCTGGGTGGCACCTACACGATAAATGATCAGCTTTCCGTAAGCCTCTACGGCGTTGAGCTGGAAGACATTTACCGCCAGTACTACAGCAATGTGAACTACACCCTGCCGCTGGCCGATGATCAGTCTCTAGGCTTCGACTTCAACATCTACCGCACCACTGATGAAGGTAAGTCCAAAGCCGGTGATATCTCTAACACAGCCTTCTCGTTGGCAGCCTCATACACCATCGGCGCTCACAAACTGACCCTCGCTCACCAGCGCGTGAATGGCGATGAGCCCTTTGACTACATTCTGATGGATGGTGGAAACTCCGGTGACTCCATCTTCCTGGCCAACTCCGTTCAATACTCGGACTTCAACGCTCCGAACGAACGTTCCTGGCAAGCCCGTTACGACCTGAACATGGCGACCTTGGGCGTCCCTGGCCTGAGCTTCATGGCCCGCTACATTACTGGTAGCCACGCCGATGGCACCAATGCAGACGTGAATGGTGCCTATAAAGGTGCGTTTGGCAGCGACGGCAAAGAATGGGAACGCGATCTGGAAGTCAAGTACGTCGTTCAGGAGGGCCCGGCGAAAGACCTGTCCTTCCGCGTACGTCATGCGACCTGGCGCTCCAACAATGACATGGGTGGCTTCTACTCCGCTGGTAGCAGCGCTGTGGATGAGGTTCGCGTCATCACCGAGTACCCGCTGGACATCCTCTAACACAGGACGGATAGCGAACTCACGAAAAAGCCCGGCCTAGCCGGGCTTTCTCTTTTCCGCTGTGCCGTCATCTATATAGGCAGCGCATAGGTGCCCGTCACATGGGCCACCATCTCTTCCTCTGCCCCTACCGAATACAGCGCGACCTCGCACACAGCCTGACGCCTGCTCAAACGCAGGATGCGAGCATCGGCCAGCAGGTCAACCGGCCTGGGTTTGGCCAGGAAGTTGATGTTGAGGTTGCTGGTGACCGCCATCTCCAACCTCCCCAGACTGCCCAGCACCACCGCGTACATCGCCGCATCAGCCAGCGCCATGATGGCCGGGCCGGACAGGGTGCCGCCCGGGCGGACCAGGCGAGGGTGGAATGGCACCCGTGCCAAGGCACGGCGTGCATCCAGGAGGTCGATCTGCAAGTCGATATCCGCCGCCATCGGCACCCCTTCCCGGATCAGCGCCTGCACCTGCTGAGCACTTAATGAAGACATCACCACCCTCCTCTCGCGGTTGGGCCCGCAACCTGTACGCGCCCCGATGAGCGCCGTACAATGCCCAGCCACTCAAACCCATCGCAACCGACGAAACGGCCAAACATGCGTACCAGTCAGTACCTGCTTTCCACCCTCAAGGAAACTCCCGCCGATGCCGTGGTGATCAGCCACCAGCTGCTGCTGCGTGCCGGCATGATCCGCAAGCTGGCGTCGGGCCTCTACACCTGGTTGCCGATGGGCCTGCGGGTACTCCGCAAGGCGGAGACCATCGTCCGCGAAGAGATGAATGCCGCCGGCGCCCTGGAAGTGTTGATGCCCGCCATCCAGCCCGGCGAGCTCTGGCAGGAGTCCGGTCGCTGGGAGCAGTACGGCCCCGAGCTGCTGCGCCTGAAGGACCGCCATGGTCGCGAATTCTGCGTCGGCCCGACCCACGAAGAAGTCATCACCGACCTCGCCCGCAACGAGCTGAACAGCTACAAGCAGCTGCCCATCAACATGTATCAGATCCAGACCAAGTTCCGTGACGAGATCCGTCCGCGCTTCGGCCTGATGCGTGGGCGCGAATTCATCATGAAGGACGCCTACTCCTTCCACGACTCCCAGGCTTCCCTGCAGGAAACCTACGACGTCATGTACGGCGCCTACTGCAAGGTCTTCACCCGCCTGGGCCTCGACTTCCGCCCCGTGCAGGCCGACAACGGCTCCATCGGCGGCAGCGGCTCCCACGAATTCCACGTGCTGGCCGAGTCCGGCGAAGACGACATCGTCTTCAGCGACAGCTCCGACTACGCCGCCAACATCGAGAAGGCCGAAGCCGTACCGCGCGAGAAGGAGCGCCAGGCCCCCCGCGAGGAACTGCGCCTGGTCGACACCCCCGACACCAAAACCATCGCCGCCCTGGTGGAGAAGTTCGGCCTGCCGATCGAGAAGACCATCAAGACCCTGGTGGTCCACGGCGCCGAGGAAGGCACCCTGGTGGCCCTGATCGTCCGTGGCGACCACGAACTGAACGAGATCAAGGCTGCCAACCAGCCCCTGGTCGCCAGCCCGCTGGTCTTCGCCAGCGAAGAAGAACTGCGTGCCGCCATCGGCGCTGGTGCCGGCTCCCTCGGCCCGCTGAACCTGCCCATGCCCTGCATCGTCGACCGCTCCGTGGCCCTGATGAGCGACTTCGCCATCGGCGCCAACATCGACGACAAGCACTACTTCGGCGTCAACTGGGAGCGCGACCTGCCGCTGCCCGAAGTCGCTGACCTGCGTAACGTCGTCGCCGGCGACCCGAGCCCCGATGGCAAGGGCACCCTGGTGATCAAGCGCGGCATCGAAGTTGGCCACATCTTCCAGCTCGGCACTAAGTACAGCGAGGCCATGAACCTCAGCGTACTGGGCGAGAGCGGCAAGCCGGTCACCCTGATCATGGGCTGCTACGGCATCGGCGTTTCCCGCGTGGTGGCCGCCGCCATCGAGCAGAACAACGATGACCGCGGCATCCTCTGGCCGGACGCCCTGGCGCCCTTCCAGGTAGCCCTGGTTCCGCTCAAGTACGAGACCCCCGCCGTCAAGGAAGCCACCGACAAGCTGTATGCGGACCTCACCGCCGCCGGCATCGAAGTGCTGCTGGACGACCGCGACAAGAAGACCAGCCCCGGCGTGAAGTTCGCCGACATGGAGCTGATCGGCATCCCTCACCGCGTCGTCGTCAGCGAACGCGGCCTGGCGGATGGCAACCTGGAATACAAGAACCGTCGCGAGACCGAAAGCCAGCCCGTTGCCGTCGACGACGTGCTGTCCTTCATCAAGGCCCGCCTCAACCGCTGATCGAGAAGACATGTCCAAGCGTCGTACCACCCGCCTCCTGGGAGCTGCCTTGTGCAGCTCCCTGTTCCTCGGCGGCTGCGCCAACCACCTGCCCCAACGCAGCGAACATGAGGAGCGTGTCGAGCGCAAGCTGCTCAACCACGCCCTGCAGGTCGACGCTGGCGAACCCCGTGTCCTCGAACTGCCTCAACGCCGCGTGCGGGTCTATGACCAGAAGACCTTCGAAGTCACCGAATTCGAGGTCACCCGCCGCTATGACCGCTACACGCCCTACCAGCCCTGGCGCGAGATCTACGAGATTCCCCTCGGGGCCGTCGCGGTGGTGGCCGGTGTGGGCGCCAACGTCCTCAACGTCGCCCTGCTGGGCAGCCTGCCCGACACCGCCACCAAGGACTGGATCAGCTACGGTTTCGCCGGGCTCAACCCGTTCATGAACGTCGAGTCCAACGGGCGCTCGGAGCAAAACCTGGCCAGCATTGACGAAGAACAGCGCGACAAGCGCGTCGAGTATTCCAGCCTGCCCTGGTCGGAACGGCCGGTGATGGTCACCGCCGGCAAGCAGACCAGCGAGCTGCTCACCGACCGCCATGGCGTGCTGCGCCTCAACCTGCTGGATGGCCCCTTCGCCGACCAGGACATCAGCCGCGTCGGCAAGCTGCTATTGAGCGTCGAAGACCCGCAGGACGGCGCCCGCGCCGAAACCACTCTGATGGTCAGCCGGGACCTGCGCGGCAAGCTCAAGGAAGCCCACGCGCTGATCTACGAAGACCTGGAAGACGACGAGGTGTCCCAGTGGGTCCACCGCGTCAAGCGCCTCTCCGAGCTGGGCCTGGAAGAAGAAGCCAGCGAACTGGAACAGAGCCTGATCGAACTGACGCGCAATGATCCGGAACTCCAGCAGGAATTCCTCAAGGCGCTGATGAAGGATGCCGGCCGCCTGGTGGCCGACCCAGGTGAAGGCGAGTAGGCCGTCACAACGTGACGGCCATGCCGATTCAGCGACGGACCACGAACCCCGCGATCCCCTGTAACGGGTGAACCTCCAGCTCCACGGCGCTGACCCGCGCTTCCTCGGGGCCCTGCTCCAACCAGGCTGCCAACTCACGAACGGCGGCCTCTTCCCCCTCGAACAGCACCTCTACACGGCCATCCTCAAGGTTGCGCACCCAGCCATCCAGGTCCAGCCGGTCGGCCTCTTCCTGGGTGGATTGGCGGTAATAGACGCCCTGCACCTTGCCGCTGACGTAGCCATGCATGCAGATTCTCGCCATCACGGCTTCTCCTGCCGCAGGCCTGAAAGCCGCTCGCTCAAGCCCTTCGCGGTCTGCTCGCCCAGCAGGCGCTCGCGCACCTGGCCACGGGCATCGAGGATGTAGGTCACCGGCAACGCCTCGCTGCGCGGCAGCTTGAAGCGCTCGGAAGGGTCCTGGGCCAGCACGGTGAAGCCGATGCCCATCTGGCGGCTCGCCTTTTCCAGCTCGGCGCCCTGCAAGCCATCGAAGTTCACCCCCATGACCTGCACCCCCTGCCCCTTCAGCTGTTCAGCCAGAGCGTTCAGCTCGGGGATTTCCGTGCGGCACGGCGCGCACCACTCAGCCCAGTAATTGATGACCAGCCACTGGTTTTCGAAGCGCTCACTCGTTACCTTCTGCCCATGCTGATCGAGGCCCAGATCCTCAGAACAGCCTCCCAGCAACAGAGCGGCCCCCGAAACGATGAGCGCCCCGAAAACAGCCTGGAGTCGTGATCCCATCTCGTCGATCCTCGTACCTGCGGGGTTGATATGACGTTGGATGCCCTGCGCCTCGAGGTACCGGACATCATCGACGAGGATGGCAGCTGCCTCATGGGGCTCAACCCCGCGCTGGCCAGCGCCCGGCTGCTGCCCCTGGAGACCGGCCTGCAACAGGCCCTGGGACAGCTGTTCCGCCTCAATCGAAGTGCGGTGACCTTACTCGAAAGGCAGCGGGCGCTGCAAAGCTTCAGCGAGGAATACCGCCACTACGCCGCCGACTTCATCGAGTCCCGCCCCCCGCCGCCGCTGTTCCTGCGCTATTGCGCCGAACTGGCCGCCGGCTTCAAGCGCCTGCTGCTGCAGATCCTCCAGGGCCGCCAGCCCTCGCTTCCGCACCTCGCCTGGTGCCTCTACATGGCCCAGCACTTCACCGCGCAGACGCTGATGCGCCACTACCAGCAGTACCAGGAGCCGCCCGGCGCCCTCTGGCGTGACAGCCACCTGCTGTACTGGATCGGCGAACATCAGGGCTGCCTGGACGAACCGGTCGCCGCCGCCTTCCGGCCAACCCCGGCCGACACCCTGCGCGGCCTCTACCAGCAGGTCCTGCTGCTGGCCCTGAGCAACCCGTTCCACCTCACCGAAGGCGAGTGCCCGCTGCTGTTCGGCGCACTCGCGCCCCTGGCCGGCCTCGCCCGGTTGCTGCCCTGGGACGGCGAGGACGAATCCGAAGGCCCCGTCGTCGACCTCGGCCTACCGCAACCCTACCTGCCACTGGACCAGCCCGCCCGCGCCCCGTCTGCCCAGTTGCGCAGGCTCGAACTGGGCCCCTTGCTGGTGGCCCTGTACGAACCCGCGCCCCTGCAAAGCCCGGTCGAGCACGACCTGCTGGAGCGCGTCAGCGCCAACTGGCTGGGTCGCCAGCAGCGACGTCATGTCCGAACCGAGAACGAAACCGCCTGCACCCTGGTGGCCGGCCTGCCTGCCATCCATGCCCACCTGCTGGCCCAGCGCCCCGGGGCCATCGAAGCGCGCATGCAGGACGCCAGCGCCGGCGGCGCGCGCCTGCTCTGCCTGCCCCACCAGGCACCGCAACTGGCGGTCGGCCAACTGGTGCTGCTGCTCAACAGCGGCACCCCCACCCTGGCCCTGGTGCGCTGGCGCCACGGCAACCGCGAGGGCCTGCATATCGGGCTGCGCTACCTCAAGGGGCTGCCCCGCCCCGTCTGGCTGAGACGCGCTCCCAACGCCCAGACCCACCCCGGCGTCCTGCAGAGCACCCCGGCCCCCGGCAACGGCTGGCACCACGGCCTGTGGCTGCCCCAGGACCAGTTCGTCGAAGGCGAACAGCTCTGGCTCCAGCTCGCCAGCGTCAACAGCCAGGCCATGCTGCCGCTGCCTGCCGCGAACCTGGCGACGCCCCTGGTGGCCCGCCACCCGCTGAAACTTGCCTGATCGGCCAAACTGCGAGCCGAGTCACGCCGCGCGCCGCTCAAGCGCACAGTTTCCCCGCCCGTCGATTCCTATAATCAGCGGCCTACCGTCCGCCGCCCTGCCCGAAGACAGGAATCCCCACGATGTCTCAGAACCTCGACAAACTGATCGGCCCCGTTCCCTCCCGAATCGTCGAAGGCGCGCATTTCGTAGTGACCCCCTACGAGGGTCGCGTGGCCGAATTCAACGTCGCCGCCTGGCTGCAACTGCCTGGGCTGGCCAGCCTGCCGGTGTCGCTGCTGGTGAGCTACCGCGATGGCGAAACCCGCCGCGAGGTCATGGTTGACCACGGCAAGGTCAACGCACACGGCAAGATCCTCCTCTCCGGCATTGCCCGCCTGCCCGCCCGGCAACGCATCGAGGACATGCAGGTGCGCCTGAAATCCGCCGTGCCCTGCCAGAGCCTGCAGGTCGAAGAACTGTTCGTGCAGGCCGTCGAACAAGCCGTCAGCGACAGCCGCCAGGCCATGGCCTGACAGCAACCGGACATGAAAAACCCCGCCTAGGCGGGGTTTTTCATTTATGCGGCAACCGCGTCAGGCGCGTGCAGCATCACTGGTGGGCGGCGTCGACTCGTCCGGCCTGACCGGCAGCGCGTCATCCGCCGTCCTGGGCGGCACCAGCGACTCCGGCCAGCGGGTGAAACGCAGCCCGGTGATGCGGTTCAGGCGTTCGAGGGCCTCTTCCGGATCACGCTCATGTAGGTGGACAACCTTCGATCTGCCCTTGCTCATAGAAGTACTTCAGTCCTTGCGGCCCGCCTGCTGGCAGGGTGATGGCATGTTGCACGGGTATCTGCCAGAAACGTGCCAGTCATCCCGAATGCAGGGGCGCCCCACCGTTACACGCCAGATACCAAGCGCCACGAAACAGACACCCGCAACCAGCTGACCTTTTTTGTCACTCCTCGACCGGCCGCAGCCAACTGGCCAGGCTTTTGTCGAACAATGCCTGCTGATCCTCCTGCAGCCGCTCCAACGCGACCTTGAGCGCCGGATACCAGGGTTCGTCCAAGTGGCCCGGCAACTGCGCCGGTTTCGGCATCGGCCAGGGGCAGTGGTTGAGCAGTTGGTGCAGGCTGTAGCTGGAAAGGTCGCGGCACAGCACCCAGGAACCCACCGCCACCGGGCAGGCCAGGTGCTGGGCCTCGAGGAAGTCCATCAGCTCCAGCCACTCATCCTCCGGCAGCAGCCAGCCGGCACGCTGCACATCCAGGTGGCGGACCGGCAGGCCACGCTGCTGGCGGTCATGCATCACCCGCAGGATGCCCAGCACCACCAGCAGCCGCGGCAAGGCCTGGCGGCGCCAGTGGCGCGAATGGCCCAGGTTGCACACCAGCTCCGCACCAAAGAGCACGATCACCCATGAGACATAGACCCACAGCAGGAACAGCGGAACCGTGGCAAACGCACCATAGATCAGCTGGTAGCCGGGAAAGAGGCTGACATACAGGCCGAACAAGGCCTTCGCCAACTCGAACAACAACGCCGTGAACGCGCCCCCCACCACGGCATGCCGCAGGGGCACGCGGACGTTGGGCACCGCCGCATAGAGCAGGGTAAAGGCCGCCACGTTGAACAGCAGCGGGGTGAACCCCAGCAACGCGCGGGTGCCGGCGATCTCGTTGAGGCTGGACAGCAGCGCCAGGGAAGTGATGTAGGTGCTCACCGCAAAGCCCGCGCCCAGCAGCAGCGGCCCCAGGCTCAGCACCGCCCAGTAGAGCAGGAAGCTGGCCATGCCCCGGCGCCGCTGGCGCACGCGCCAGATGGTGTTGAAGGCCTTCTCGATGGTCACCAGCATGGTGAAGGCCGTGATGGCCAGCAGCCCCACACCCACCCAGGTCAGGTGCCGCGCCTGCAGCGTGAAGCCCTGCAGGTACTCCTGCACGGCCTCGCCGGTACTGGGCACGAAGTTGTGGAAGATGAACCGCTGGATCTGCTCGCCCATGCCCTGGAAGGCCGGGATCACCGAGAGCATGGTGAAGGTCACCGTCATGATCGGGACCACGGCGAACAGGCTGGTGTAGGTGAGGGCCGCCGCGCTGTTGAAACCGTTGTCGCTGATGAAGCGCTGCAGCAGGAAACGCCAGAACTCCTCGATGTCTCTGATCCGCTGGCGCATTCCTTCTCCTTCGTTGACTGAGGTGCCTTGTCCGCCGCCCGAAACCACATGCACGGTTCAGGCCCGCACGCGGACGCGGTTAGAATAGCCGCCTCACTCAAGGCCTTGCGACCCCCGCCATGACCGAAATGACCCTGTATCACAACCCGCGCTGCTCGAAATCCCGTGGCGCGCTGGAGCTGCTGGAGGCCCGCGGCCTCACCCCGACCGTGGTGCGCTACCTCGAAACCCCGCCCAGCTCGGCCGAGCTGAAGACCCTGCTGGCGCGCCTGGGCATCGGTGCCCGCCAGTTGCTGCGCACCGGCGAGGAGGAATACCAGAGCCTGGGCCTGGCCGACACCGGGCTCAGCGACGACCAGTTGATCGACGCCATGAGCCAGCACCCGCGCCTGATCGAGCGCCCCATCCTGGTGGTGGGTGACAAGGCCGTGGTGGGCCGCCCACCGGAGAAGGTGCTGGAGATCCTGCCTTGAGCACGCCCTACGTCCTCGTCCTCTACTACAGCCGCCACGGCGCCACCGAGCGCATGGCTCGCCAGATCGCCCGTGGCGTCGAACTCGCCGGGCTGGAAGCGCGCCTGCGCACCGTGCCGGCGGTGTCCGCCGACTGCGAGGCCAGCGCGCCGGACATCCCCGCCGAAGGCGCCCCGTACGCCACCCTCGACGACCTCAAGGGCTGCGCCGGGCTGGCCCTGGGTAGCCCGACCCGTTTCGGCAACATGGCGGCACCGCTGAAGTACTTCATCGACGGCACCAGCAGCCTCTGGCTCAGCGGCGAACTGGTGGGCAAGCCGGCCGCCGTGTTCACCTCCACCGCCAGCCTGCACGGCGGTCAGGAGAGCACCCTGCTGTCCATGCTGCTGCCCCTGCTGCACCACGGCATGCTCATCACCGGCATTCCCTACAGCGAACCCGCCCTGCTCAGCACCACCGGCGGCGGCACCCCCTACGGCGCCAGCCACTACGCCGGCGCCGATGGCAAGCGCGGCCTGGATGAGCAGGAGAGCGCCCTCTGCCGCGCCCTGGGCCAACGCCTGGCACAGACGGCCCTGCGACTGGAGAACGGACGTGGCTAGAAAACCCAAGAAACTCCCGGAGCTGGACTGGCTCGCCCCGCGCCTGGCCATCAGCCGCGCCCTGAGCCTGGCCAGCTTCCTCGGCCTGATCCTGCTGCTGACCGTGTGGACCCTGGTGTACGCGGACCTGAACGGCGCCCGCTACTGGGTGGTGCTCAGCATCGAGCTGCTGCCCCTGGTGCTGCTGGCCCCCGGGATGCTCCTCGGCAACGCCCGCGCCCACGCCTGGGCCTGCTTCGTGATCAACCTCTACTTCATCCAGGGCGTGCTGGCCGCTGCCGATCCCAAGCGCATGGTGTTCGGCTGGCTGATGGTGGTGCTCAGCGTGGTGCTGTTCTGCGCGGCTTTGCTGTACACGCGCTGGAAGTTCCAGCACAACCGCAAGCTGGCCGGCGAAAGCTGAGGTCGGGAACGGTGAATCGCACGAAGCGCCCTACGGGGCGCTTCGTCGTTACCAGCCCAGGGTTTCCTTGAGGAAGGGGATGGTCAGCTTGCGCTGCGCCTGGAGAGAGGCCTGGTCCAGGCGTTCGAGGATGTCGAACAGCACGCTCATGTTGCGCGAGCCGCGGGTCATGATGAAGCGGCCGACTTCCTCGGTCAGGTGCAGGCCACGGCGCGAGGCACGCAGTTGCAGGGCACGCAGCTTGTCTTCGTCGGAGAGGGCGTGGAGCTGGAAGATCAGCGCCAGGGTCAGGCGCGACTTCAGGTCCGGCAGGGCGATGGGCAGTTCCCGCGGCGCGGTGTTGGCAGCCAGCAACAGCTTGCGGCCGGCATCGCGCAGGCGGTTGAACAGGTGGAACAGCGCCTCTTCCCAGTCGGCGCGCCCGGCCACGGCATCCAGGTCGTCCAGGCAGACCAGCTCGCACTGCTCCAGGTTGTCGAGGATCGCCGTGCCGTACTGCACCAGGTCCGCCAGGGGCAGGTACACCGCCTGCTCGCCACGCTGCTCGAAGCGCAGGCAGGCCGCCTGCTGCAGATGGCTGCGTCCGACACCCTCCGCACCCCACAGGTAGATCAGGCTCTCGGTCCACCCGGCATCGGGTTCGCAAAGACGCTCGACATAGCCGAGGGCCGCGGCGTTGGCGCCGGGGTAATAGTTGGCGAAGGTCGCGTCGTCACGCAGGCGCACGCCAAGGGGAAGCTGGATGGGTTTCATGCCGTATCGCTGGGTTCGTCGGAACCGCTGCCGGTCTCTCCGTAAAGATCCGAAAGTTTATAGAAATCATGCGCATGGCGCAGCAAAACCATGATCACGGCCGCCACGGGCAGCGCCAGCAGCACACCGGTGAAGCCAAACAGCTGGCCGCCGGCGAGGATCGCGAAGATCACCGCCACCGGGTGCAGGCCGATCCGGTCGCCCACCAGCATGGGGGTCAGCACCATGCCTTCGAGCAACTGGCCGACGCCGAACACCACGGCAATTCCCAGCAGGGCATAGGGATCGACCCCGCCGAACTGGAACAGCGCCGCCACCACGGCCATGCCGATACCGACGATGAAGCCCATGTACGGCACGATGCTGGCCAGCCCGGCCAGCAGGCCGATCAGCAGGCCGAGGTCGAGGCCGACGATCATCAGGCCCACCGCATAGATGCCGCCCAAGGCCAGCATCACCAGCAGTTGCCCACGGATGAACGCCCCCAGCACCTCGTGGCATTCGCCGGTGAGCTTCACCACCAGCCCTTCGCGGCTGCGCGGCAGCAGGCCACGCAGCTGGGCCACCATCAGGTCCCAGTCACGCAACAGGTAGAAGCCCACCACCGGGATCAGCAGCAGGTTGCCGACCCAGCCCACCAGCGCGAGGCCCGAAGCCGTGGCACTGGTCAGGATCACACCCACCAGATCGGTGGTCTGTCCCAGGTGGCCACTGACGACCTCCTTGAGCTTGTCGAAGCGCCAGAAGCCCTGGGGCAACCCCAGCTTGGCCTGGACCCAGGGCAGCGCACTGTTCTGCAGCCAGTCCAGCATCTGCGGCGCCGTCTCGTAGAGCCGCGCCACTTGCCGCGCCAGCATCGGGATCAGGATCAGCAGCAGCGCCAGCAGCACCAGGCTGAACAGGGTGAACACCGCCACCACGCCCCAGGTGCGGGACAGCCCCCGTGCCTCCAGGCGGTCCACCAGCGGGTCCCCCATGTAGGCCAGCAGCATGCCCACCAGGAACGGCGAAAGAATCGGATGCAGCAGGTACAGCAGCCAGCCCAGGAGCAGCACGCCCCCGACCCACAGCCAGCGACGCGAATCAGTCATGACGGTCCCTCATCCCGGACGAATGTGGCAGGTTCGGCATCCTTACCACTGGAAGCGCAGCGCATTCTGCCGTGGCACGACCTGCGGCGCAGCGCCCGGTGCAGCCGGTTGGGCCGCGTCCACCGGCGCCTGCTCGGCAGGCGACTCGGTCAACCCACTGAGGGCCAGCTGGGCACGCAGTTGGTCGACGCTGGCGCTGACGTGGAAGCGCAGGACATTGCCTTCCACCTGGTACAGCCGGGCCCCGAAGGGCTCCAGCGCACGCGAAAGCTCGGCGTAGCGGTCCAGGTCAGCGCCCTTCACTTCCAGCACCTGCTCCTGGCCGACGCCCGGCGCCACCACGAAACGCGGCGCCAGGCGCTGGCTCACGGCAAGCATCACGGCATCGGCCAGGGCCGCCGGATCGGCCGCCTCCAGGGTGCCCTGCTCGCGGCTGTCGCCGATCCACAGGTGCCAGGTGGCCTTCCACTTGCCATCCGCCTCGCTGGCCAGCACGGCGAGCAGGGCATCGGCACCATAACGCTCGGAGGCCGGGCGCAAGGCTGCCGGGTCGGCGGCAGTCAGGTTCTCCGGCGTCGCCGCCAGTTGCTCACTGAGGTCCGCCAGCGGCAGGCGCAGCGGCAGTCCACGGTGCTGGGCGGCATCACGCAAAGGAGCGGCGGCGGTCTGGGCGTCGCCCACCAGGCTGGCGCCCTCGGCCGCCTGGTTCAGCCACCAGGTCAGGATCGCCGGGCGGTTGGCACTCCACAGGCCGATGCCGGCCTGGCGGAAGGTGCGATCGGTGGTCACCGGGTCGAAGTCCACCTGCAGCGACTGCCCCTCGTAGCCGAACTGGCTGATCAGTTGCTGCGGGTTCTTGCGCACCTCGGCCAGCGCCGGGTTGTTCAGCGCCTTGGTGTCGCCGGTCAGGCGGATCACCAGGGTTTCCAGCGCGCGGTTCAGCGCCTGGTCGCGCTCCTCGGGTTGCTGGGACAGCACCGGCTCGCGCACCTGATAGAGGCTGGCGACCGTTTCGGCATGGGCCAGCGGGCTGAGCAGCGGCAGGCAGACCAACAACAGGCGGGCGATCAGGCGCATGGGGGGACTCTCGACGAACGGATGGAGCGGCCGGGGCCGCATCGGGAAGGGCTATACCTTAAACAGGCCCATCCTGGCCGGCAACGGGCGGCGCCCGGCGGTGCGGGCTTTTCCCCCTGCGCGACCGCTGCCGATGGCCGCTACAGGCCAACCCTGATAAAATCGCGCGCCTTCGCGAATCGGCCCTTGTGGCCGGTCGACCCACGAATTTCCCCTAAAGGCCTGGATCTATGAGCAAGCAACCCTCCCTGAGCTACAAGGACGCCGGTGTGGACATCGACGCGGGCGAAGCCCTGGTCGAACGCATCAAGGGCGTGGCCAAGCGCACCGCCCGCCCTGAAGTGATGGGCGGCCTGGGTGGCTTCGGCGCCCTCTGCGAGATCCCGGCCGGCTACAAGCAGCCCGTGCTGGTCTCCGGCACCGACGGCGTCGGCACCAAGCTGCGCCTGGCGCTGAACCTGAACAAGCACGACAGCATCGGCCAGGACCTGGTCGCCATGTGCGTGAACGACCTGGTGGTCTGCGGCGCCGAGCCGCTTTTCTTCCTCGACTACTACGCCACCGGCAAGCTCAACGTCGACGTGGCCGCCACCGTGGTCACCGGCATCGGTGCCGGCTGCGAACTGGCCGGCTGCTCCCTGGTGGGTGGCGAGACCGCCGAGATGCCCGGCATGTACGAAGGCGAGGACTACGACCTGGCCGGCTTCTGCGTCGGCGTGGTGGAAAAGGCCGAGATCATCGACGGCTCCAAGGTCCGCACCGGCGACACCCTGATCGCCCTGCCCTCCTCCGGCCCGCACTCCAACGGCTACTCGCTGATCCGCAAGATCATCGAAGTCAGTGGCGCCGACATCGAGCAGATCCAGCTGGACGGCAAGCCCCTGGCCGACCTGCTGATGGCCCCGACCCGCATCTACGTCAAGCCGCTGCTCAAGCTGATCAAGGACACCGGCGCGGTGAAGGCCATGGCCCACATCACCGGCGGCGGCCTCACCGAGAACATCCCGCGCGTGCTGCCCGAGGGTGCCCAGGCCGTCATCGACGTCGCCAGCTGGACCCGCCCGGCCGTCTTCGACTGGCTGCAGGAGAAAGGCAACGTCGATGAGCGCGAGATGCACCGCGTACTCAACTGCGGCGTCGGCATGGTCATCTGCGTGGCCCCCGAACAGGTGGACGTGGCCCTGGAAACCCTGCGTGCCGCTGGCGAACAGCCCTGGGTGATCGGCCAGATCGCCGCAGGTGCCGAAGGCAGCGAGCGCGTCGTGCTGAACAACCTGAAAGCCCACTGATGACCGACCGCTGTGACGTGGTGGTGCTGATTTCCGGCTCCGGCAGCAACCTGCAGGCCCTGATCGACAGCACCACCAGCGCCGGGCATCCGGCGCGAATCCGCGCGGTGATCTCCAACCGCGCCGATGCCTACGGCCTGGAGCGTGCGCGCCAGGCCGGCATCGAAACCCGTGTACTGGACCATCGCGAATTCGACGGACGCGAGGCCTTCGACCAGGCCCTCGCGGCACTGATCGACAGCTTCACCCCGCACCTGGTGGTCCTGGCCGGCTTCATGCGCATCCTCAGCCCGGGCTTCGTGCGCCACTACACCGGCCGCATGCTGAACATCCACCCCTCCCTGCTGCCCCGCCACAAGGGCCTGCACACCCACCAGCGCGCGCTGGAAGCCGGCGACGCCGAGCATGGCTGCAGCGTCCACTTCGTGACGGAGGAACTCGATGGTGGCCCTCTGGTCGTACAAGCGGTAATCCCGGTAGAGTCTGGCGATTCGCCAGACACCCTGGCCCAGCGGGTGCACGCCGAGGAACACCGTATCTACCCGCTGGCCGTGCGCTGGTTCGCCGAAGGCCGTTTGCGCCTCGGCGAGAGCGGCGCCCTACTGGACGGCCAAGCGTTGCCCCCTACCGGGCAGCAGTTGCGTAACTAGGAGATTTGCCAATGCGTCGTGCTGTGCTGTTGCTCCTCGCCCTCTTCACCCTGCCGGTCACTGCGGCCGAGCTGAAGCCGTTCAAGGCCAGCTACACCGCCGACTGGAAGACCATGCCCATCAGCGGCAGCGCCGGCCGCTCCCTGAAGCAACTGGACGATGGGCGCTGGCAGCTGGATTTCGAGGCCTCCATGCTGGTGGCCAGCCTGAGCGAAGTCAGCGTATTCCGCCTGGACAAGACCACCTTCCTGCCCGTCACCTACCGCTTCAACCGCAGCGGCCTGGGCAAGAGCAAGCAGGTCGAGCTGGACTTCGACTGGGGTGAGAAGCAGGTCATCGGGACCGACCGCGGCAACCAAGTGCGCCTGCCCCTGAACCGCGGCATGGTCGACAAGTCCACCTACCAACTGGTGCTCCAGCGCGACGTTGCCGCCGGCAAGAAGAGCATGAGCTACCAGGTGATCGACGGCGACGAAGTGGAAACCTACGACTTCCGCGTCCTCGGCCAGGAGCGCGTGGACACCATGGCCGGCAGCGTCGATGCCATCAAGGTCGAGCGCGTGCGCGACCCCACCCAGAGCGCCCGCAAGACCACCCTCTGGTTCGCCAAGGACTGGGACTACCTGCTGGTGCGCCTGAACCAGGTGGAGAAGGACGGCAAGGAATACCAGATCATGCTCAAGGAAGGCAGCGTCGACGGCCGCGAAGTCAAGGGCAGCTGAGCCATCACGCCATCTCCCCAGAAGCCGGGCCCTGCGCCCGGCTTTTTATTGGGCGCCCCACCGCAAGGCCGGGCTGGCAGCCACGCCGGACGGGTATAGGATGTCGGGGCACAGCCCTTGAGGATGCCCTCATGACCCCTTACCTGCCCCTTTCCTGCGAGCTGTACGACTACATCGAACTGGCCTGCCTGCACCGCTACCAGCTGCTCATCGAACTGGACGACGGCCGCCAGCTGGAAGCCCGCGCCATGGACACCGAGACCGACCGCAACAAGGATGAATTCCTGCTGGTACACAGCGAGGCCGGGCGCGAGCGCTTGCGGCTGGACCAGATCGCCGCCATCACCCCGCTGACCGAAGGCGCGCACTTCGGCCGGGTGCTGCTGGGCAACCAGGTCTGCTGAGGATCCCCCAGCCATGAAAAAGCCGGGCATTGCCCGGCTTCTTCCCATTCAACCCGCACTCACCACATCAGGTCGTCCGGCACCTTGTAGGCGGCGTACGGATCGTCCTCGTCCACCTCTTCGGAGGCGACGTTGAGCAACACGATACGACGCGGGTCGCGCTCCTGGATGCGCAGGGCGGCATCACGCGGGATCACCTCGTAGCCGCCGCCGTGCTGGACGATGGCCAGCGAGCCACGGCTCAGCTTGTCGCGCATCAGGTCGTTGACGGCGATGCGCTTGACCTTCTTGTTGTCGACGAAGTTGTAGTAGTCGTCGGTGGTCAGCTTGGGCAGGCGGGTGCGTTCGATCAGTTGCTTGACCTGCGCCGCGCGGGCCTTCTGGTCGGCCTTCTCCTGCTGCTGGCGGTTCAGCTCCTGGTCCTTGGCCAGCTTCTCGGCCTGGGCCTGGAGGGTGGCCTGGCGCAGGCTGTCGTCCTTCTCCACCTGGTTCTTCTTCTCCAGGCGTTGTTGCTTCTGCTGTTGCTTACCGGCCTGCTTGGCCTGCTTTTCACTGACCAGTCCGGCTTTCAGCAGCTGGTCACGAAGGGAAAGGCTCATGGGTCGTTCAGTCTCTCTGCTTAGCAGCCAAGGGTGGCTTTTTCCTGTTTCTTGGCCTCGCCCCAGAGGGCGTCCAGTTCATCCAGGGTGCAATCTTCAATGGGACGACCCGCTTCGCGCAATGCCTGTTCGATGTAGCGGAAGCGCCGCTCGAACTTGGCGTTGGCCGAACGCAGTGCCGTCTCGGGGTCGACCTTAAGGTGACGGGCGAGGTTGACCGCAACGAACAGCAGGTCGCCCAGTTCCTCGGCCACTGCCTCGGGGTCGTTCTCGCTCATGGCTTCGAGGACCTCGTCCAGCTCCTCGCGGACCTTGTCCACCACCGGCAGCGCCTCGGGCCAGTCAAAGCCCACCTGGGCCGCGCGCTTCTGCAGCTTGGCCGCCCGGGACAGGGCCGGCAGCGCGCTGGGCACGTCGTCCAGCAGGGAGAGCTGCTCCGGGGCGGCGGCCTGCTCAGCGCGCTCCTCGGCCTTGATCTCCTCCCAGCGCTGCTTGATGGCGGCCTCCTCCAGGCGTGCCATGTCCGGGGCGCCGTACAGGTCACCGTCGGGGAACACATGGGGATGGCGGCGCACCAGCTTGCGGGTGATCGCATCGACCACCGTGGCGAACTCGAAGCGGCCCTCCTCCTTCGCCAGCTGGCTGTAGTAGACGACCTGGAACAGCAGGTCACCCAGCTCGCCGGGCAGGTGGGCGAAGTCGCCCCGCTCGATGGCGTCCGCCACCTCGTAGGCCTCTTCGAGGGTGTGCGGGACGATGCTGGCGTAGTCCTGCTTCAGGTCCCAGGGGCAGCCGTACTGCGGGTCACGCAGCCGGGCCATCAGGTGCAGCAGGTCATTGAGTTGGTACATGGCAGATCCAGTGGTTGAACCCGGCGCGACCTGAACGTCACGCGCGAATCGCGCAGCGGTTCAGGCTGCGCGATTACGACGGGCCTCGATGATGTTGGGCAGCTGGGCGATCTTCGCCAGCAGGCGGCCCAGGGCGTCAAGCCCCGGGATCTCGATGGTCAGCAGCATGGAGGCGGTGTTGTCCTCCTTGTTCGAGCGGGTGTTCACCGCCAGCACGTTGATGCGCTCGTTGAGCAGCACCTGGGACACGTCACGCAGCAGGCCGGAACGGTCGTAGGCCTTGATGACGATGTCCACCGGGTAGGTCTGCACCGGCACCGGGCCCCAGCTGACCTGGATCATCCGCTCGGGTTCGCGGCTGGCCAGCTGCAGCGCCGAGGCACAGTCCTGGCGGTGGATGCTGACGCCACGACCGAGGGTGATGTAGCCGACGATCGGGTCGCCCGGCAGCGGCTGGCAGCAGCCGGCCATCTGGGTGAGCAGGTTGCCGACGCCCTGGATCTGCACGTCGCCGCGCTTGCCCGGCTTGTACTGTCCGGTGGAGCGGCGGGGGATGAGCTCCAGCTGCTCGCTGGTGCCGCGCTCCGGCTCCACCAGTTGCTGGGCGTTGCTCACCACGTGGGCCAGGCGCAGGTCGCCGGCCCCCAGGGCCGCGTGCATGTCCTCGGCGGTGCGCAGGTTGCACTTCTCGGCGAGCTTCTCGAAGTCCACCGGCGGCAGCGCCAGGCGCGCCAGCTCGCGCTCGAGCATGGCCTTGCCGGCGGCGACGTTCTGGTCGCGGGCCTGCAGCTTGAACCAGTGGACGATCTTCGCCCGCGCCCGGGAGGTGGTGATGTAGCCCAGGTTGGGGTTGAGCCAGTCGCGGCTCGGCGAGCCCTGCTTGCCGGTGATGATTTCCACCTGCTCGCCGGTCTGCAGGCTGTAGTTCAGCGGCACGATGCGCCCGTTGATCTTCGCGCCCCGGCAGTTGTGGCCGATCTCGGTGTGCACGCGGTAGGCGAAGTCCAGGGGCGTGGCGCCCTTGGGCAAGTCGATGGCGTGGCCATCGGGGGTGAACACGTAGACGCGGTCGGGCTCGATGTCGACCCGCAGCTGCTCGGCCAGCCCGCCGATGTCGCCCAGTTCCTCGTGCCACTCCAGCACCTGGCGCAGCCAGGAGATCTTCTCTTCGTAGTGGTTGGAGCTGGTCTTGACGTCGGTGCCCTTGTAGCGCCAGTGGGCGCAGACACCGAGTTCGGCTTCCTCGTGCATGGCGTGGGTGCGGATCTGCACCTCCAGCACCTTGCCGTCCGGGCCGATCACCGCCGTGTGCAGGGAGCGGTAGCCGTTCTCCTTGGGGTTGGCGATGTAGTCGTCGAATTCCTTGGGGATGTGGCGCCACAGGGTGTGCACGATGCCCAGCGCGGTGTAGCAGTCGCGCACTTCCGGCACCAGCACGCGCACAGCGCGCACGTCGTAGATCTGGCTGAACTGCAGGCCCTTGCGCTGCATCTTCCGCCAGATGGAATAGATGTGCTTGGCACGCCCGCTGATGTCGGACTTGATGCCCGCCGCCGTGAGTTCCTGGCGCAGCTGGTTCATCACGTCGGCGATGTACTGCTCGCGGTCCAGGCGGCGCTCGTGCAGCAGCTTGGCGATCTTCTTGTACTGGTCCGGCTCCAGGTAGCGGAAGGACAGGTCCTCCAGCTCCCACTTGATATGGCCGATGCCCAGGCGGTGGGCCAGGGGCGCGTAGATGTCGAACACCTCGCGGGCAACGCGGTGGCGCTTCTCCTCGTCGGCGTTCTTCACCTCACGGATGGCGCAGGTGCGCTCAGCCAGCTTGATGAGGGCGACGCGTACGTCGTCGACCATCGCCACCAGCATCTTGCGCAGGTTCTCCACCTGGGTCTGGGTGCCCAGCACCATGGACTGGCGCGGGTTGAGGCTGGCACTGATGGCGGCCATGCGCAGCACGCCCTCGATCAGCTTGGCGACCACCGGACCGAAGCGCTGCTGCACGTCGGCCAGGGGGATCTTGCCCTCGCGCACGCCGCGGTAGATCACCGCCGCCACCAGGGACTCCTGGTCGAGCTTGAGGTCAGCGAGGATCTCGGCGATCTCCAGGCCCGTCTGGAAGCTGGAGGTGCCTTCGGCCCAGAGGTTCTGCGCGGCGTTGGCCTGCTGCTCGGCATCGCGGGCGAACTCGCAGGCCTGCTTCAGCACGGCGCGGTCCAGCACCGGATCGAGACTGAGCACATGGTCCAGCCATGCCTCGAGGTTGATACTGCCGTCGGTGTTGACCGGCTGTTGCGCTCTGACCTGTACCATCTTGCCTTACCTTCCCTACGGCGCATGCCAGCGCGCCGAATGATCGCCAGCCTCTCTGGGCCAGTCGGATTACGCGAGCGTCCTAGCCCGCCTCGAATAACGCCATGGCCTCCACATGCGCCGTCTGCGGGAACATGTCGAGGATGCCGGCCGTCCTCAGCCGGTAGCCCTGCCGGACCAGCTCGGCGCTGTCGCGCGCCAGGGTGGCCGGGTTGCAGGACACATACACCACCCGCTTCGCCTTCAGTTCGCCCAGGTGGCGAGCCACCTCGAACGCCCCGTCACGCGGCGGGTCCAGCAATACTGCGTCGAAGCCCCCGGTCGCCCAGGTGGCTTCGGCCAGCGGCTTCGACAAGTCGGCCGCAAAAAAGTGCGCGTTGCCCAGGCCGTTCGCCCGGGCGTTGTCGCGGGCCCGCTCGACCATCGCCTCGACGCCTTCCACCGCCACCACTTCGCGGCTCATCCGCGCCAGCGGCAGGGCGAAATTGCCCAGCCCGCAGAACAGGTCCAGGACCCGCTCGTGGCCCTGGGGTGCCAACCAGTCTAGCGCCTGGCGGACCATCGCTTCGTTGATCCAGGCATTGACCTGGACGAAATCGCCCGGGCGGTAGCCCAGCGCCAGGTCCCACTGTTCCAATCGGTAACCCAGCTGCGCGTCGGCGTGGTCCGGCTGCGGCTCACCCGCCCCCTGCAGCCAGAGCAGCGCCTGGTGCTCGGCGCAGAACGCGCGCAGGCGTGCCAGGTCGCCGTCGACCAGCGGTTGGGTATGGCGCAGCAGGAGGGAAGAGGCGGTGCCGTGAAAGAGCTCGACGTGTCCGATCGCTTGCGGTCTTTCCAGGCCGGCCAGCAGGGGCGGTAACGCACGCAGGATCGTCTGCAAGGGCTGTACCAGCACGGCACAGTCCTGCACGGCGACGATGGACTGGCTCGCCGCAGCGCGAAAACCCACCTCCAGGCGCGCGGCCTTGGCGTCCCAGCGCACCGCCACGCGGGCGCGACGCCGGTAGCCGAACTCCGGCCCCACCAGCGGCGCGGCCCAGGTTTCCGGCACCAGGCCGGCGAAGCGCTCCAGCTGCTCGGCCAGCGTGCGCTGTTTCAGGGCGAGCTGGGCCTCATGGGGCAGATGCTGGAGCGAACAGCCACCGCACTGGCGGGCATGGGGGCACGGCTCGGCGCGACGCTCCGGGCTGGCCCGCAGGATACGCTCGGCACGGGCCTCCACCACCTGGCTGCGGGCACCCAGCACCCGCGCCTCGACGGACTCGCCCGGCAGGGCGCCGTCGACGAACCAGGTGCGCCCCTGCTCGAAGGCGATGCCCCGGCCGTCATGGGCCAGGCGCTCCACCTCCAGGGTCTGCTTCTTGCCCACCGGCACTGCCGGCGAGGCCTGGCGCTTGCCGCCCCCGCTCTGGAAGCGCAGCCCACCGTTACGCTTGGACATCGGGCCTCCGTAGCGGCAGGTGCATGCGCAGCGGCACCAGCACGCTCGGCGCGCAGCGCGAAAGCACCGGCAATGCCGGCACGCGGCTGACCCCGAGCACGGGCGCGGTGGACAGGTGAATGCGATAGGCCCGGAGCGAGTAGCGCCCCGGGCGAAGGTCAGGACGGGAAATCGGAGTCATCACGGGCGCGCGTCGTACACACCGGTGGACAGGTAGCGATCGCCACGGTCGCAGATGATCGCCACCATCACGGCGTTCTCCACCTCGCGGGACAGGCGCAGCATGGCCGCCACCGAACCGCCGGAGGACACGCCGCAGAAGATGCCTTCCTCGCGCGCCAGGCAGCGCATGGTGTCCTCGGCTTCGGACTGGGCCATGTCGACGACGCGGTCCACGCGCTCGGCCTGGTAGATCCTCGGCAGGTATTCCTGGGGCCAGCGGCGGATGCCGGGGATGGCCGAGCCTTCCTGGGGCTGCAGGCCGACGATCTGGATCGCCGGGTTCTGCTCCTTGAGGTAGCGCGAGGTGCCCATGATGGTGCCGGTGGTGCCCATGGAGCTGATGAAGTGGGTCACGGTGCCCTGGGTCTGACGCCAGATCTCCGGGCCGGTCCCCACGTAGTGGGCCTCGGGGTTGTCACCGTTGGCGAACTGGTCCAGCACCTTGCCACGGCCTTCGGCCTGCATGCGCTCGGCCAGATCGCGGGCACCTTCCATGCCCTCGTCCTTGCTGACGATGATCAGCTCGGCGCCGTAGGCGGTCATCGCCGCCTTGCGCTCGGCGCTCATGTTGTCCGGCATGATCAGGATCATCCGGTAACCCTTGATCGCCGCCGCCATGGCCAGGGCGATGCCGGTATTGCCGGAGGTGGCCTCGATCAGCGTGTCGCCGGGCTGGATGTCACCGCGCAGCTCGGCACGGGTGATCATCGACAGGGCCGGGCGGTCCTTCACGGAGCCGGCCGGGTTGTTGCCTTCGAGCTTGACCAGGAGGGTGTTGCGGGTGTCGCCCCCCAGGCGCTGCAGGCGCACCAGCGGGGTGTTGCCGATGCAGTCGGCGATGGTTGGGTACTGCAGGGTCATGGCGGTTCTGCGATCCAGACTCAGAGGGGCGCCCATGATACCGGCAAACCCCTCTACGCCATATCGCACAAGCGTTTCCGCTTATGGCTTAGCGCTATATCCATGGAACGGAATGGCATTTGGAAAGGCTGCGCCCGTGGTTTTACAGCACAAATGGAAATGAATACTATTCGCCGCCTTTCCCCTGGCCATGCCGCCCATGTCCCTCACCCTGACCCGCACCGACATCCTCGACCGCGAGGCCCTGCAGCAACGCCTGGCCAGCGAACCGCGCCAGGCCGCCAGCGCCGTGCTGGCCGCCGCCCGTGAAGGCGTGGTGCCCGCGCAGACCCTGCTGGGCCAGCTGCTGCTGGACGGGCGCGGCATCGAGCGCGACCCGGCGCTGGCGCGGCAGTGGTTCCGCATCGCCGCCGCCCAGGGCGACCCCATGGCCCACAACATGCTCGGCCGCTGCCTGGAACAGGGCTGGGGCGGCGAGGTGGACCTGCCCGGCGCCGCCCGGGCCTTCCGCCAGGCCATGGAAGCCGGGCTCGACTGGGGTTGCTACAACTACGCCCACCTGCTGGCCACCGGACGTGGCGTGGCGAAGGACCCGGCCCAGGCCCTGGCCCTCTACGAGCGCGCCGCCGCCCAGGGCCACGCCAAGGCGATGAACTTCGCCGGGCGCTTCCATGAAGAAGGCATCGGCGTGCCCGCCGACCCCGAGCGCGCCCACGCCTGGTACCGGCGCTCCGCCGAGGCCGGCGACTTCCGTGGCCAGTTCAGCCATGCCACCGTGCTGGCCGACCAGGGCGACCTGGCAGGCGCCCTGCACTGGCTGCGCCTGGCCCTGGCCGGCGGCAACCTCAACTTCCTCCGGGAGAGCCGCGCCCGCCTCGCCCAGGCCCGGCACGCCGACATCCGCGCCCTCGCCCTGCCCTACTACCAGCGCGCTGCCGAACTGGGCGACGACAGCGACCGCCAGGCCCTGGAGGCCTACCAGCAAAGCAGCGCGGGCTGAGATTCAGGACAGCCCCTGGACCACGCCCAATACGGCCATCACCGGCAGCCAGCCCAGCGGCAACCACGCCGCCAGCCTGGGCCGGTAGGGCAACAGCAGCGCCAGCAACAACCCCGACAGGGACACCAGCCCGAACCAGGCCACCGGCCCCATCGCCCAGCCCCAGAACGCCGCACTCGCCGGCAAGGCCAACGCCAACAGGCCCCAGCCCGCCGCCCGCAGGCCACGCCGCAGTGCGGGCGTCGGCTCACGCTGCCACACCTGGCGAAAATGCCGGGGCAGGCCCAGGCACAACGCGGCCATTCCGCCGTGGACCAGGCCCGCCGCCACGCTCAGCATCAGGCTCATCCCTGCACCTCCGCTTTCGGGCGACGCACCCGCGCCGGTCGCACGGCCGCCGGCTGCTGCACGCGCCAGGCGCACCCGGCCAGCAACAGGCCGATGGCAACGGCCGTCACTTCCAGCATGCCGCGGGTGAAATCCCCTGCCCCGCTGCCGGTGGCCCAGCCCAGCAACGGCACGCCCAGGCACAGCGCCGCGCCACAGCCGAGCTGCTCGCTCCAGCCCCGCGCCCCCGGCCGCCACACGGCGTGGACCAGGCTGGCCAGCCAGAGCAGGAAGAACACCCGCACCTCCCACTGCGCGCGCCCGGCCAGCTCCAGCGGCAGCAGGCGGTTGGCCCACAGCAGCCCCACGCAGGCCACGCCCAGGCCGGCCACCGCCGACAGATTCAGTGCCGCCACCAGGCGCGCGCCCATGCCAGGGCTGGCCTGGCGCCGCTGCTTCACCTCGTAGAGCAGCAGGCCGGTGGCGATCATCACGCAGCCGCCGAGCCCACAGAGGAAATACAGCCAGCGCATGGGGTAGCCGCCGAACTGGGCGAAGTGCAGCCCCATGATCACCCGGTGGGTCAGCACGCTGGCGCGCATGGCCGGCGGCGCCTGCAGCAGCGCCCCGGTCACCCCGTCGAAGACCATGTTCTGCCCCTTGGTCAGGGCGATGCGGTTGCCCAGCACCCGCCGCACTTCCACCCGGGCATCGCTGCGCCCGGGATGGCGGATCACCACGCCGCCCACCGGCCCCATCTTCCGCTCGGCCTCGGCCAGCATCGGCGCCAGCGCGGCCAGAGGGGCCGGCTGCGTCTGGCCACGGGGCGGGTGGGCCTCCTCGGTGCCGGACTGGGCGTGGAAGTACGCCTCGACGTCGCCGTCGAACAGGCTCTCCAGCGCCGCCGGCATGTAGATCAGCAGGAAGATGGCCAACCCGGTGTAGGCGATCATCAGGTGGAACGGCAGCAACAGCACCGCCGTGGCGTTGTGGGCATCCAGCCAGGAGCGCTGGCCCTTGCCGGGGCGGAAGGTGAAGAATTCCTTGAAGAACTTCTTGTGGATGACGATGCCGGTCAGCAGCGCCACCAGCATGCCCAGCGCCAGCAGACCCACCACCCAGATGCCGAGCATGCGCGGCAGGTCGAGGGTGAAATGGAAGCGGAAGAAGAACAGCCCGCCGGCACTGTCACGTTGCGGCAGCACCTCGCCCGTCGCCGGGTCCAGGGCCACGCCACCGCCGTGGCGACGTTCGCCCGCAGAGACGGACAACCCCGGCGAGCGCTCGGTGGGCAGGTTCAGGGTCCAGGCCCGTGCCTCGGGGTGGTGCTGCCGCAGGTAGGCCAGCCCGCGCTCGGCGGCCTCGGCGGTAGGCACCGGGGTGTCGCGCACCTCCGGGTGCATCCAGTGATCGATCTCCTGGTCGAACACCGCCAACGTCCCGGTGAGGAACACCGCAAACAGCAGCCAACCGGCCAGCAGGCCGCCCCAGGTGTGCAGCCAGGCCATAGACTGGGTGAAGGTCTTCTTCATGCCAGCCACTCCAGCAGGCGCGGCCAGAAGCCCAGGGCCGCCAGCGGCAGCGCCGGGGCCAGCCCCAGCCAGGCAAGCAGGGCGCTGCGGGCGGCGAAGGCCCAGCACACCGCCAGGGTGTAGACCACGAAGCACGGCAGGCTGGCCACCAGCAACGCATCCACCGGGTGCAGCGGCAACAACCGCGCCAGCGCGGCGGTGAAGGCGTAGGTGAAGGCATAGCCGCCGAGCAAGGCGGCCACCACACGCGAAAGGACCGGCGCCCAGGCCGGCAGGGACAGGGTCATGAACAGGCTCCTCACGGGGTCATGGCACCACGCCCAGTTGCCGCCAGACCGGCAGCACGGCGTGTTCGAACTGGTTCAGCTGTGCGTCGTCCACCTGCACCTGCCAGCCCTCGCGGCGCAGCAGGGCCAGGCCGGTTTCGCGCAGCAGGCCGCCGCGCAGGCCCGGCATCTCCAGCAGCACCCGCGCCAGGGCCATCTGCTGCGCCGTCACGGGGATGGATGCTCCCAGGCTGGGCGCCACCAGGTGGCGATAGCCAACCCCGGCCAGCGCCCCTTCGGCCAGCAGGCGGTTGAGTCGCTGACCGGTTTCCACTGCCACCGGCCCCGGCGTCAGCGGGTGGGCATGCCCGGCCCAGGTGAGCATCTGCAACGCCCGGTTGAGCTGGCCGAGCTGCGGCGCCAATGCCGGCCGCCGGGCCAGTTCGGCGAAGCCCTGGGGCCCTTCGGCGAGGGCCTGCAGCAACGGCGAGAACAACGACGCCTCGCCCTCCACCGGGCCGATGCGGGTGTCGAAGCACAGGCCACCCCGGGTCGGCGCCCCCGGCAATGCCGCCCAGCAGCCCTCCAGCAAGGCCTGGCGATGGGCCGCCGGCGCGAGCGCCTGGCCCGTGCGCTGGTAGAGGTCGCGCCGCTGGGACTGGTTACGCGCCAGGTCCTTGGCCGTCTCGCGGGCCTCGGGCGTCTGCAGCGCCTCCAGCAGCGGCAGGCAGGCGCCGGGCACCGACAGCGCGTCGATGTTCTCCAGCGGCACGGCACTGCCGGCGTAGTCCAGGCCGATCGCCGTGAACTCGCCCATCACCTGGGCCACCGGCAGGGGCTCCCAGTGTTCGCAGAGCAGTTCATGGGCAAGCTGGGCCAGGTCCTCCGGCTCGCCGGCGTCCAGCCGCCGGGCCACGTCGGGGTGCTCGACGAAGTAGCCGGCCCCCGCCGCCTGCCAGCCACGCAGGGCGGCGAAGGCACTGCGCAGGCGTTGCGTCGGTGTGCCAGGTGCCTGCCGGGCGTGCTGCCAGATGAAGCGCTGGGCGGCGCGGAACGCCGACAGGCCCGGCTCGGTCATGTAGCCCAGGTAAGCCACGCCACCGGGCCGCAGGCGCTGCTGGATAAAGCTGCGGATGGCCGCCCGGTTGGCCGGCGACACCCAGGAATAGACGCCGTGCAGGACGATGAAGTCGAAGCCCTCGCCCAGGTCCTGCCCGGCCAGCCCGTCGAACGCCGCCTCGACGAAGCGCAGGTTGCCGAGCCCGGCCCGGGTGGCCAGGTCACGTCCGTGGGCAATGTGCCGGGGGTTGAAGTCCACCGCGACGAACTCGCCAGCCGGGTTGGCCGCTGCCAGCAGCAGGCTGCCCAGCCCCTGGCCGCAGCCCAGCTCGCAATAGCGAAAGCCCCGGGACAGGTCCGGGGCGCTGCGCCCAAGGGCGGTGAGGGTGGCCACCATCCAGCTCGGTGCGAGTTCCGGCTGGACCAGGTGGGGATAAGGGGCATCGGCCAGGTAGCCGTCGTGCCAGAGGCTCATGCGCTGCATCCATCATGAAAAGGCCCCGCCGGAGCACCCGGCGGGGCATGGGCCTGCCGTTTCCGGCAGGCCAGGAGCCCAGGTCAGAACGAGGCGGTGACGGAGGCGAAGTACGACCGGCCCGGTTCGTTGTAGGTGTTGGCGCCGGCGTCGCTGGCGTTGCCTTCGCGGTAGATGCGTTTGTCGAACAGGTTGTTGATGCCCAGGCGCACGCTGTAGTTCTCGCTGAACGCGTAGCCGGCGCTGACGCCCATCAGCCCGTAGGGGTCCACGTCCTTCTGCGCGGTGGTGGCATAGGCCTGATTGGTGCGCTGGTTGAGCGAGGGCGCTTCCTGCTTGCCGTAGTAGGTGCCGCTGACCTGCAGGGAGAGCTGCTCGGTGGCGTACCAGTCCAGGGTGGTGTTGACGGTGTACTCGGGGATGATGCTCAGCGGCTCGCCGGTGTCGCGGTCCTCGGACTGGATCATGTAGGTGAGGTTGGTGTTCCACTCCAGGCTCGGGTCGAGGGCGATGAACAGGTTGCCCTCGATGCCTTCCACCACCGCCTTGCCGGCGTTCTCCCACTGCTGCACGCGACGGCCATTGGCCAGGCGGTAGGTGAAGTTGTTGCTGCCGACGATCTTGTTCTTGTAGTCGTTGCGGAAGTAGGTGGCGCTGGCGCGCCATTGCCCCATGTCCAGGGCCAGGCCGATTTCCTTGTTGATGCTGGTTTCCGCCTCCAGGTTCGGGTTGCCCACCAGGTAGCAGCCGCCGCTGTTGGTCTGCCCGGCGTTGCAGCCGTTGCCCATGCTGTAGAGCAGGTAGTTGGGGTTGGACTGGTAGAGGTTGGGCGTCTTGTAGGCGCGTGCGATGCCGCCCTTCAGGGTCAGTTCGTCGGTGAGCTTGTGGGAGGCGTTGAGGCTCGGGCTCCAGTTGCCGCCGAACTCCTCGTGCTGGTCATAGCGCAGGCCCGGGGTGACGGTGGTGCGGCTGTCCAGCTCGATATTGTCCTCGGCGTACAGCGCGTAGCTGCGGGCGTCGGTCTTGGTATTGCCACGGCTGAAGCCGGGGATGGGCGGTACGCCGGCGCTGCCCGGGTCGAAGGTCTGGGCGCGCAGGGAGCCCGGGTCGTTGAGGACCTCGTAGAGGTACTCGCCCCCCAGGGTGAGCATCTGCTCGAACCCCAGGCTCAGGGGCAGGTTCACCTCGCCGCTGGCGCGGGTGTTGCGCAGGCGCGAGGTGAAGGCCCCGGCGCCGTTGGCAGGCGCGCCTTCGGAGCTGCCGGCCAGGCCTTCGTTGAGGCGCCAGTTGCGGGTGTAGTCGTAGGCCAGGCTGGCCTTGGAGGTGCCCCATTCGAAGTCGCCGTTGTGGGTCAGCGAATAGGCGCTGCGCTGCATCACGTTGGTTTCCGAGCCCACCAGGCCGCTGACGAAGGCGCCGCCGTTGTTGAGCATGGTGTCGCCGGCAAAGATGTTGCCCTGGCGGCTGTAGCTGGCCTCCAGGTCGAGGCTCTGCTCGGGGTTGAGCTGCCAGCTGAGCAGGCCGTTGACGTCCTTGTTGCGCACGCCTTCACGGCCCGCCACCAGGGAAGTGGGGTCGCTCTGGTGGCCAGCGTTGAGGTCGGCGTCGTCGGCATCGGTCTTGCTCATGCCGCCGTACACGCGGAAGGCCAGCGCGTCGTTCAACGGGCCGCTGAGGTTGAAGTTGGTGCGGCGGCTGGCGCCCTCGGCATCGTCCTCGGGGAGCTGGGTGAACACGGTCATCGAGCCGTGCAGTTCCTGGGTGGGGCGCTTGGTGATGATGTTGACCACGCCGCCCATGGCGCCGGAGCCGTAGCGGGCAGCGGCCGGGCCACGGAGGATCTCGATGCGCTCCACTTCCTCGGCCGGCACCCAGTTGGTCTCGCCACGGGTGTCGCGGTCGCCGTTCCAGCCGTAGCGCACGGCGTTGCGCGAGGTGGAGGGCTTGCCGTCGATGAGGATCAGGGTGTTTTCCGGGCCCATGCCGCGCAGGTCGATCTGGCGGTTGTTGCCACGGTTGCCGCTGGTGCTGTTGCCGGTGAGGTTGACCCCCGGCTCGCGGCGGATCACGTCGGACAGGTCATTGGCCGGCGGACGCTTGCGGATGTCCTCGGCGGTGATGATGGAAACCCCCGGGGCCTGCTTCAGCTCCTGCTCGGCGGTGCCGATCACGCGGGTTTCCTGCAGCTCCAGCGCCTGCTCGGCGGTTTCACCGACCTTTGTCCGGGCCTGCTCGGCGACGTCGTCGGCCAGCTCCAGCGTCTCGGCCTGGACCCAGGCCGGCGCGGAGGCGGCCAGCAGGGCCAGGGCGAAGGGGTTGAGGGTGAATCGCGGCTGCGTCATGGGGCACTCCTTGGGCAATCGGGCAGTCACGTGGGACGGGGCATGCCGATGAAGGCGGAGCGACCGCGCTGGTCTTCATTTGGCAGGCCCGAGTCGGACGCGGGTCGGCGCAAATGGTATTTATTCTTATTTGGCAGTAAAGATCATTTACAAACTATACATTTGCCAAACGCAGGCACAGGCGCAGGCCCCGCGCACCGTTCTCCGCCCACAGGTCACCGCCCTGTGAGCGCAGGGTGCCGCGGGCGATGGCCAGCCCCAGACCGAAGCCCTCGCCCCCCGGGCGGGCACTGCTGAGGCGGGTGAAGGGCCGGAAGATGGCCTCCAGCTGGGCCGGGTCCACGCCGCCGCCCTCGTCCTCCAGCCACAGCTGCCAGTGCTCGCCCTCGCGCTGTGCACCGAGGCGGATCGTGCCATCCGGCGGGGAATGGCGGATGGCGTTGCGCAGGCCGTTCTCCAGGGCCTGGGCCAGGCCGTTGAGGTTGCCGTGGACGCGGCAGTCCGTCGGCAGCTCGCAGCGCAGGCGCTCCGGCGGCCAGCCGCTTTCGAAGCAGGCGTCCTCGCTGAGCACGGCCCAGAGCGAGGCCACGTCGATCACCTCCCGTGGCAGCTGCGGGCGCTCGGTGTCCAGCCACACCAGCTCCAGGGTGTCGTCCACCAGCTTCTGCATGCATTGCACTTCGCGCTCCAGGCGCTGGCGCAGTTGGCCGATCTCCAGCTCGCTCTCCCCCGCCACCCGCAGCCGGCTCAGCGGCGTGCGCAGCTCGTGGGAGAGGTCGCAAAGCAATTGGCGCTGGTGCTCCACCGTGGTTTCCAGGCGCTCGGCCATGTGGTCGAAGGCCCGGGCCAGCTCGCCCAGTTCATCGCGACGGCGGCTGACCTCGGGTGAAACCCGGGTGGACAGGTGGTTGCCGCGCAGGGCGTTGGCCTGCTCGCGCAGGTGACGCAACGGGGCGAGCAGCAGGCGGTACAGCCCGACGCAGAGGAGGAAGGCCAGGGCCCCCGGCACCACGCCGTGGATCACGAAGCGCGCCAGCAGGCTGAACCCGCCGGGCAGGTAGCGCTCGGGCAGGCGCATCACCAGCTGGCCGGCATCCGGTGCCTCGGGGAACGGCAGGCTGAGGATCGGCAGCCCGCCACTGCGCTTGCTCATGGGCCAGTCGACGCGCCGCATGAAGGTCAGGCGCCCGTACTCCTCCACGTTCAGCGGGCGGCTGCCGAGGCTGCGCAGGTCGGGCCCCACCACCACGGCCCAATCCGGTTCGCGGGCCTGGTGGCGCTCCAGCCAGCGGTCCACGCCAGCTTGGCCGTCGCGCCGCCAGGCCTGCTCGGCCTCTGCGGCGTAGCGGTTGAGCCGGGCCTGGGCAGCCTCAGTGAGGTGGTAGCTCTGCAACTCGACGTACTCGCCCCAGGCGCGGGCGAGCCAGATCACCAGCACGCTGAAGGCCACCAGCAGCACCGCGAGGGGCCAGAACAGCGAACGCCGCCCGGGCATGTCAGGCGTCCTGCCGGGTGAACAGGTAGCCCTTGCCCCAGGCCGTTTCCACACGGCCGTTGGTGTAGCCGGCGGCAACGAGCTTGCGGCGGATGTGGCTGACGTGCATGTCCAGGCTGCGGTCGTGCTGGGAATAGGCCCGGTGCAGCACCTGCTGATAAAGGAAGGCCTTGCTGAGCACCTCCTCGGCGTGGCGGACCAGGGTCTCAAGCAGGCGGTACTCGGTGCCGGTGAGCCCGGCCCAGTTGCCCTCGCAGGCGACATCGCCCTTCACGTCATCGAACTGCAGGCCTGGCTCCTCCAGGGCTGCGGCGGTGACCGCGCCCCGGCGCTCATAGGCCACCCGGCGCAACACCGCGTCGACGCGCACCTGCAGTTCCACCAGGCTGAAGGGCTTGGGCAGGTAGTCGTCGGCGCCCCGGCTGAAGCCGGCGATGCGGTCCTGCTCGGCGCCCAGGGCGGACATCAGGATCACCGGCACGCCACGCTCCCGGCGCAGCTCGCCGAGCACCTCCAGGCCATTGCGCCCGGGCAGCAGGATGTCCAGCAGGATCAGGTCGAAGGGCTCGCGGCGGGCCAGCCCGAGGCCGACCTCGCCATCGTGCTGCAGGACCACTTCGAAACCTCGGCGCCCGAGGTGGTCGGCCAGGTGGGCGGCCAGCACCGGGTCGTCCTCGATGGCCAGGATGCGGGCGGCCCCCGGCGAGCAATTGTTCATGACTTGCACCAGCGAATACGAAGCATTCCTAAAAGAGCGCGCATTCTGTCAAAACGGCAGGCAGATTCCCACCGGGCGAGTCGCTACACTTCGGGCACTTTCGTCTAAAGGATTCCGGCGTGTTCAAGGATCTCGGCATCAAGGGTCGTGTGCTGTTGCTGACCCTGCTCCCCACCAGCCTGTTGGCCATGGTGCTGGGTGGCTACTTCATCTGGGCCCAGCTTTCCGACATGCAGGCCCAGCTCCTGCAGCGCGGGCAGATGATCGCCGAGCAACTCGCGCCCCTGGCCGCCCCCGCCCTGGTGCGCGGCGACGGCCTGCTGCTGGAACGCATCGCCGACAACGCCCTGGACCAGCCCGACGTGCGCGCGGTGAGCTTCCTCAGCCTCGACCGGGTGCGCCTGGCCCACGCCGGGCCGAGCATGCTCAACGGCAGCCCGGACAACGACGGCAGCCACACCAGCCAGATCAGCAACACCGATGCCACGCGCTTCATGCTGCCGGTGTTCGAGCGCCACCGGGTGCTCGCCGGCGACGCGCCACCCGGCGAAGGTGACAAGGTGCTGGGCTGGGTGGAACTGGAAATGTCCCACCACGGCACCCTGCTGCGCGGCTACCGCAGCCTGTTCGCCAGCCTGATGCTGATCACCGCCGGCCTGGCCGTCACCGCGCTGCTGGCGCTGCGCATGAGCCACTCCATCAACGAACCGCTGCGGCGCATCAAGCAGGGTGTCGCGCTGCTCAAGGAAGGCCGCCTGGAAACCCGCCTGCCGCAACTGGGCAACCACGAGATGGACGAGCTGGCCGCCGGCATCAACCGCATGGCCGAGGCCCTGCAGAGCGCCCAGGAAGAGTTGCAGCACAACATCGACCAGGCCACCGAGGACGTGCGGCAGAACCTGGAGACCATCGAGATCCAGAACATCGAACTGGACCTGGCGCGCAAGGAGGCCCTGGAGGCCAGCCGCATCAAGTCCGAGTTCCTCGCCAACATGAGCCACGAGATCCGCACGCCGCTCAACGGCATCCTCGGTTTCACCAACCTGCTGCAGAAGAGCGAGCTGTCGCCGCGCCAGCAGGACTACCTGGGCACCATCGAACAGTCCGCCGAGAGCCTGCTGGGGATCATCAACGAGATCCTCGACTTCTCGAAGATCGAGGCCGGCAAGCTGGTGCTGGAGAACATCCCCTTCAACCTGCGCGACCTGATCCAGGACACCCTGACCATCCTCGCCCCGGCCGCCCACGAGAAACGCCTGGAGCTGGTCAGCCTGGTGTACCGCGACACCCCGGTGCACCTGATGGGCGACCCGCAGCGCCTCAAGCAGGTGCTGACCAACCTGGTGAGCAACGCCATCAAGTTCACCCGCGAGGGCACCATCGCCGTGCGGGCGATGCTCGAGGACGACAGCGAGCCGGACCTGGTGCAGCTGCGCATCAGCGTGCAGGACACCGGCATCGGCCTCTCCGACGAGGACCTGCGGGCGCTGTTCCAGGCCTTCACCCAGGCCGACAACTCGCTCTCGCGACAGGCCGGCGGCACCGGCCTCGGGCTGGTCATCTCCAAGCGCCTGGTGGAACAGATGGGCGGCGAGATCGGCGTGGCCAGCACCCCGGGCGCGGGCTCGGAGTTCTGGATCAGCATCAGCCTGCCCAAGGCCCGCGACGATGCAGACGACCTGCCCAAGGCCCCCCTGGCCGGGCGTCGTGCCATCGTCTTCGAGCCCCAGGAGCTGACCCGCCAGGCCCTGCGCCACCAGTTGGAGGACTGCGGCCTGGAGGTGCTCGACGCGCCCAGCCTGGAGGCCCTGCTGGAACAGGTCGCCGCCCAGCGCCAGGGGCCGCAGGCCATCGGCTTCGCCGTGCTGGCCGCGAGCACCGCGGAACTGCCGGCGGAGCGCCTCGCCCAGTACATCTGGGACCTGGAACAACTGGGCTGCAAGAGCCTGGTGCTCTGCCCCACCACCGACCAGGCGCTGTACCACCCGGTGCTGCCCGACTCCCACAACCAGCTGCAGGCCAAGCCGGCCTGCACCCGCAAGCTGCACCGTGCCCTCAGCAGCCTGGTGGGGCCGCGCCCGGTCCGCGTGGAAGCGCCGATGCCGGTGGTGCAGCGGGCGCCGCGCATCCTCTGCGTGGACGACAACCCGGCCAACCTGCTGCTGGTGAAGACCCTGCTCGGCGACATGGGCGCCGAGGTGACGGCGGTGGACAGCGGCTATGGCGCCGTGGACGCGGTGCGCCAGCAGACCTTCGACCTGGTGCTGATGGACGTGCAGATGCCCGGCATGGACGGGCGCCAGGCCACGGAGGAAATCCGCCGCCTGGAGGCCAACCACGAGACCAGCCCGGTGCCCATCGTCGCCCTCACCGCCCACGCCCTGGCCAACGAGAAGCGCGCCCTGTTGCAGGGCGGCATGGACGACTACCTGACCAAACCCATCGGCGAGCGCCAACTGGCCCAGGTGGTGCTGAAGTGGACCGGCCTGGCGCTCCAGGGCCCGGTGGCGGAGCGCCCCGCCGAGCCCGCCGCGCCCCAGGAGGAGCCAGCGGTGCTGGACCCGGAGGAAGGCCTGCGCCTGGCCGCCGGCAAGGCCGAACTCGCCGCCGACATGCTGGGCATGCTGCTGGCCTCCCTGGACGCCGACCGCCAGGCCATCCGCCAGGCGCTGGAGGCGGATGATCGCGCCACGCTGCTGGAGCGGGTGCACCGCCTGCATGGCGCGACGCGCTACTGCGGCGTGCCCCAGCTGCGGGCCGCCTGCCAGCGCAGCGAGACCCTGCTGAAGAAGAATGACCCGGCCAGCCGCGAAGCCCTGGACGACCTGGACCGCGCCATCGAGCGCCTGGCGGCCGAGGCCGGCTGAGCTGACCTGAGGCAAGGCCCCGGCGGGAAGGGATTCCTAGACTCCGGGCACCTATAAAGGAGCGCCCATGCGAACCATCCTGTTCAGCACCCAGACCTACGACCGCGACAGCTTCCTGGCCTGTTCGTCCGACCTCGACCTGCACTTCCAGCCCGCCCGCCTGACCCTGGACACCGCTGCCCTGGCCCAGGGCCACGCGGTGGTCTGTGCCTTCATCAACGACGACCTTTCCGCCCCGGTGCTGGAGTGCCTGGCCGAGGGCGGCACCCAGCTGATCGCCCTGCGCTCGGCCGGCTACAACCACGTCGACCTGCACGCTGCCCAGCAGCTGGGGCTCACGGTTGTGCGGGTGCCGGCCTACTCGCCCCACGCCGTCGCCGAGCATGCGGTGGCGCTGGTCCTGGCCTTGAACCGGCGCCTGCACCGCGCCTACAACCGCACCCGCGAGGGCGATTTCAGCCTCCACGGGCTGACCGGCTTCGACCTGGTGGGCAAGCGCGTCGGGGTAGTGGGCACCGGGCAGATCGGCGAGGTGTTCGCCCGCATCATGGCCGGCTTCGGCTGCGCCCTGCTGGCCTACGACCCGTACCCCAACCCGGCGGTGGAAGCCCTGGGCGGGCGCTACGTGCCCCTGGACGAGCTGCTGGCCGAGAGCGACATCGTCAGCCTGCACTGCCCGCTGAACGACGGCACCCGCTACCTGGTCAACAGCCACAGCCTGCAACGCATGAAGCGCGGCGCCATGCTGATCAACACCGGGCGCGGCGCGCTGGTGGAGACACCGGCGCTGATCGAGGCGCTGAAGAGCGGCCAACTGGGCTACCTGGGCCTGGATGTCTATGAAGAGGAAGCCAACCTGTTCTTCGAGGACCGCTCCGACCTGCCGCTGCAGGACGATGTGCTGGCCCGGCTGCTGACCTTCCCCAACGTGATCGTCACCGCCCACCAGGCCTTCCTCACCCGCGAGGCCCTGGCCGCCATCGCCCGCACCACCCTGGACAACATCAGCGCCTGGGCCAGCGGCGCGCCGGTGAACCGGGTCGAAGCCTGAGCCTTTGCGAAGGCGCCCTGGCGCGCCTTCGCAATCCGATGAAGACGCCTAGTCTGTTAGCATGCGCGTCGATTCCGGAGGACCCATGGCCGAACACGATTTCCGCTACACCCTGCTCAACCCCGCCCACACCCTCAACGAATGCCGCGCCCTCGCGCCGGGCCGCTACCAGGTCACCGGGGTCGGTGGCTCGGTGAAGGATGGCGACACCCTGCTGGTCACCCTGCGCGGCAGCCGCGAGCTGTCCATGCGCCTGGAGGTGGAGAAGGTCCGCCACCTGATCAACCCGCCCGGCCAGTGGCTGGCCGTGGCCAAGGGGCCGGCGTTCAAGGAGCTGTCGATCCTGCAGTGGAAGGTCGACTGCGACGCCTGCGGCAAGCGCCTGGACTTCGAATTCGCCGTGGACGCCAGCCTGGGCAAGCCCGCCGAGACACCCGCCGCCGAAGCGCGCATCGCCGAGCTGGGCTGGGCCAAGCGTGACGGTCGCCACCTCTGCCCCACCTGCCAGGAGACCGTGTGATGAAACGACTCGCCCTGCCGCTGGCCCTGGTCGGCGCCACCCTCGCCGGCTGCGCCACCGAAGGCCCCACCCTGGAAACCGAACGTACCTACCAGGTGGAGTGGATCGGTGAGCGCCCGCTGATCGACCGCAGCCACCTGACGCTGACCCTGGGCCACGATGGCCGCGCCTACGGCAATGCCGGCTGCAACCACTGGTTCGCCCCCTACACCCTGGAGGGCGAGCGCCTGAGCTTCGGTCCGGTGGGCAGCACCCGCAAGGCCTGTGCCCCAGCCCTGATGGAACAGGAACAGCGCTTCCTGGACTTCCTCCCCAACGTGCAGCGCTGGGACTTCTCGGCCACCGAGCAACTGCGCCTGTGGCCGGCCGAAGGCAAGGCCCTGCGCCTCTGGCCGGAGCGCTGAGTCGGCGTCAGAACAGGCTGAGCTGTTCGGCGGCGCCGCGCAGGTCCTGCAGGCGCACGCCGATGCCGATCAGCCGCACCGGGCGCTCGCCCCGCGCGAAGGCGGCGCCCAGCAACAACCGATAGCTGTCCAGGTCCCGCCCGGCCCCCGCCTGCTCCAGGGTGGTCTGGGTGAAATCGAGGAACTTCAGCTTCACGAACGGCTTGTCCGGCCGGTAGCTGGCATCCAGCCGCGCCAGGCGCCGTTCCAGCTCCTCATGCAGTGCCGGCAGGCGCTCCAGGCAGGCCGCCAGGTCCGGCAGGTCATGGTCGTAGGTGTTCTCCACGCTCAATGACTGGCGCCGGCTGTCCACCTGCACCGGGCGCTCGTCGTGCCCACGCGCCAGGTTGTAGAGGCGCTCGCCGAAGCTGCCGAACTCCCGCGCCAGTGCCGTCAGGCTCCATTCCCGCAGGTCCGAGCAGAGGTGCACGCCGAGGCGCCCGAGCTTGTCGGCCGTGACCTTGCCCACTCCATGCAGCTTCGCCACCGGCAGCTCGGCGACGAACGCCTCCACCTGGTCCGGAGTGATGACGAACAGGCCATCGGGCTTGCGCCAGTCGCTGGCGATCTTGGCGAGGAACTTGTTCGGCGCCACCCCGGCGGAGACGGTGATGCGCAGCTCCTGCCAGACCCGCCGGCGGATGTCCTGGGCGATGCGGGTGGCGCTGCCGCTGAAGTGCGGGCTGTCGGTGACGTCGAGGTAGGCCTCATCCAGGGACAGCGGCTCGATGCGCTCGGTGTAGTCCCGGAGGATGCCGTGGATGGCCTTCGAGGCTTCGCGGTAGGCCTCGAAGCGCGGCTTGACGATCAGCAGGTCCGGGCAGAGCTTCAGCGCGTGGCGCGAGGACATCGCCGAGCGCACGCCGTAGGCCCGCGCCTCGTAGTTGCAGGTGGCGATCACCCCGCGACGATCCGCCGAGCCGCCAACGGCCAGCGGCCGCCCCACGAGGCTGGGGTCGTCACGCATCTCGATGGAGGCGTAGAAGCAGTCGCAATCGATGTGGATGATCTTCCGCTGGCTCATGGAGGCGGCACGGGTCACGGCTGCGCAGACGGGGCGCACGCATATATGAAGGGAGGCGGATTCTAGCGGATTCGCGGCAAGGCGGCCCGGCCACGTGAGGGCCGGGCCGGCGGGGTCAGGCAGGGCAGGCAGCCAGCGCGCGCTGGTAATGGGCGGGCCAGTCCCGGCGAGCCGCCTCGTCGACGGCCCAGTGGCGCTGGTAGCAGGCCCAGGTGCCGGCCTCATCGCCGAGCGATGGCAGGCCGGCCGGGTCGCTCCATAACAGCAGGCGCGCCAGGGCAGCGGCGAGCACATCGTCATGCTCCAGCGCGCTGTAGACCCGCTCGGCAATCGGCGGCACCTGCCGGGCATCGCACACCGCCACGGCCAGGTCGCGGGTCTGCGCAGCCCGCAGCACGCCACCGACCATCACCCCGTCGGGCAAGGCCCGCCAGTAACCCCGGCCCGGGCCACGGGCATCCCGCCGGGTCTGGAAGCCACTGGCGGCCAGGCCGCTGGCCAGCAGCAGCACCTCCGCCTCGCGCCCGGACAGGGATTCGGGCAGCAGGGCCAATGCAGGGTGCAGGATGGTGCGACGGATCGCATCGAGCATGAGGAGTCCTCCGGAACGATTACGCAGTCGGGCTGGGCAAGAACCGCCAACCCTGACGAAAAAAGCCCCACTCAAGGAGTGGGGCTCGCCGGGAGAGGCGACGGCCGTACCGGGTACGACCGCCCGGCCAGTATCCCCACCGCCGGACACGCTTCAACGCCCGGATCGCCAATCAGAAATCTCCTACCCTTTTCTGACAACTTTCCCAGCCAGCCTCCCGCTAGCCTGCTCGGGTGCCTGGTAATGGAAGGACCGGCACCCTCGAGGCCGGTCCCTACCCCGTACCGGCCTCGAGGTCTTTCCTACCCCCTTGAGTAAACAATTCTCCCGGCTGCAGGCCATGTACCACGGGGGATGGCGCCGTTTCGACGCGCTAAGTTTCTGATGAAAAACCACTTTTTCAGAAATCAGTTGTTGACAGGGCCAGATTAATCGCTAGAATGCCGACCCACAGACGCGGGATGGAGCAGTCTGGTAGCTCGTCGGGCTCATAACCCGAAGGTCGTTGGTTCAAATCCAGCTCCCGCAACCAAACAAAGAAAGGCCACTCAAACGAGTGGCCTTTTCTTTTGTGGGGTGTTTTCCTCTACCGCCAGGAGCGCCAGGGAAAAATTGCACGCCGGGGCTTGGAACTTGAACGTCCAGCCCACATCCTGTGGCGCAAATTTCCATGAGGTGCTCGATGCGCGCCAGCCCCGCTACACCCGACGAATCCGCCCTGCCTGATGACGAGCAACCGGTCGACGCCAACCAGTTGCGCTGGCTCGACCGCCTGAGTGCCTACCGGCAACCCCTGGGGCTGGCCTTTACCCTCCTTCTCTTCACCATCGGCCTGGTGGCCTGCTGGCACCTGCTGCGCGAACTCGACCCCAACGCCCTGCGCGGTGCCCTGCACGACGTGCCGGTGAGCAGCCTGCTGGCGGCCGTCGGCGCCACGGCGGTGAGCTTCATGGCCCTGGTGGGCTACGAGTGGTCCGGCCTGCGCTTCGCCGGCGTGCGCATCCCACTGCCACGCATGGCCCTGGGCAGCTTCTGTGCCTCGGCCATCGGCAATGCCATCGGCCTCTCGGTGGTCACCGGCGGCTCGGTGCGCTACCGCCTCTATAGCCGCGACAACGTCAGTGCGCCCGATATCGCCCGGGTCACGGTGTTCGCCAGCCTGGCGCTGGGCTCGGCCCTGCCACCGCTGGCAGCCGTTGCCGCGCTGAGCAACCTGGACGCGGCCTCCCAGGCGCTGCGCTTGCCGCCCTCGATGGTGGCGCTGATCGCCGGCGCCGTACTCGGCCTCACCCTGCTGGCGGTGTTCTGGTTCTCGCGCCTGCGCGAACCCGAAGCCCCGGTGCCCGGCTGCATCAGCGTGCGCCTGCTGGGCCGTGGCGTGCGCCTGCCCGGCCTGGGCCTGTCGGGCCTGCAATTGCTGATCACCCTGGTGGACGTCTGCGCAGCCGCCAGCGTGCTCTACCTGCTGCTGCCGGAGGCCCCGCCCTTGGGCGCCTTCATGCTGGTGTACCTGCTGGCCCTGGCGGCCGGCGTACTCAGCCACGTGCCCGGTGGCGTCGGCGTGTTCGAAGCGGTGCTGCTGGCCGCCTTCGCCGGCCAGCTCGGTGCAGCCCCGCTGGCCGCTGCGCTGCTGCTCTATCGCCTCATTTATGTGGGGCTGCCGCTGGTAGTCGCTTGCATGCTGCTGCTGGTGAACGAAGCCCAGCGCTTCCTGCCGGCTGGCCGCCAGGCCATGCGCAGTGCCTCGGGCCTCGCGGCGCCGGTGCTGTCGTTGATGGTGTTCCTCTCCGGCGTGGTGCTGCTGTTCTCCGGCGCCACCCCGGCCATCGACACCCGCCTGGACGACCTCAGCTTCCTCATCCCCCACCGCCTGATCGACGCCTCGCACCTGGCCGCCAGCCTGGTGGGCGTGCTCTGCCTGCTGCTCGCCCACGGGCTGCGCCGGCGGCTGTCGGCAGCCTGGGCACTGACCCTGGTGCTGCTGGTGACCGGCGCGGTGCTGTCGATGCTCAAGGGCGTGGACTGGGAAGAGGCCACCCTGCTGCTGCTGACCGCCTCGCTGCTGGCGATGTTCCGCAGCGCCTTCTACCGCCCCAGCCGCCTGCTGGAGGTGCCGTTCTCCCCGGTGAACCTCGGTGCGGCCGCCTGCGTGCTGGCTGCGTCGATCTGGCTGATGTTCTTCGCCTACCAGGACGTGCCCTACAGCCGCGAGCTGTTCTGGCAGTTCGCCGTGGACGCCGACGCGCCGCGCACCCTGCGCGCCGCCCTGGCCAGCGGCCTGCTGCTGGCCGGCCTGGGCCTGGTGTGGCTGCTGCGTCCGGTGCCCCTGGTGATCCACGAACCCACCGAGGAAGAGCTGCTGAAGGCAGCGCGCATCGTCCGTGGCTCCGCCCAGCCCGATGGCGGCCTGGTGCTGACCGGCGACAAGGCCCTGCTGTTCCACCCGGAGGAAGACGCCTTCCTGATGTTCGCCCGCCGTGGCCGCAGCCTGGTGGCGCTATTCGACCCCATCGGCAAGGCCAACCACCGCGCCGAGCTGATCTGGCAGTTCCGCGACCTGTGCGACGTGCACCACGCCCGCCCGGTGTTCTACCAGGTGCGCGCGGAGAACCTGCCCTACTACATGGACATCGGCCTCAGCGCCCTGAAGCTCGGCGAGGAGGCCCGCGTGGACCTGCGCCGCTTCGACCTGGACGCCAAGAACAAGGCCATGAAGGACCTGCGCTACACCCTCAGCCGGGGCCAGCGCGACGGCCTGACCCTGGCCTTCCACGAAGCGGGCGAAGCGCCCATCGAAGCGCTGCGGGAAATCTCCGATGCCTGGATGCAGGGCAAGAACGTGCGCGAGAAAGGCTTCTCCCTGGGCCGCTTCGACCCGGACTACCTGAAGTACTTCCGCATCGCCGTGGTGTCCTTCGAAGGCCGCCCCATGGCCTTTGCCAACCTGCTGGAGACCGACAGCCAGGAACTGGCCAGCCTGGATCTGATGCGGGTGCACCCGGAAGCGCCGAAGCTGACCATGGAATTCCTCATGCTCAACCTGCTGCTGCACTTCAAGGAGCGGGGCGTGGAGCGCTTCAGCCTCGGCATGGTGCCGTTGGCCGGCCTGCAGCCCCGTCGCGGCGCGCCGTTGACCCAGCGCCTCGGCGCCCTGGTGTTCCGCCGTGGCGAGCAGTTCTACAACTTCCAGGGGCTGCGCCGCTTCAAGGACAAGTTCCAGCCGGACTGGGAGCCCCGCTACATGGCCGTACCGCCGGGCCTTGACCCCCTGGTGGCACTGGCCGACACCGCAGCCCTGATCGCGGGCGGCTTCACTGGACTGGTCAAACGCTGAGGGACCCATGCTCAAACGCCACTGGCACCGCCTGCTGATCATCTTCCTCGTGCTCGTGGTGGGCACCGCCTTGCTGCTGTGGGGCCGCCCCTCGCCGCAAGCCCGGGTGGAACAACGCACCCTGGCCGACGGCAGCCGCGCCACCATCGCCCTGCCCCCGGGCGAGACCCGTGCCCGCGTGCTGCTGGTGGTGGACGCCAAGCAACAGCTGAACGAGGCCCAGTTGCTGACCCTGGCCCAGGACGGCGGCGCACGCCTCGTCCAGCTGCAACTGCCCGCTGACAACTGCGATGCCCAGCAGCACCTGCTGGGCCTGGCCCGCACCGTGCTGGAAGGCGACCCGACCCTGGTGGCCGGCATCGGGCCGGGTGCAGCCTTCGCCTGGCGCTGGCTGGCCGGCCAGGGCAACGACCAGGCCCGCGCCCTATCCATCGACTTCAGCCTCGACCAGCCCGATTGCAGCGCCCCGCTGCCCAAGGCAGCGCCCCACGGCCACTGGACCATCGCCTGGAACGACAACCCGGACGACCCCAGCGCGGCCTTCGCCCGTGACCAGGCCAACGCCGATACCGGCATCAGCGACTACGACACCAGCCTGCCCGAGCTGCTCAACGAGCGCCTGCGCAGCCTGCTGGAAGGCGGCGGCAGCCAGATGCCGGTGGTGGAAGTGCCGGCGGACCATCCCTCCGACACCGTCACCCTGTTCTATTCCGGCGACGGCGGCTGGCGCGACCTGGATCGCGCCGTGGCCGAAGAGATGGCCAAGCTCGATCACTCCGTGGTCGGCATCGACGCGCTGCGCTATTTCTGGCAGCACAAGAGCCCCGAGCAGGGCGCAGCCGACCTCAGCCGCCTGATGAAGCGCTACCGCGAGCAATGGGGTGCCAAGCGCTTCGTCCTGGCGGGCTACTCCTTCGGCGCCGACGTGTTGCCGGCCTTCTACAACCGCCTGCCCAAGGCCGACCAGCAGCAGGTGGACGCCATCCTGCTGCTGGCCCTGGCCCGCAGCGGCAGCTTCGAGATCGAAGTGCAGGGCTGGCTGGGCAAGGCCGGCCAGGAAGCGGCCACCGGCCCGGAACTGGCCAAGCTGCCACCGGAGAAGGTGCTCTGCGTGTACGGCAAGGACGAAGCCAAGGACAGCGGCTGCACCCAGCCCGGCGCCATCGGCGAAGTGCTGGGCCTGCCCGGCGGTCACCACTACGACGAAAACTACCCGGCCCTGGCCGAGCGCCTGGTCAAGGCCATCGCCAAGCGCCAGGCCAAGCCCTGAGCCCTCCGCCGCCCCGCCCAGGGGCGGCGAATCCCCCGTTCTTTGACCTGCTTCATTTTCACTTAAGGCCCAGCCGCTAAGCTGAGGACAAGCCCGCCACCACGATGCGGGACAACAAGGAGCCGTGATGACCACCCAGACCTCCCGCTACGGGAAACTTTCCATCGCCATGCACTGGCTGATGCTGCTGCTGATCGCCGCCGTCTACGCCACCATCGAGCTGAAGGGCAACTTCCCCAAAGGCAGCGAGACCCGCGAACTGCTCAAGCAATGGCACTTCATGCTGGGCCTTTCGGTATTCGCCCTGGTGTTCGTGCGCATCGCCGCACGCTTCCTCTCGCCCACCCCGCCGATCACCCCCAACCCGCCGGCCTGGCAGAACGCCCTGGCGAAGCTGATGCACCTGGCGCTGTACGGCCTGATGCTGGGCCTGCCGTTCGCCGGCTGGCTGATCCTCAGCGCCGCCGGCAAGCCGATCCCCTTCTTCGGCCTGGAACTGCCGCCGCTGATCGGCAAGAACCCCGACCTCGCCGGGCAGATCAAGGAAGTGCACGAGACCGTGGCCGTTCTCGGTTACTGGCTGATCGGCCTGCACGCGGTGGCCGCGCTGTTCCACCACTTCATCAGCAAGGACGACACCGTGCGGCGCATGCTGCCCGGCCGCGGCTGATCGTCACCCCATGAAAAAGCCCGGGCCATGCCCGGGCTTTTTCGTTGTGGCGAACCTCGTCGTCGGCTAGATCTCCACCTGGGTACCCAGCTCGATCACCCGGTTCAGCGGCAGGTTGAAGTAGCGCAGGTTGCCGTTGGCATTCTTCAGCAGGAAGGCGAACAGCGCCTCGCGCCACAGCGCCATGCCGATCAGCTTGGAGGGGATCACCGTCTCGCGACTGAGGAAGTAGGTGGTGCGCATCGGGCTGAAGTCCAGGTCGTTGAGGTGGCACAGCTTGAGCGCCTGGGGAATGTCCGGATCCTCGATGAAGCCGAAATGCAGCAGCACCCGGAAGAAGCCCTCGCCATAGGCGTCCACCTCGAAGCGCCGCTCCGGCGCCACCCGCGGGCTGTCTTCGTTGACCACCGTGAGCAGCACCACCTGCTCGTGCAGCACCTGGTTGTGCAGCAGGTTGTGCAGCAGCGCATGGGGCACCGCATCGGAGCGGGCGGTGAGGAACACCGCCGTGCCCTGCACGCGGTGCGGCGGCTGCGAGCGGATGCTGGCGATGAACAGCGGCAGCGGCAGCGAACCCTCGTCGAGGCGCTCCACCAGCAGCTGGCGGCCGCGCTTCCAGGTGGTCATCAGGATGAACAGCGCGATGCCGGCGATCACCGGGAAGGCACCGCCCTGGATGACCTTGGGCAGGTTGGCGGCGAAGAACAGGCTGTCCACCAGCAGCATCATCAGGAAGAACGGAATGGCCATCCACATCGGCCATTTCCACAGCAGCCAGATCACCACGCCCATCAGCAGCGTGGTCATCAGCATGGTGCCTGTCACCGCCACGCCGTAGGCCGAGGCCAGGGCCGCAGAAGACTCGAAGCCCAGCACCAGCAGCACCACGCCCACCATCAGCGCCCAGTTCACGGCGGCGATGTAGATCTGCCCCTGCTCCTGGCTGGAGGTGTGCTGGATGAACATGCGCGGCACGTAGCCCAGCTGGATGGCCTGGCGGGTCAGGGAGAAGGCACCGGAGATCACCGCCTGGGAGGCGATGACGGTGGCGGCCGTGGACAGCGCGACCATCGGCAGCAGCGCCCAGCCGGGCGCCGTCAGGTAGAAGGGGTTACGCGCGGCTTCCGGGTTGACCAGGATGGTCGCGCCCTGGCCGAAGTAGTTCAGCACCAGCGCCGGCAGCACCAGGGCGAACCAGGCGCGGGCAATGGGCTTGCGGCCGAAGTGGCCCATGTCGGCGTAGAGCGCTTCGGCACCGGTCAGCGCCAGCACCGTGGCGCCGAGAATGGCCACGCCGATGCCCGGGTGGGAGATGAAGAAGTTCACCGCCCAGGCCGGGTTCATCGCCTTGAGCACTTCCGGCTGCTGGGCGACGCCGTAGATGCCCAGGGCGGTCAGCGCCAGGAACCAGGCCACCATCACCGGCCCGAAGAGGATGCCGATGCGCGCCGTACCGTGCTTCTGGATCAGGAACAGGCCCACCAGCACCACCAGCGACAGCGGCACCACCCAGTGCTCAAGGCCGTCGAAGGCGATCTCCAGACCCTCGATGGCAGAGAGCACCGAGATGGCCGGGGTGATCATGCTGTCGCCGTAGAACAGCGCGGCGCCGATCAGGCCGGCCGCCACCACCATGGCCTGCAGGCGGCGACGCCCGGTGGCGGCACGACGGGCCAGCGCCGAAAGCGCCATGACGCCGCCCTCGCCTTCGTTGTCGGCCCGCAGGACGAAGATCACGTACTTGATCGAGACCACCCAGATCAACGACCAGAAGATCAGCGACAGCACGCCGAGCACGCCATCGTGGTTGGCCTGCACGCCATAGCCGCCGATGAAGACTTCCTTGAGGGTGTACAGCGGGCTGGTGCCGATATCGCCGTAGCACACCCCGACGGCGCCGACCATCAGGCCGACGGCGGAGCTCGAGTGGGGGTGTTGTTCCTGCTCAGCGGTCCCGGTGCTTGCATCGGACATGTAACAAAATCCCTCAGACAAAATTCGGCGCATCCTGCTCTCACCCCAATCGGGTTGCAAGAGCCGGTCATTTTCATTCCCGCTGACTATAGGCCGTATTCCCCGGGACGCCCGCTGGCAGGGCCTGGGCATGCACCTGCGACGACTTGCCTCGGAGAGGCTGTTCAAGTGTGTAGGCCGCCGCTAGAATTGCGCACTTTTTGATCAGAGGCGCCCCCAAGGTGCCCTTCCGAGGTTAGCCCCCATGTCCACCGCAACACCCAAAGTCGGATTCATCTCCCTCGGCTGCCCCAAGGCGACCGTCGACTCCGAGCGCATCCTCACCCAGCTGCGCATGGAGGGTTACGAGATCGTTCCGACCTACCAGGACGCCGACGTCGTGGTGGTCAACACCTGCGGGTTCATCGACAGCGCCAAGGCCGAGTCCCTGGACGCCATCGGCGAGGCGCTCTCGGAGAACGGCAAGGTGATCGTCACCGGCTGCATGGGCGTGGCCGAGGACAGCATCCGTGACGTGCACCCGAGCGTGCTGGCCGTGACCGGCCCGCAGCAGTACGAGCAGGTGGTCAACGCCGTGCACGAAGTGGTGCCACCGAAGACCGAGCACAACCCGCTGATCGACCTGGTTCCGCCCCAGGGCATCAAGCTGACTCCGCGCCACTACGCCTACCTGAAGATTTCCGAAGGCTGCAACCACAGCTGCAGCTTCTGCATCATCCCCTCCATGCGCGGCAAGCTGGTCAGCCGCCCGGTGGGTGACGTGCTCTCCGAGGCCGAGCGCCTGGTGAAGGCCGGTGTGAAGGAACTGCTGGTGATCTCCCAGGACACCAGCGCCTACGGCGTGGACCTCAAGTACAAGCTGGACTTCTGGAACGGCCAGCCGGTGAAGACCCGCATGCTGGAGCTGTGCGAGGCGCTCTCGGCCATGGGCGTGTGGGTGCGCCTGCACTACGTGTACCCGTACCCGAACGTGGACGACGTGATCCCGCTGATGGCCGCCGGCAAGCTGCTGCCCTACCTGGACATCCCCTTCCAGCACGCCAGCCCGAACGTGCTCAAGGCCATGAAGCGCCCGGCCTTCGAGGACAAGACCCTGGCCCGCATCAAGAAGTGGCGCGAGATCTGCCCCGAGCTGACCATCCGCTCCACCTTCATCGTCGGCTTCCCCGGCGAGACCGAAGAGGACTTCCAGTACCTGCTGGACTGGCTGACCGAAGCTCAGCTGGACCGCGTCGGCTGCTTCCAGTACTCCCCGGTGGACGGCGCCCCGGCCAACGACCTGGGCCTGGAGCCGGTGCCGGACGACATCAAGCAGGACCGCTGGGACCGCTTCATGGCGCACCAGCAGGCCATCTCCGCTGCCCGCCTGCAGCGCAAGATCGGCCAGGAGATGGACGTGCTGGTGGACGAGGTGGACCACGAGGGCGCCGTGGCCCGTTCCTGGGCCGATGCCCCGGAGATCGACGGCAGCGTGTTCATCGACAACCCCAACCTGAAGCCGGGCGAGAAGGTCCGCGTGCGGGTGGTGGACGCCGACGAGTACGACCTGTGGGCCGAGTGCATCTGACCCCCGCGATCGGCTGACGAACGCCGCGACGTCCCCAGGGCTCGCGGCGTTTTCGTTTCCATGGGGGCTGGAATGGCCGTGCATTCCCCGTCTCGATGATGGCTCTGCCGCCGCCCACCAGCGGCTAGGGTAAGGCCCTCACCCACTGACGAGGCTCACCCCATGGAGAAGTACTTCAGCCTGAAAGGCCGCACGGCACTGGTCACCGGCGGCACCCGCGGCATCGGCCGGATGATCGCCCAGGGCCTGCTGGAAGCCGGCGCCCGCGTGTTCATCTGCGCCCGCAATGCCGAGGCGTGCGCGGAAGCCGCCACCGAACTCTCGGCCTTCGGCGAATGCGTCGGGCTGGCGGCGGACCTCTCCAGCGAACAAGGCGCGCGTGCCCTGGCCGAAACCCTGGGCGGGCAGGTCGGGCAGCTGGACATCCTCGTCAACAACGCCGGCACCACCTGGGGCGCGCCGCTGGAAAGCTACCCGGTCAAGGGCTGGGAGAAGGTCATGCAGCTCAACGTGACGGCCGTCTTCAGCTGCATCCAGCAGTTGCTGCCGCTGCTGCGCAAGGCCGGCACCGCGGCCAGCCCGGCGCGGGTCATCAACATCGGCTCGGTGGCGGGGATCACCGCCATGGGCGAGCAGGCCTACGCCTACGGCCCCAGCAAAGCCGCCCTGCACCAGCTGTCGCGCATGCTGGCCCATGAGCTGGTGAAGGAACACATCAACGTCAACGTCATCGCCCCCGGCCGCTTCCCGAGCAAGATGACCCGCTTCATCGCCCAGGACGACGATGCCCTGGCGGCGGACGTTGCCCTCATCCCCATGCAGCGCTGGGGCCGCGAAGAGGAGATGAGCGCCCTGGCCATCGCCCTGGCCGGCACCGCCGGGGCCTACATGACCGGCGCCATCATCCCCATCGACGGCGGCTTCCACCTCTGAGGCCCGAGCCGGGCGCTGCGCACTGGCGCGCGCCCACGGCTTGCACCTGGCGAAGGCCGGCGCAGGCAGGAAGGCGAAGCACGAAAAAAGCCCGGTCCAGGTGGAGTAAATGGGCCACTTGAGGGCGCCTTCAGCGCTGCAGCGGCGGCGTGGCCAGTGTTTCAACAACCTGCTAGGGTAGCCGCGCATTCTTCCCGGAACCCCACCATGCGTGCCCTGCTGCTGTGCCTCGCCCTGCTCCCTGCCCTGCCGGCCCTTGCCGCGCCGGCGCCGTTCTATGTCTGGCAGAGCACGCTGGACGGCCGCTTCACCTGCGCCCAGGTGCAACCCGGCGAGGGCTGGGTGCGCCACAGCGGCCCCTACCGCGACGCCGGGTGCCGGGTGCCCCAGGGCGCACCGATCCGCAGCCGCTGAGTCACACACCATGCAGCATCTGGTTTCCCCGGTCGGCATCCTGCGGTCCTGCTTCAAGGAAAAATTCGCCATTCCCCGCCAGCCCCAACTCGCCCCGGCCGCCCGTGGCGTGCTGGAGCTGCTGCCACCCTTCGATGGCGGCGAGGCGGTGGCCGGTCTGGAGCAGGTGAGCCATGTGTGGCTGCTGTTCCTCTTCCATCAGGCGCTGGAGGACACACCGCGCCTGAAGGTGCGCCCGCCCCGCCTGGGCGGCAACCAGACCCTGGGGGTCTTCGCCAGCCGCGCCACGCACCGCCCCAACGGCATCGGCCAGTCGGTGGTGAAGCTGGACAAGGTGGAAGCCGGCCGGCTCTGGCTGTCGGGCATCGACCTGCTGGACGGGACGCCGGTGCTCGACATCAAGCCCTACGTGCCCTACGCCGATTGCCAGCTGGACGCACGCAACGGCATCGCTGCGGCCCCGCCGGAACTGATTCCGGTGGAGTGGACGCCCGAAGCCCTGGCCCAGGCGCGGCTAGAAGGCGAGCGCCTGGGTGAGCCGCTGGTGGCGCTGGTGGAGCAGTGCCTGGCCCAGGACCCTCGCCCGGCCTACCAGAAACCCCAGCCGGAGCGCCGCTACGGCGCGCGCCTGTGGGACGTGGACGTGCGCTGGCACTACCCCGAGGCTGGCCGCATCCGCGTGCTGGAGATCGCACGCGGAGCGGACGCCTGAGGCGACTCAGCGAAAGGGGTTGAGGGCCAGCGCGTCGGCCTCGATGCAGTCCTGCCGGAGAATCAGCGGCTCCACCAGCGGCCGGCTCGCCAGGAAGTGCGGCGTCCGCATGTGGGCCTCGAACGCCGCTTCGTCGGTGTACACCTCGTAGAGCCACACCCGATCCGGATCACTGCGGTCACGCAGCACGTCGAACACCAGGCAACCCGGTTCATCCCGCACCGAGGCGGCGGCATTGATGCGCATCGCTTCCATGAAGGCCTCCAGGCTTCCGGGTTTCAGTTGGGTCTTGAGCAGCAGGCAGTACATGGGTGAGTCCTTTTTGTCTTATATTCTCGAAAAATTGTATACAAAAAGGAGTGCCGTCACATGTCCAACCGCCCTGCCCGGCTCAACGGCCTACGCCACATCGCCCTGCTGGTTCCAGATCTCGAGGCGTGCGAGCGCTTCTACGTCGACGTGCTGGGCATGGAGGTGCTGCACCGTGCCCACGAGGACCTGGTCTACCTCACCTGCGGCAACGACAACCTGTCCCTGGGGCGCGCCACGGTGCCGAGCCACGGCGCGCAGGCGGTGGACCATTTCGGTTTCGTGGTGGACAGCCTGGAAGACCTGGAGGCCTGGTACCGCTACCTGAAGGACCAGGGCGTCACGCTGCTGGACCGCCCCTTCGCCCATGGCGACGGCACCCACAGCTTCCACCTGCTGGACCCGGCCGGGAACAAGGTCCAGCCGATCTACCACCCTGCCCTGTCCGGCCAGCGCTTCAGCCTGCCGGGCTGAAACGAAAAAGCCCGCCGGATGGCGGGCTTCTCGTCAGGCGCGGCGCGGGATCACTTCTCGACGAAGGCGCGCTCGATCAGGTAGTCACCCGGCTCACGCATGCGCGGCGATACCTTCAGGCCGAAGCTGTCGAGCACCTGGCTGGTCTCGTCGAGCATGCTCGGGCTGCCGCAGATCATGGCGCGGTCGTCCTGCGGGTTGATCGGCGGCAGGCCGATGTCGCGGAACAGCTTGCCGCTGCGCATCAGGTCGGTCAGGCGGCCCTGGTTCTCGAAGGGCTCGCGGGTGACGGTGGGGTAGTAGATCAGCTTTTCTTTCACCGCCTCGCCGAAGAACTCGTTCTGCGGCAGGTGCTCGGTGATGAACTCGCGGTAGGCCACTTCGTTCACGTAGCGCACGCCGTGCACGAGGATGACCTTCTCGAAGCGCTCGTAGGTCTCCGGGTCCTGGATCACGCTCATGAAGGGCGCGAGGCCGGTGCCGGTGCTCAGCAGGTAGAGGTGCTTGCCCGGGTTCAGGTCATCGAGGACCAGGGTGCCGGTGGGCTTCTTGCTGATGATGATCTCGTCGCCTTCCTTCAGGTGCTGCAGCTGGGAGGTCAGCGGGCCGTCCGGCACCTTGATGCTGAAGAACTCCAGATGCTCTTCCCAGTTCGGGCTGGCGATGGAATAGGCGCGCATGAGCGGACGGCCGTTGGGCTGCTGCAGGCCGATCATGACGAACTGGCCGTTCTCGAAGCGCAGGCCCGGGTCGCGGGTGCACTTGAAGCTGAACAGCGTGTCGTTCCAGTGATGAACGCTGAGGACGCGCTCGGAGTTGAAGTTGCTCATGTTTCCGGAAGCTCCGAAGAGGGAATGTCGCCAGCGCCGCTTGGGCGCAATTGCGCGGCATTGTAGTGATCGCCACAATATCTGTTAACTGGATTATCAAGATATAGGTTATCGGTTATATCGATATGCGTTTCACACTCCGTCAATTGCAGGTTTTCGTCAGCGTCGCCCAGCAAGGCAGCGTCTCTCGCGCAGCCGAATCGCTGTCCCTTTCACAATCGGCGGCCAGCACCTCGCTGACCGAGCTGGAGCGGCAGTCTGGCTGCCAGTTGTTCGACCGTGTCGGCAAGCGCCTCAGCCTCAATGCGCTGGGCCACCAGTTGCTGCCCCAGGCGGTCGCCCTGCTGGATCAGGCCCGGGAGATCGAGGACCTGCTCAACGGCAAAAGCGGCTTCGGTTCGTTGGCGGTGGGCGCCACCCTGACGGTGGGCAACTACCTGGCGACCCTGCTGATCGGCAGCTTCATGCAACGCCACCCGGAGTGCCAGGTGAGCCTGCACGTGCAGAACACGGCGAATATCGTCCAGCAGATCGCCCACTACGAACTTGATCTGGGTCTAATCGAAGGCGATTGCCAGCACCCGGACATCGAGGTCCTGCCTTGGGTGGAGGACGAACTGGTGGTGTTCTGCGCCCCCGGCCATCGCCTGGCCCAGCAGCAGCCGGTGAGCCTGGACGAGCTGTGCCGGGAGGCGTGGATCCTCCGCGAGCAGGGCTCCGGCACGCGCCTGACCTTCGACCAGGCCATGCGTCATCACCCGGTGCCACTGAACATCCGCCTGGAGCTGGAGCACACCGAAGCGATCAAGCGCGCGGTGGAGTCGGGATTGGGCATCAGCTGCATCTCGCGCCTGGCGCTGCGCGATGCCTTCCGCCGGGGCAGCCTGGTGCCGCTGGAAACCCCGGGGATCGACCTGCGTCGGCAGTTCTATTTCATCTGGCACCGGCAGAAGTACCAGACGGCGGCCATGCGCGAGTTCCTCGAACAGTGCCGCGAACTCACGGTGGGGGTACGGCGCAGCGACGAGATCGTGCTGCCCGAGATCCCCTGATCAACCCAGCAGGATGGTGGCCCAGACCGAACCGATGAGCGTCAGGGCGACGAACTGGGCGGCGCTGCCCATGTCCTTGGCGTTCTTGGACAGCGGGTGGCGGTCCAGGGAGATGCGGTCGATGGCCGCCTCCACCGCCGAGTTGAGCAGCTCGACGATCAGGGCCAGCAGGCACACGCCGATCATCAGCGCCCGCTCGCCGCGGCTGACATCGAAGAAGAACGCCACCGGAATCAGCACGACGTTGAGCAGCACCAGCTGGCGGAACGCGGCTTCACCGGTGAAGGCGGCACGCAGGCCATCGAAGGAATAGCCGGCGGCGTTGAGGATACGTTTGAGGCCGGTCTGGCCTTTGAATGGCGACATGGGAAGGCTGGCTGTTTGAAAGGAGCGCGCAGCCTAGCGCGGCGCGTCTAAAATTTGCGTGAAAAGGCCGGCGTCAGGCTGGCGGAATCGATTCCATCTGTTGCAGCAGCAAGGCGGCCTGGGTACGGGTCCGCACGCCGAGCTTGCGGAAGATGGCGGTGACGTGGGCCTTCACCGTGGCCTCGGACACATTCAGCTCGAAGGCGATCTGCTTGTTCAGCAGGCCTTCGCAGACCATGGTCAGCACGCGGAACTGCTGGGGCGTGAGGCTGGCCAGGCCGGCACTGGCGGCACGGGCCTCGTCGGATACGACCACCGCCTCGTCTGCTTGCGGCGGCCACCAGGCATCGCCATCGAGCACGGCACGCACGGCCGACTGGATGACTTCGAGCGGGCTGGACTTGGGAATGAAGCCGCTGGCACCGAACTCCCGCGCCCGCACCACGACCGATGCCTCCTCCTGGGCGGAGATCATCACCACCGGGATCTGCGGGTACTGGCCACGCAACAGCACCAGGCCGGAGAAGCCGTAGGCGCCGGGCATGTTCAGGTCCAGCAGGACCAGGTCCCAGTCACTCTTCTGCGCCAGGCGCTCCTCGAGTTCGGCAATGCTGGCCACTTCCACCAGACTCACATCCTGGCCCAGCCCCAGGGTCAGAGCCTGGTGCAGGGCGCTGCGAAACAGCGGGTGATCGTCGGCGATGAGGATGTCGTAAGCGGCCATCGAGGGGTCCTTTTCTGGCGGGCCCCACCACCCTGGCGGCGATTGGAGGGCCCTGGCGGCTAATGGGCGGCCGTGGAGCGGCGCCCAGCATGCCGACCCTCGGCGGGGTGGTCAAGCGGCCATCTTTGCGTCAGAGTCTTGGCCTTTTGACTGCCGAGAAGTCCCATGCGAAGCCAAGCCCTGCGCGCCGACATCCTGATGCTGATCACCGCCGCCATCTGGGGCGCTGCGTTCGTGGCACAACGGCTCGGCATGGATGCCATCGGCCCCTTCCTCTATACCGGCCTGCGCTTCGGACTCGGTGCCCTGGTGCTGCTGCCGCTGCTCTACCTGCTGCCACGTGGCGAACACCATGAGCCGATGAACCGGGGCCTGCTGCTGGGCGGTGTGCTGATGGGGCTGGCCCTGTCCCTGGGTATCAACCTGCAGCAGGTGGGCCTGCTGTTCACCAGCGTGACCAACTCCGGCTTCATCACCGGCCTGTACGTGATCATCGTGCCGCTGCTGGGGCTGTTGCTGGGCCATCGCACCGGCATGGGCACCTGGATCGGCGCGCTGCTGGCGGTGGGCGGCATGTTCCTGCTCAGCGTCGGTGACAACTTCCAGGTGGCGCGCGGCGACTGGCTGCAACTGGCGGGTGCGGTGGTCTGGGGTGTGCACGTGCTGCTGGTGGGGTTCTTCGCCAGCCGCCACGACCCGGTGCGACTGGCCATCCTGCAGTTCATCACCTGCGCGGTGATCAGCCTGGCCCTGGCCCTGGTGCTGGAAGACATCCGCCTGGACGCCATCGTCTCGGCCGGCCCGGCCATCCTCTATGGCGGGGTGATCGCCGTGGCCATCGGCTACACCCTGCAGGTGGTGGCGCAGAAGCACGCGATTGCGTCCCACGCGGCCATCATCCTTTCCCTGGAGGCGGTGTTCGCCGCCATCGCCGGCGCCCTCATGCTCAGTGAGTCCCTGCATGCGCGGGGCTACCTGGGCTGTGCGCTGATGTTCGTCGGCATGCTGGTGGCGCAGCTCTGGCCGCAGCGCCACGAGGCTCAGAGGTAAGGGCGCAGCGCCTGGTGCGCCGGGCTCTCCAGGTCCAGCGGCAGGGCATGCTTGGCGCCCAGGTAACGTTCGGTGAACAGGTCCAGGTACGCATCCAGCGCGCCAGCGGCCTGTGAGTCACCGCCCAGTTCCAGGCACAGCGCGGCCACCTCGGCCGTGCACAGGTGCTCGTCACGCTTGGAGCGGCGCAGGCGGTAGCGGGAGATCTGCTCCGGGCGCAGGCTCAGCACCGGGAAACGGTCCAGGTACGGGCTCTTGCGGAACATCTTGCGAGCCTCCGTCCAGGTTGCATCCAGCAGGATGAACAGCGGTCGCTTGCCTGGCTCGACCGCCACCTCCTCCACCACCCGCTCCGGCTCGGCGTATTCCCCCGGGAACACCACGTACGGCTGCCACTGGGGATCGTTCAGCAGGGCCTCGGCTGCCGGGTCGAGGGCGATCCGCGACCATTCGAAGGCGGCGGTATCGGCCACCACGTCGGCGATCAGCCAGCCGGTGTTGCTCGGTTTGAGCGGCTCCGAGTAGTACATGAACAGGCACATCCCGGCGTTGGCCGGCACCTGCGGACGCTGGTCGCAGAAGCAGTAGGCGGGAATCACCCGGCAACGCGGACAGCGGGGGGCGCGGGAGCCGCGGGCAACGAACGGGCGGGTGGCGCGGGCCAGGCATTCGGCGCGCAAGCGGAAGACGGCGTGGGTCATGGAAGGCGGGAAACCAGGGCTGTGCGGAAACGGCGCGCAGTGTACCCCCGCCCGGTCATCGATGGGCAGCGGGCCGGACGAGCCGTTGCCCACTGCCCATCGCCCCACTCAGAAGGTGTGGTTGAGGGCCAGCCCGATGAAGTGGATCTGGGTCTTGTACTCGCCCTTGTAGTTGCCCCCGTTGCCGGTGCAACGCTGGCCGCTGTCGACGTAGAGACCGCCGCTGCCGGGGACCCAGCCTGCGGGGGAGCAGTTGTCGGCGTAGTCCATCTTGCCGGTGTCGAACTGCACGAAGCTGTAGGCCAGGTCCACCGAGGTGTCCTTGAACAGCTGGTAGTTGGCGCCGAACGACAGCCAGTAGCGATCCGCGTCGGGGAAGCCGGGGTGGCGCGTGCTGGCGCCGCTAACCGGGCTCTTGTCGTAGGCGATGCCGGTGCGCAGCAGCAGGTCGTCGCTGTACTGGTAGTTCATCCCCAGGGAGATCTTGTAGGTGTCGTTCCAGTCCTGGCGGACGTTGAGGTCGCCCTCGGTGACGCCGTTGAAGTAGGGGTAGCCGGCAACCTGGTCCAGGCCGACGCCGATGGTGCCGAGCCGGGAGTGGCGGGTCCAGGTGACGTCGGCCATCAGCGCGACCTTGTCGTTGAGCTGGTGGAAGGCGTTGATGGAGAGCGACTCGGGGGTGTCGATGGAGGTGCTGGCCTTGGAGTTGGGGTGCAGGCGGGTGGCGGCGAAATCCCCCGGGTTGACCCAGTTGGCCGGGTCCAGCACCAGTTCGAGCTGGTCCTTGGGCGGCAGGGTGATCACACCCAGGTCGATGCCGCCGCTGAGGTCCGCGGTCGGCGAGGGCACGGCGCCCTGGACATCGGCGAAGCTCCACTTCGACTCGCCCTTGAGGGTGTGCTTGATGTGGGAGCGGTAGGCGATGCCGAAGCGGGTCGACTCGGTGGGCTCCCAGAGGTAGCCGATGTTCCAGCCGAAGCCCCAGTCGTCGCCCTTGGCGCGGAAGTAGCCGTCGCCCTGCACGTTATCGGCGAAGTTGGAGGCCACGCAGTCGACGAAGGCATCGCCGCTCTGGCCATTACAGCGGGTGATTTCCTCCGGCACGCTGACGCCGTAGAGCAATGGGATCGCGGCCTGGCCGAGGGGCGAGGCGGCCAGCTCGGTGACCTGCTGGTTGGCCGCGACGAACTGCCCGGCCAACTGGCGGGACGCGCCCTTCACATCCGCCGCCCCACGCTGGACCGACTTGATGTACTGGGCCGAGACGCCGAAGCCGATGCTGTGATGCTCGTTGAAGCGGTAGGCGATGCTGGGGTTGAAGTTGACCGTCTCCAGGCTGGCCGACTGGATGCCGTAGCGGCCGCTCCAGTCCTCCTCGTAGTCGAGCTTGGCGCCGTAGGGCACGAAGATGCCGAGGCCGACGGTGACCTGGTCGTTGATCTGCCGGGAAAAGTAGAAATTCGGCGCCGCAGCGGCATCCGGCAGGTAGGAGCCGGCATCACCGTCACCGCTGCCGGTGGGGTTGCCGAAAACGTCGGTGCTGCCCTTGTCCTCGTATTCGCCACGGGGGATGAGGAGGCTCATGCCGGTGGTCATCTGGGTGCCCTTGAGGCGCGCCAGGCCCGCGGGGTTGTAGAAGATCACCGAGGGGTCGGCTGCCTCGGCACCATTGGCGTGGGCGGTGCCCTGGGCGGACACCGACTGGGATCCGAAGTGGTAGCCCGAGGCCAATGCAGGGGCGTGGAAGGCAAGCACGAGGCTGCCGCCGCAGAATGCGGTCAGCCAGCCGGCAGGACGAGTTGTTGTCATTGTTCTCGACTCCGAACTGTAGCGGCGGGGAACATGGCCCCGCCCTTTGTTTTCAATGACCCGCACGCAAGGCCTGGGGTGGCCGGGTCATTCCTCACTGGACACCGGAAGGCATCACGGGTTTTGGGACAGTTCGTGTTTTGCCGTCGATCCCCATCCTTAAGTCGAGGTGGGCCCTGCCTCGTGGTCATCTGCCGGTAACAGCACGCAGCCACGACGCAGGGGCCAAGCGAAGCGGCAACCGGGCCCGCGCCCCTTGTGACGGGGTTCGTTCAGGTAGGGCGGGTTGTTACGCATGACCACAGGCTGGCAGGCCGCCAGCACCGGGGGACCGCTCGTCGGCACGGTCCCGCGTTGGGAACGCCGACGGACCTTGATCTGCGGGCGGCGCTTGTTCAGGATGCGCGCACCAGGCTCCCGGGCCATGAACACTCGGCCGCAGCCAGAGTCAAAGGCTGCCCCACCCTCGGAGATTCGTATGCAACGCCTAACCCTCGCCGCCCTCGTCCTTCTCGCGCCCATCGCCGTGCAGGCGGCCTCGCTCAAGGATTTCGAGCTGACCAAGATGCTGGAGAAAGTGGCTGAGGAGAGCAGCGTCGGCACGCCCCGCGCCATCAACGAGGACATCCTTGACCAGGGCTACACGGTGGAGGGTACGGAGCTGATCAACCACCTCAGCGTCCGCCCCGCCCACGCCGCCCAGATGCGTGCCAACCCCGACTCGGTGCGCGCCCAGCTGGCCAACAGCGTGTGCCGCAACAACGGCTACCGCCAGTTGCTGGCCCGTGGCGCGGCGCTGCGCTACGCCTTCACCGAGTACAAGAGCAATCGCCCGGTCACCAACGAACGCTTCATTGCCAGCGACTGCGGCCTGAAGGCCTCCACGGCCAAGTAACACGGCCCTCCCCTCCTGCCTGCGGCTGCCGGCCCCCGTGTCCTACAGGTGGCTGGGGTCGAGGCTGCGTCTTGCGGCTGGAAAAGCCCGAGGCACTCGCGCAAGCTGTCCCAGCGTCCTGCATCCGGGTCGAATGCCCCGTTGGCAGGGCTCTGGCGCGCCCACCCCGGGCGTGCCGTGCAGTTGCTGAGCAAGGAGAACGCTATGCCTTTCGAACCGGATGACTACCTCTCCCGGCACTTCCAGACCAGCGGGATCGACCTGGCGCAAAAGGTCGACGAACTGGTCGGGCTGGTGGTTCCGCACGAAAGCCCCAACCTGTCCCTCTACCGCGAGATGGTGACCACCGTGGTGCGTATGGCCCAGGCGGATCGCAACCGCTGGGACGCCAAGATCATGCTGCAGACCCTGCGCGAGATGGAGCACGCCTTCAGCGTCCTCGAGCAGTTCAAGCGCCGTCGCAAGGTCACCGTGTTCGGTTCCGCACGCACGCCCGTGGAGCACCCGCTGTACGACCTGGCCCGCCAGTTGGGCGAGGCCATCTCCCGGCTCGACATGATGGTCATTACCGGTGCCGGGGGCGGCATCATGGCCGCCGCCCACGAAGGCGCCGGGCAGGAGAACAGCCTGGGCCTGAACATCACCCTGCCCTTCGAACAACGCGCGAACGCCACGGTGGCGGGCACCGACCACCTGCTGTCGTTCCACTTCTTCTTCATCCGCAAGCTGTTCTTCGTCAAGGAAGCCGATGCCCTGGTGCTGTGCCCGGGGGGCTTCGGCACGCTGGACGAGGCCCTCGAAGTGCTCACCCTGATCCAGACCGGCAAGAGCCCGCTGGTGCCGGTGGTACTGCTGGACGAGCCCGGCGGCAGCTACTGGAAGGATGCGCTGGACTTCCTGCACCGCCATCTGGAACTGAACCGCTACATCCTGCCCAGCGATCTGCGCCTGGTTCGGCTGGTGCACAGCGCGGAAGACGCGGCCATGGAGATCGCCCGCTTCTACGGCAACTTCCACTCCAGCCGCTGGCTGAAGAGCGACTTCGTCATTCGCATGAACCACCCGCTGACGGAGTCGGCCCTTCACACCCTGCACGAAGAATTCAAAGGCCTGTGCCTGCAGGGCGGCTTCGAACAGCGCCCCTACTGCGAGCCTGAGCGGGACGAGCCGGAGTTCTGCCACCTCATCCGCCTGGCGTTCCGCTTCAACGGCCGCGACCACGGGCGTCTGCGGGAGCTGGTGGATTTCATCAACCTGCCGGAACACTGGGTGCGCTGACGCCCAATGAAAAAGCCCTGCCAGGTACGCCTGGCAGGGCTTTTCAGTACGTACAACACCTCAATCGTCCAGCGACGAGCCTCTCAGCAAGCGGCTGATCATCTCCATCGAATACCCCCGGTAGGCCAGGTAGCGCCCTTGCTTGGCGCGCTCCTTGGCGTCGAGGGGCAATCGCGCGAACTTGCGCGTCCAGGTTTCACGCAGGTGCGCGCCCCAATCGATATCGGCTTCACGCAAAGCCGCCTCGATGGCCGGACGGGGCAAGCCACGCTGGGCCAGGTCTTCACGGATACGCGCAGGCCCGTGACCGGAGCGGGCACGGCTGGCAATGAAGCTTTCGAGGTAGCGGGATTCATCGAGAAGGCCCTCGTCGGCAAGCCGGTCGAGGGCACTTTCGATCAGTTCAGGCGGGGCGCCGCGCTGACGCAGCTTGCGCGTCAGCTCGACGCGACCGTGCTCGCGCATCGCCAGCAGGTCCATCGCGGCCCGCCGCACGGCGGCGGGGCTGTCGAGCACGACGGGCACGGGATCAGGCGTCAGCGTCGGCTTCAGCGGCTTCTTCGGCGGTGGGGACGAAGTCCTGCTTGCCGTTGTTGCGGTTCAGCAATTGCTCGCGGATCAGCTTCTCGATCGCCTTGCCGGTTTCCGGGTTGTCCTCAAGGTACTTGGCGGCATTGGCCTTGCCCTGGCCGATCTTGTTGCCCTGGTAGCTGTACCAGGCGCCGGACTTCTCGAGGATGCCCTGCTGCACACCGAGGTCGATGACTTCGCCGCTGCGGTAGATGCCCTTGCCGTAGAGGATCTGGAACTCGGCCTGGCGGAACGGCGGGGAAACCTTGTTCTTGACGACCTTGACGCGGGTCTCGCTGCCCACCACTTCCTCGCCTTCCTTCACCGCGCCGATACGGCGGATGTCCAGGCGGACGGAGGCGTAGAACTTGAGCGCGTTACCACCGGTGGTGGTTTCCGGGCTGCCGAACATGACGCCGATCTTCATGCGGATCTGGTTGATGAAGATGACCAGGCAGTTGGCGTTCTTGATGTTGCCAGTGATCTTGCGCAGGGCCTGGGACATCAGGCGGGCCTGCAGGCCGACGTGGGAGTCGCCCATCTCGCCTTCGATCTCGGCCTTGGGCACCAGGGCGGCAACGGAGTCGACGATGATCACGTCGACCGCGTTGGAACGCACCAGCATGTCGGTGATTTCCAGGGCCTGCTCGCCGGTGTCGGGCTGGGAAACCAGCAGGTCATCGACGTTGACGCCCAGCTTGCCGGCGTAGTCCGGGTCCAGCGCGTGCTCGGCGTCGACGAAGGCGCAGGTGGCCCCCATGCGCTGGGCTTCGGCGATCACGGACAGGGTCAGGGTGGTCTTGCCCGAGGATTCCGGGCCGTAGATCTCGACGATACGCCCCTTGGGCAGGCCGCCGATGCCGAGGGCGATGTCCAGCCCCAGGGAGCCGGTGGAAATGGCCGGGATGGCCTGGCGCTCATGGTCGCCCATGCGCATGACCGCGCCTTTGCCGAACTGCTTCTCGATCTGGCCCAGGGCAGCCGCCAAAGCACGCTTCTTGTTCTCGTCCATTGAAGTCCTCGCTCATCAAGAGGGCCTGACGGCCACCAACAACTGTATAAGTAGACAGTATTATTTCACAGGAAACTTTCGCTCGCCTACCCCTCGAACGGTTTTTCTCCTGCAGCTAGTCGGATGACACCGTGGAGGGCCGTTTCCACCGTTTGCCGACGCACCTGCTGGCGGTCGCCCACGAACTGGTAGCGACGACTGTGGCGCGCGTCTCCGTCGGCCCAGGCGATCCAGACGGTACCGACCGGCTTCTCGGGCGAGCCCCCATCAGGCCCCGCAACGCCGCTGACTGCGACGGCGAATCGCGCGCCACTGTGGGCTTGTGCGCCTTCAACCATGGCCAGGACCACCTCGCGGCTGACCGCACCGACCTGGCTGAACAGGGCTTCCGGTACACCCAGTTGCGCCGTCTTCTGGGCATTGGAATAGGTGACATAGCCGGCTTCGAACCAGGCGGAGCTGCCCGGGATACGGGTGATCGCTTCGGCGATGCCACCTCCGGTGCAGGACTCCGCCGTGGTGACCTGCGCTTTTATGGCCGCCAGGGCCTTGCCAAGGCGGGCGGCAAGTTCGGTCAGGGAGAGATCGGTGTCGGGCATGTGCAACTCCGGGGTTAAAGCAGGCAAGCCGGATACCGTACACTAGCGCCCTTCCCATGCAAGACCGGGCATCGGTTCATGGCAATCGGAATGCCCGGCCCCACCTTCAGAATCGCGAAGCACCGATGGCCAAAGATACCCAGGACCTTTCCGAACACACGCCCATGATGGCTCAGTACTGGAGGCTGAAGAACCAGCATCCGGACCAGCTGATGTTCTACCGCATGGGCGACTTCTACGAGATTTTCTACGAAGACGCGAAGAAGGCGGCCAAGCTGCTGGACATCACCCTGACCGCGCGCGGGCAGTCGGCCGGCAAGGCGATTCCCATGGCAGGCATCCCCTTCCACTCCGTGGAGGGCTACCTGGCGAAGCTGGTCAAGCTCGGTGAGTCGGTGGTCATCTGCGAGCAGATCGGCGACCCGGCCACCAGCAAGGGTCCGGTCGAACGCCAGGTCGTTCGGATCATCACCCCGGGTACCGTCAGCGATGAGGCCCTGCTGGACGAGCGTCGCGACAACCTGCTCGGCGCCGTGCTGGGTGACGAGCGCCTGTTCGGCCTGGCCGTGCTGGACATCACCAGTGGCCGCTTCGCCGTGCAGGAAATCAAGGGCTGGGAAAACCTCCTGGCCGAGCTCGAGCGCCTCAACCCGGCCGAACTGCTCATCCCCGACGACTGGCCGCAGGGGCTGCCGGCGGAGAAGCGTCGGGGCGTGCGCCGCCGCGCGCCCTGGGACTTCGACCGGGATTCGGCGAAGAAGAGCCTGTGCCAGCAGTTCGGCGTACAGGACCTCAAGGGCTTCGGTTGCGAGAACCTGACCTTGGCGATCGGCGCGGCAGGCTGCTTGCTGGCGTACGCCAAGGAGACCCAGCGTACCGCCCTGCCCCACCTGCGCAGCCTGCGCCATGACCGCCTCGACGATACGGTGATCCTCGACGGCGCGAGCCGTCGCAACCTGGAACTGGACGTCAACCTTTCGGGCGGGCGGGACAACACCCTGCAATCCGTCGTCGACCGCTGCCAGACCGCCATGGGCAGCCGGCTGCTTGGGCGCTGGCTGAACCGTCCGTTGCGTGACCGGGCTGTGCTGGAAGCACGCCAGGACTCCATCACCGCGCTGCTGGACGGCTACCGCTATGAAGGGCTGCAACCGCAGCTGAAGGAGATCGGCGACGTCGAACGGATCCTCGCCCGTATCGGCCTGCGTAACGCCCGCCCCCGCGACCTGGCTCGCCTGCGCGACGCCCTGACCGCGCTGCCGGCCCTGCAGGACGCCATGAGCGGTCTGGATATCCCTCACCTCCAGACCCTGGCCGGCAGCATCCGCACCTATCCGGAGCTGGCCGACCTGCTCACGCGCGCCATCATCGACAACCCGCCGGCGGTCATCCGCGATGGCGGCGTGATCAAGACCGGATACGACACGGAACTGGACGAGCTTCAGGCGCTCAGCGAGAACGCCGGCCAGTACCTGATGGATCTGGAAGCCCGGGAGAAGGCCCGAACCGGGCTGCCGAACCTCAAGGTCGGCTACAACCGCATCCACGGCTACTACATCGAACTGCCACGGGTGCAGGCCGAGCAGGCACCTGCCGACTACATCCGGAGGCAGACGCTGAAGGGTGCCGAGCGCTTCATCACCCCGGAACTCAAGGCCTTCGAGGATAAGGCGCTGTCGGCCAAGAGTCGCGCCCTTGCGCGCGAGAAGATGCTCTACGAAGCCCTGCTGGAACTGCTGATCGAGCAGCTCGCGCCTCTGCAGGACACCGCAGCCGCGCTGGCCGAACTGGACGTGCTGAGCAACCTGGCCGAGCGTGCACTCAACCTCGACCTGAACCGCCCCCGCTTCGTCGACGAGCCCTGCCTGCGCATCACCCAGGGCCGCCACCCGGTGGTGGAGCAGGTGTTGGAAACCCCCTTTGTCGCGAACGACCTGACCCTGGATGACAGCACGCGGATGCTGATCATCACCGGACCGAACATGGGTGGTAAGTCGACCTATATGCGCCAGACGGCCCTGATCGTGCTGCTGGCCCATATCGGCAGCTTCGTGCCGGCAGCACGGTGCGAGCTTTCCATGGTGGATCGCATCTTCACCCGCATCGGCTCCAGCGACGACCTGGCGGGCGGGCGCTCGACCTTCATGGTGGAAATGAGCGAAACCGCGAACATCCTCCACAACGCTACGGACCGCAGCCTGGTGCTGATGGACGAAGTAGGCCGCGGGACCAGCACCTTCGACGGCCTCTCACTGGCCTGGGCGGCTGCCGAGCACTTGGCCAAGCTGCGTGCCTACACCCTGTTCGCCACCCACTATTTCGAACTCACGGTGCTGCCGGAAAGCGAGCCGGTGGTGGCTAACGTGCACCTGAACGCTACCGAGCACAATGAGCGGATCGTCTTCCTGCACCATGTTCTGCCAGGCCCTGCCAGCCAGAGCTATGGGTTGGCGGTGGCGCAACTGGCGGGCGTCCCGGGTGGCGTGATCCAGCGCGCTCGCGAGCACCTGGCACGGCTGGAAACCACCAGCCTGCCCCACGAATTGCTCCAGGCAGCGCCAGGGAAACCCGCGCCACCGATGCAGAGCGACCTGTTCGCCAGCCTGCCCCACCCCGTGCTGGAGGACCTGGCCAAGGCCGATCCGGACAACCTCACGCCCCGGCAGGCACTTGATCTGCTTTATGCACTGAAATCACGAATCTAACGCCGAGGCAAACAAGCTGTTAGAATCCCGCGCGCTCTGGACGAGCTTCGGTCGCCAGCCTGAGCCGGGATAGCCGATCCAGAGCAGGAAGCCCATGAAGTCGGGCTTCCATGCCGCCGCTTGAGGAGAGAATCAGAATGACCTTCGTCGTCACCGACAACTGCATCAAATGCAAATACACCGACTGCGTGGAAGTCTGTCCGGTAGACTGCTTCTACGAAGGCCCGAACTTCCTGGTGATCCACCCGGACGAGTGCATCGACTGCGCGTTGTGCGAACCCGAGTGCCCCGCACAAGCCATCTTCTCCGAGGATGAAGTACCGGAGGACATGCAGGAGTTCATCGAACTGAACCGCGACCTGGCGGAAGTCTGGCCGAACATCACCGAGAAGAAAGAAGCCCTCTCTGATGCCGAAGAGTGGGACGGTGTGAAAGGCAAGCTCCAGCATCTGGAGCGCTGAAAAGCACCAAAAGAAAAGGCCCGCCAAAGCGGGCCTTTTTTCATTTCTTGCGGGCAAAAAAAGGGGCGGTTGCCCGCCCACTCTTTTGTCCCTATCCCTTTGTTTCCCAATCATCATCCTGATGAACCGCATCCTGCGGCGTTCCTGGCAGAAATCCGTCTCTGCCTGCAACCATTCCGTGTCGCGTGGAAGTGATATTAACGGCTTCCTCGAACGGGACAAGCTCACGCCATGGAGCTGGAGAACAATGCCCTCGCTTTTTATCTCAAAAAAATATTCTTTAATTTCAATTAGATAGAAAAAAGAGAAACCTAAAAACCCCGTTCACGTCGCGCTCTTTACACACTTCACTTACGCCACATGTAAGCGATAGCTTACAAAAGCTCTATCACTTCGGCCGGACACTTGCTGAGACCCCTCAATAAAAAACCCGGCCGAAGCCGGGTTCTCAAGGGCAGCTCGCCTTATTGGAAAAGTGCGTCGCTGGAAAGCCCATTCTTTTCAAGGATTTCACGCAGGCGCTTCAGGGCCTCAACCTGAATCTGGCGCACGCGCTCTCGGGTGAGGCCAATCTCCTGGCCTACCTCTTCCAAGGTGCAACTCTCATGGCCACGCAGACCGAACCTGCGCACCACTACCTCCCGCTGCTTGTCCGTCAGGTCGGAGAGCCACTGGTCGATGCTCTGGGACAGATCATCGTCCTGCAGAAGCTCGCAGGGGTCGGTAGGGCGGTCGTCGGTCAGTGTATCCAAGAGGGTCTTATCGGAGTCTGGACCAAGGGAAACGTCAACCGAAGTCACCCGCTCGTTCAGGCCGAGCATGCGCTTGACCTCTTCGACAGGCTTCTCCAGCAGGTTGGCGATCTCTTCGGCCGATGGTTCGTGGTCGAGTTTCTGGGTCAGCTCACGAGCCGCACGCAAATAGACGTTCAGTTCCTTGACCACGTGGATCGGCAGCCGGATGGTCCGGGTCTGGTTCATGATCGCGCGTTCAATGGTCTGACGTATCCACCAGGTGGCGTAGGTGGAAAAACGGAAGCCACGCTCGGGATCGAACTTCTCAACCGCCCTGATCAAACCGAGGTTGCCCTCTTCGATCAGGTCCAGCAGTGAGAGACCGCGATTGACATAGCGTCGGGCGATCTTGACCACCAGCCGGAGGTTGCTTTCGATCATGCGCTTGCGTCCGGCGGGGTCGCCCCGCTGGGCCAGTCGCGCAAAGTGGACTTCTTCTTCTGGAGTAAGGAGAGGGGAAAAGCCGATTTCGTTGAGATAAAGCTGGGTCGCGTCCAATGCGCGGGTGTAGTCGATGTACTTGTGTTGCTTGGGTGAGTTCGACTGCCTCGAACGCGTGCCAGACGAAGTTGCCTCGGGCTCCTCGGTCAGCACGTCATCCACGATGCCCGGCTCAAGAATGAGCAGGTCGTCATCGACATCAAACTCCGGCGCTTCTTTGTTGAGTGCCATTGTTGTTGTCCCTTGCTGAGTTCGACAACAAGCCCTGGCGATACCATTTCCCTGGCTACGCCTGAGCCCGTCCAACCTACGAGGACGACGGGCTGAACAACGATCAGCGAGGCGGCAGATATTGCAGCGGATCTACAGGCTTGCCCTGGCGGCGAATCTCAAAGTGCAGCTTCACCCGGTCGGTACCTGTGGAGCCCATTTCTGCAATGGTCTGGCCAACCTTGACCTGCTGTCCCTCCCGAACCAGCAACCTGCGGTTGTGACCATAGGCGCTCACGTAGGTATCGCTGTGCTTGATGATCACCAGTTCACCGTAGCCCCGTAATCCACTTCCGGCATACACAACGGAACCATCAGACGCAGCTAAGACAGGCTGGCCTAATTCCCCGCCTATATCAATGCCTTTATTCAAACTTCCGTTTGAGGAGAATCGGGCAATCAACGGACCGCCCGCCGGCCAGGCCCAACCTCCCGCAGGGCGCCCGGCTGGCGGGGCTGGAGGGGGCTGGGAGACACCCGGAGCAGGCTGCGGCCTGGAAGTGGCCGGCGGCGTCTTGGTAGTCGAAGACGGCGGAACCGGTCGGGTCGACGGCGACGTCGTAGGAGCCGTTGCCACAGTACGAGTGGGAGTTGAGCCGGTCTGGCCGTCGAAACGGATGACCTGGCCCGGGCGGATTACGTAGGGAGCCGGAATGCTGTTGCGTGCCGCAAGGGCCTTCCAGTCCCAGCCGAAACGGAACGCAATGGAATAGAGGGTATCGCCCCGCTGGACACGGTACTGCCCGGAGGTGGTCGGCTGTCGCTGCGTGCCGGAGGCCGACGGGTTGTTCCGGTCCACGACCTGGACACCACCCTTGGGCGAGCTGGCGCACCCCGCCACCAACCAGGCGATGACGACCATCGCTGCCAGTGCACGCATGCTTCCAGTGCTAATCCCCTGCCGAATGGCCAGGCTCATTCCCGTCCCCTTTCCCTACGTCCCAAGGTCATGCTTATTGTTGCCAATTATATCTGAGGGGCACGTTATCCACTGCGCACCGCGGCGCAAGACTACGCCCGGCCACCAGCCAATCAGAGAGCCGACTGGCCTTGCAGGTTCCCTGCTGGCCGCATCAGGCCAGCGGACCGCTCAGCAAGGGTACGAACCGCACCGCATCAAGGATGTGCCGGGAGAAACCGTTTTCCTCGCGGACGATCAGCATCAATTGCTGGACGTCCCCTGCCCCAACCGGAATCACCAGCCGCCCACCCGGTGCCAATTGGTCCAGCAGCGCTTGCGGAACTTCGGCGGCAGCCGCCGTGACGATGATGCCGTTATAGGGTGCCAGTGCAGGCCAGCCTTCCCAGCCATCGCCCCAGCGGAAAACCACGTTGCGCAGGTTCAGCTCGGCCAGACGCTCCTTCGCACGATCCTGCAGTGCCTGGATCCGCTCGACGGAGAACACCCGCTCCACCACCTGCGCCAGGATCGCGGTCTGGTAGCCGGAACCGGTGCCGATTTCGAGCACCTTGTCCAAGGGCCCCGCTGCCAGCAGCAGCTCGCTCATGCGCGCCACCATGTAGGGCTGCGAGATCGTCTGGTTGTGGCCGATGGGAAGCGCTGTGTCTTCGTAGGCCCGGTGGGCCAAGGCCTCATCGACGAACAGGTGGCGCGGGGTCCGACGGATGCTTTCCAGCACATGGGCGTTGGACAGCCCTTCCTCATAGAGGCGCTGGATCAGGCGTTCGCGGGTGCGCTGCGAGGTCATGCCGATGCCCCGGCGCAACAGATCATCCTGCTCGCGAGCCATCAGGACAGGCCTCCCAACCAGCTATCCAACGAGTCGAACGCCTGGGTGAAGGTGCGATCGAGCTGGAGCGGGGTGATCGAGACATAGCCCTGCATGACCGCATGGAAATCAGTCCCGGGCCCACCATCCTCCGCGTCCCCGGCGACCGAGATCCAGTAGCCCTCCTTCCCCCTCGGGTTCACCACTTTCACCGGTGCGGCTGCACGAGCGCGATGGCCAAGGCGGGTGAGCTGGATGCCGCGGATATGGTCCAGCGGGAGGTTGGGGATATTCACGTTGAGCACGGTGCGGGGCGGGAGGTCAAGCTGCTCGTGCGCCTCCACCAGCAGGCGGGCGAAATGCGCCGCTGTCGGCAGGTTGTCCGGCTGCCGCGAAAGCAACGAGAAGGCAAAGGCCGGGCGCTCCAAGAAGCGACCCTCCAAGGCAGCAGCCACCGTCCCGGAATAAAGCACGTCATCCCCCAGGTTGGCGCCCAGGTTGATGCCGGAGACCACCATGGCAGGGGCTTCCTCCAGCAACCCGTTCAGGCCGAGGTGCACGCAGTCGGTCGGGGTACCGTTGATGCTGATGTAACCGTTGGCCAAGACCTGCGGATGCAGGGGGCGGTCCAGCGTCAATGCACTGCTGGCGCCGCTCCGGTCCTGGTCGGGCGCGATGACCACACACTCGGCATAACCCTCGAGCGCAGCATGGAGGGCGGCGATACCGGGTGCGTTCACCCCGTCGTCGTTGGAAATCAGAATACGCATGGATTGTCCGTGTGCCCCACCGGCACCAGATCGACAAGCTCGCGCACCACAGCGGTAGCGAAGCATCCGGCCGGCAGGACGAATTCCAGTTGCAGAACGTCAGGCCCGGGATAATGCCACGTAAGTCCCCCGATGGGGAGGCGCAGGATGCGCCGTTCGTGCGCCATGCCCGCCTCGACGAGCCAGTCACGCAGGGCCGGCTCGGCCAGCGCCACGGATTGCTCCAATGCCTGCGTCGAACCGCCGGCCGGCGAGTCACCCTGGCCCCACAGCGGACCGGTGGGATGCAGATCGAGAATCGCCAACCTCGGGTCGGCGCACTCGGCCTCTCCTGCCGGGAAGAAACTCCGGCTGTCGGTAAAGGCCAGGAGATCGCCGACCTGCGCCTGGTTCCAGTTGCCATTGGCCACACGCGCAGCCAGTACCCGGTTGAACAGGTAACTGCGGCCTGCCGAGAGCAAACGGGAGCGCAAGTTGCGTTGCTCGGGCAATACGTGCTGCTCGGCGAAGTGCCGGGCCTGCAGCAGGTTGCCGCCCTCGTGGCCAAAGCGCTGCAGGCCGAAGTAGTTGGGCACGCCGACGGCAGCCAGCGTCTTCAGCCGAGCCTCCAGGGCTGCCGGGTCGGCCTGCAAGGCCGTCAGCCTCAGGGTGAAGCCGTTGGCCGAGTGGGCACCCCGCTGCAGCTTTCGCTTGTGACGGACCTGGCGCAGGATGCGCAGGGTCTCGCCTTCTGCCGAAGCAAGGTCCGGATCGGCCTTGCCCGGCAGGTGCAGGCTGAACCACTGGCGGGTCAGCGCCTGGCGATCCTTCAGGCCGGCGTAGCTGATGGCCCGCTGGGGAACGCCCGCAGCCCGCGCAATACGCCGGGCCGCTTCCTCGGTATTGAGGCCGCGCTTTTCCACCCACAACCACAGGTGTTCACCTTCACCCGCCAGGGGAATGTCCAGCACCTCGTCCACCTGGAAGTCCTCGGCCACCGCCTTGAGGACGGCCTGGCCGAGCGCTTCGCCATGGGCCCGGGGCCCCAGCAGTTCGAGTTCGGTCATAGCGGCAGCAGCAGGGCAACAGCATGGACGGCGATGCCCTCTTCACGCCCGGTGAAACCGAGCTTCTCGGTGGTGGTCGCCTTGACGTTGACCTGGTCGATACCGACCTCAAGGTCAGCCGCAATAGTAGCGCGCATCGCCTCGATGTGCGGCGCCATCTTCGGTGCCTGGGCCACGATGGTGGCGTCGACGTTACCCACCTTCCAGCCCTTGCCCTTCACCTGGGCCAGGACATGGCGGAGCAGCACGCGACTGTCCGCTCCCTTGAACTGCGGGTCGGTGTCCGGGAAGTGCTTGCCGATATCACCGAGTGCCGCCGCGCCGAGCAAGGCGTCGGACAGTGCGTGCAGCACCACGTCGCCGTCGGAATGGGCCACAAGGCCGAACCTATGGGGGATGCGTACCCCGCCGATGGTGATGTGATCACCGTCACCGAAGCGGTGTACGTCGTAACCGTGTCCAATGCGCATGAGAGGAGTGCCCCGTAAGAACAGGGGCGGGATTCTACCCGAAAGCGGAGCGACCGATGGCCGCCCCGCCTAGGTACCGCGTCAGCCCCGCAGGGCCGAAGCGTGATGGCGCAGGTGATCGTCGATGAAGCTGGCGATGAAGTAGTAGCTGTGGTCGTAGCCCGGCTGCAACCGCAGGGTCAGCGGATGGCCACTGGCGCGGGCGGCAGCCTGCAGCGCGTCCGGCTTGAGCTGACCCTCCAGGAAGTCATCGCGGTCGCCCTGGTCAACCAGGATCGGCAGGCGCTCCTGGGCTTCGGCCAGCAGTGCACAGGCATCCCACTCGCGCCAGCGCGAACGGTCATCACCCAGGTAACGGGAGAACGCCTTCTCGCCCCAGGGGCAAGCCATTGGATTGCTGATCGGCGCAAAGGCCGAAACCGACTGGTAGCGCCCAGGGTTCTTCAGCGCGCAGACCAGCGCGCCGTGCCCACCCATGGAGTGCCCCGCGATGCCACGGCGGTCCGAAACCGGGAAGTTGGCCTCCACCAGCGCCGGCAGCTCATGCACCACATAGTCGTACATGCGGTAGTGACGGGCCCAGGGCTCCTGGGTCGCATTGACGTAAAAACCGGCACCCAGGCCGAAATCCCAGGCCTTGTCCGGGTCATCCGGCACACCCTCGCCCCGGGGGCTGGTGTCGGGCGCGACGATGATCAGCCCAAGCTCGGCCGCCAGGCGCTGGGCGCCGGCCTTCTGCATGAAGTTCTCGTCGGTGCAGGTCAGCCCGCTCAGCCAGTAGAGCACGGGCAGCTTCTCGCCCTGTTCCGCCTGGGGCGGCAGGTACACCGCGAACACCATGTCGCAGTTCAGGCAGGTCGAGCGATGGCGGTAGCGCTTGTGCCAGCCACCAAAGCTCTTGTTGCTGGAAACGATCTCGAGGGTCATGGGGGCCTCCGGGTCGTCCTCAGGGCAACGCACAGGCGACAGGCAATCCCTGCCGCCCTGTGCCAGCCGAAAGGGCAGTCAGTAGTGGATGACGGTGCGGATGCTCTTGCCTTCGTGCATCAGGTCGAAGGCCTCGTTGATGCGATCCAGCCCCATGGTGTGGGTGATGAAGGTGTCCAGCGGGATCTCGCCCGACTGGGACTTCTCCACGTAGGTCGGCAGCTCGGTGCGGCCTTTCACCCCACCGAAGGCCGAGCCACGCCACACGCGACCGGTGACCAGCTGGAACGGACGGGTCTTGATTTCGGCACCGGCCGGGGCCACGCCGATGATGACCGACTCTCCCCAGCCCTTGTGGCAGCACTCCAGCGCCGCACGCATCAGGTCGACGTTGCCGACGCACTCGAAGCTGTAGTCCACGCCGCCATCGGTCATCTCGACGATCACGTCCTGGATCGGCTTGGCGTGGTCCTTCGGGTTGACGAAGTCGGTCGCACCCAGCTCGCGGGCCACGTCGAACTTGGAGGGGTTGATATCGATGGCGATGATGCGCGAAGCCTTGGCCATCTTGGCGCCGATGATGGCGGCCAGGCCGATGCCGCCGAGGCCGAAGATGGCGACGGTAGCGCCCTCCTCCACCTTCGCGGTGTTGAGCACGGCGCCGATGCCGGTGGTCACGCCACAACCCAGCAGGCAGACCTTCTCCAGCGGGGCTTCCTTGGGAATCTTCGCCAGGGAGATCTCCGGCAGCACGGTGTACTCGGAGAAGGTCGAGCAGCCCATGTAGTGGTAGATCGGCTGGCCGTTGTAGCTGAAGCGGCTGGTGCCGTCGGGCATCAGGCCCTTGCCCTGGGTCGCACGGACCTTCTGGCACAGGTTGGTCTTGCCGGACTTGCAGAACTTGCACTCGCGACATTCGGCCGTGTAGAGCGGGATCACGTGGTCGCCCACCGCCAGGGAGGTGACGCCTTCGCCCACCGCCTCGACGATGCCGCCGCCTTCGTGGCCGAGGATGCACGGGAACACACCCTCGGAATCCGCGCCCGACAGGGTGTAGGCGTCGGTGTGGCAGACACCGGTGGCGACGATGCGCACCAGGACCTCGCCCGCCTTGGGCGGCGCGACATCGACTTCGACGATCTGCAGGGGTTTGCCAGCCTCGAAGGCAACGGCGGCGCGGGACTTGATCATGGCGCTTCTCCAGCGATGTGAACGGTGGCGGGAGTGTAGATGACCTCGATTTGGTAAATAATCCGCCGCAAAGCAAAACTTTATTGCCACATAGGGATAATCCAATGAACCGGTGGGAAGGCCTGGACGAATTCATCGCCGTTGCGGAAACCGGCCAGTTCACCGCCGCGGCTCAGCGCATCGGCCTCTCTTCATCCCAGGTGAGCCGCCAGATCGCCCGCCTGGAAGAACGCCTGCAAACCCGCCTGTTCTACCGCAGCACCCGCAAGGTGGCGCTGACCGAGGCCGGGCAGACCTTCCTGCAGCACTGCCAGCGCTTAGTAGATGCGCGGGACGAGGCTATGCGCGCCATCAGCGACCTGACCGGCGAACCCAAGGGCCTGCTGCGCATGACCTGCGCGGTGGCCTATGGCGAGCGCTTCATCGTGCCGTTGGTGAACGCCTTTATGGCGCGTCACCCGCAGCTGCGGGTCGACATCGAGCTGAGCAACCGCCCGCTGGACCTGGTGCACGAAGGCCTGGACCTGGCCATCCGCCTTGGCCGCCTGCAGGACTCGCGGCTGGTGGCGACGCGCCTTGCGCCCCGCGTCATGTACCTGTGCGCCGCCCCGAGCTACCTGGAACGCTATGGCCGGCCCCACAGCCTGTCCGAGCTGGCCCGGCACAACTGCCTGGTGGGCAGCTCGGACCAGTGGACCTTCCAGCAGGACGGCAAGGAACAGAGCCTGAGGGTGCAGGGCAACTGGCGCTGCAACAGCGGCCAGGCCGTGCTGGATGCCTCGCTACGTGGCTTCGGCCTGTGCCAGCTCCCCGACTACTACGTGCTGGACCACCTGAAGAGCGGCGAGTTGGTGTCCCTGCTGGAGCAGCATCGCCCGCCGAATACCGCCGTCTGGGCGCTGTATCCCCAGCAGCGCCACCTGTCACCCAAGGTCCGCCAACTGGTGGATGCACTCAGGGACGGCCTGGCGTCGACCCACCCGGCGGCGTAGGCGTGGAGGCCCGCCCATGGCGATGCAGGAAGCCGTGGACGTGTCCAGGGAAGCGCGAAGCCACCCAGGCGAACCCCAGGTACTTGAGGACCTTGCCTGCCAGGATGGCGGCGAACGCTCCCGGGTAGGCTAGCGGCACGGTGGACAACGCCAGCAGCGCCGGCGTCTGCGGCAAGGGCAGCAGGGCCACGGCGAAGAGCGCCAGCAGGCCGTACTCATGGGTCCAGCCCATCACCCGCAGCCAGGACGGGTCAGTGGCCATGGCCGGGAACCAGGCGTACAGCTGGCTCCAGCCCAGGTAGTGGGCGATCAGCATCATCCCCAGCGCACCGCAGCTGCTGCCCAGGGCGGCGAACAGGCTGACCACGCCCCAGCGCCGGGGCGCCATGAGCACGGCGGGAACCAGGACGGAGGTGATGGGATAGGCCGCCGTCAGGGTGCCGACGAAGGCCAGCCCCAGACACAGCCAGGGCAGCCGCCAGCCGTCACCGGCCCAGCGCAGCACCCGGTGCAGGTAGCCTTCCAGGCGGGGCAGCAGGCGTCCCAGGCGCTTCATGGCAAGGCTCAGCGGTCGAACAGGCCACGCTGCAGGCGCAGCAGGTCTTCGGGGGTGGTGACCTTGATGTTGTCGGCGCGCCCTTCCACCAGACGGGGCGCAGCGCCGGCCCACTCCATCGCCGACGACTCGTCGGTGATCGCCACGCCGGCGACCAGCGCATCGGCCAGGCCCCGGTGCAGCGCACCGAAACGGAACATCTGCGGGGTGTAGGCCTGCCAGACCTGGCTGCGGTCGATGGTGTCGGCGACTCGCCCATCAGGGCCGATCCGCTTGAGGGTGTCCCGGGCGGGGACCGCCAGCAGGCCGCCCACCGGATCGTCGGCCAGCTCCGCCAGCAGGCGATCCAGGTCGAAACGGGACAGATTGGGTCGGGCCGCATCGTGCACCAGCACCCAGTCGCGCGGTTGCGCGCCGAGTTCGGCCAGACGCAGGAGTGCATTGAGCACCGAGTCCGCACGCTCCCGGCCACCCTCGGCGCGCTCGATGCGCGGGTCACGGGATGCAGCAAGGCTCGGCCAGTACGGGTCCTCAGGGCTCAAGCTGACAACCAGGCGCTTGAGCCGTGGGTGGTCGAGAAAGGCTGCAAGGGTATGTTCGAGCAAGGTGCGCCCGGCCAGCTCCAGGTACTGCTTGGGCCGGTCGGCACGCATGCGGGCCCCCACGCCGGCGGCGGGGATCACGGCCCAGAATTCGGGGAGCTCGGGTGGGGTCATTCGGTGATCTGGTAGAGGGTCTCGCCCTCTTTGACCATGCCCAGCTCATGGCGGGCACGCTCCTCGACGGTTTCCGTACCCTTCTTGAGCTCCGACACCTCGGCCTCGAGGATGCGATTGCGCTCGAGCAGGCGCTCGTTCTCGCCCTTCTGCTCGGCGATCTGCTTTTCCAGTTCGGCGACTTGGGCGAGGCTGCCATCACCCACCCAGAGGCGATACTGCAACCCGGACAAGGCCAGGATCAGTACAACGAACAACCAGTAGGGGGATTTGGCCATCGAAAGAGAAGTATCCATACGAAAAGGGCAGCTTTCGCTGCCCTTTTTATCATCCCCGGCTTAGCCGCGGAACTCGGCACGACCGCGGTAAGGGGCCTTTCCGCCCAGTTGCTCTTCGATACGCAGCAGCTGGTTGTACTTGGACACGCGGTCGGAACGGCACAGGGAGCCGGTCTTGATCTGGCCGGCAGCGGTGCCTACGGCCAGGTCGGCGATGGTGCTGTCCTCGGTTTCACCGGAACGGTGGGAGATCACCGCAGTGTAGCCGGCAGCCTTGGCCATCTGGATGGCTTCCAGGGTCTCGGTCAGGGAACCGATCTGGTTGAACTTGATCAGGATCGAGTTGGCGATGCTCTTGTCGATGCCTTCCTTGAGGATCTTGGTGTTGGTCACGAACAGGTCGTCACCCACCAGCTGCACCTTCTCGCCGATCTTCTCGGTCAGGGACTTCCAGCCGGCCCAATCGGACTCGTCCATGCCGTCTTCGATGGAGATGATCGGGTAGCGCTGGGTCAGGCCGGCCAGGTAGTCGGCGAAACCGTTGGCGTCGAACACCTTGCCTTCGCCGGCCAGGTCGTACTTGCCGTCCTTGAAGAATTCGCTGGAAGCGCAGTCCAGGGCCAGGGTCACGTCGGTGCCCAACTTGTAGCCAGCATTGGCGACGGCTTCGGCGATGGCGCCCAGAGCGTCTTCGTTGGAGGCCAGGTTCGGGGCGAAGCCGCCCTCGTCACCCACCGCGGTGTTCAGGCCACGGGCCTTCAGCACGGCTTTCAGGTGGTGGAAGATCTCGGCGCCCATGCGCAGGGCGTCGGCGAAGTTCTTGGCGCCGACCGGCTGGACCATGAACTCCTGGATGTCGACGTTGTTATCGGCGTGCTCGCCGCCGTTGATGATGTTCATCATCGGGACGGGCATGGAGTACTGGCCCGGAGTGCCGTTCAGGTCGGCAATGTGCGCGTACAGCGGGACACCCTTGGCCTGGGCAGCTGCCTTGGCAGCCGCCAGGGACACGGCGAGGATGGCGTTGGCGCCCAGCTTGGCCTTGTTCTCGGTACCGTCGAGCTCGATCATCGCGCGGTCCAGGGCCTTCTGGTCGGTCGCGTCCTTGCCCAGCAGCAGGTCGCGGATCGGGCCGTTGATGTTGGCCACGGCCTTCAGCACGCCCTTGCCCAGGTAACGGCTCTTGTCGCCATCACGCAGTTCCAGCGCCTCGCGGGAACCGGTGGATGCACCGGACGGCGCGCAGGCGCTGCCGATGAAACCGTTCTCGAGGATCACGTCGGCTTCCACGGTGGGGTTGCCACGGGAATCCAGAACCTCGCGGCCCTTGATGTCGACGATCTTTGCCATTGTTGTTAGCACTCCAAAGTTGACGATAACGCTGCAGCGAAATTAGAGGGGCGGGCCGTCCGGATGTTCATTCGGCAGTTCCGGCGAAAACATGACCAACTGGTCAGCTTGCGCCCGCCCGGCACTTTACCGGAGAACTGCCGGCTCAGGCAGTCTCGATCGGCGGAAAAGCCTTGACCAGGTCATCCAGGCGCTTGAGCTGGTCGAGGAACGGCTCAAGCTTGTCCAGGCGTAGGGCGCACGGGCCATCGCACTTGGCGTTGTCCGGGTCCGGGTGGGCCTCGAGGAACAGGCCGGCCAGCCCCTGACTCATGCCCGCCTTGGCCAGGTCGGTGACCTGGGCGCGACGACCGCCCGCGGAATCCGCGCGGCCGCCCGGCATCTGCAAGGCGTGGGTGACGTCGAAGAACACCGGGTAGCCGAACTGCTTCATGATGCCGAAGCCGAGCATGTCGACCACCAGGTTGTTGTAGCCGAAGGACGAACCGCGCTCGCAGAGGATCAGGCGATCGTTACCGGCTTCTTCGCACTTGGTCAGGATGTGCTTCATCTCCTGGGGTGCGAGGAACTGGGCCTTCTTGATGTTGATGACTGCGTTGGTCTTCGCCATCGCCACCACCAGGTCGGTCTGGCGGGAGAGGAAGGCCGGCAGCTGGATGATGTCGCAGACCTCGGCCACCGGAGCGGCCTGGTAAGGCTCGTGCACGTCGGTGATGACCGGCACGCCGAAGGTCTTCTTCACCTCTTCGAAGATCTTCATCCCCTCTTCCAGGCCGGGGCCACGGAAGGAGTTGATGGAGGAACGGTTGGCCTTGTCGAAGCTGGCCTTGAACACATACGGGATACCGAGCTTCTCGGTGACCCGCACGTACGCTTCGCAGACCTTCAGCGCCAGGTCACGGGACTCCAGCACGTTCATGCCACCGAAGAGCACGAAGGGCTTGTCGTTGGCGATCTCGATGTCGCCGACGCGAACGATCTTCTGCTGCATGCTCAGGCCTTCTTCGCTTTCTGGGCCAGGGCGGCCTTGACGAAGCCGCTGAACAGCGGATGGCCGTCACGCGGGGTGGAGGTGAACTCCGGGTGGAACTGGCAGGCGACGAACCACGGATGGTCCGGTGCCTCGACCACTTCGACCAAGGCGCCGTCGCCGGAGCGGCCGGTGATCTTCAGGCCGGCTTCCTTCAGTTGCGGCAGCAGGTTGTTGTTCACTTCGTAGCGGTGGCGGTGGCGCTCGACGATCTCGTCCTTGCCGTAGCAGGCGTGAACCTGGGAGCCGGCCTCCAGCTGGCAGGCCTGGGCGCCGAGGCGCATGGTACCGCCCAGGTCCGAGGCTTCGGTACGGATCTCGGTGGCACCGGTGGCGTCCTGCCACTCGGTGATCAGGCCGACCACCGGATGGCCGCTGGCCTTGTCGAACTCGGTGGAGTTGGCGTCGGTCCAGCCAAGTACGTTACGGGCGAACTCGATCACGGCCACCTGCATGCCGAGGCAGATGCCCAGGTAGGGGATCTTGTTCTCGCGGGCGTACTTGACGGTGGTGATCTTGCCTTCCACGCCGCGCAGGCCGAAACCGCCGGGGACCAGGATGGCATCGACGCCTTCCAGCAGGCTGGTGCCCTGGTTCTCGATGTCTTCGGAGTCGATGTAGCGCAGGTTCACCTTGGTGCGGTTCTCGATGCCGGCGTGGCTCATCGCTTCGATCAGCGACTTGTAGGCATCCAGCAGCTCCATGTACTTGCCGACCATGGCGATGGTGACTTCCTTCTCGGGGTTCAGCTTGGCGTCAACCACGCGATCCCACTCGGACAGGTCGGCACCGCCGCACTGCAGGCCGAAACGCTCGACGACGAAGTCGTCCAGACCCTGGGCGTGCAGCACGGAAGGAATGCGGTAGATGGTGTCGACGTCCTGCAGGGCGATGACCGCACGCTCTTCCACGTTGGTGAACAGCGCGATCTTGCGGCGGGAGGACAGGTCGACCTCGTGGTCGGAACGGCAGATCAGCACGTCGGGCTGCAGGCCGATGGAACGCAGCTCCTTCACCGAGTGCTGGGTCGGCTTGGTCTTGGTCTCGCCGGCGGTGGCGATGTAGGGCACCAGGGTCAGGTGCATCAGCATCGCGCGCTTGGCGCCGACCTCCACCCGCAGCTGGCGGATGGCTTCGAGGAAGGGCTGGGACTCGATGTCACCCACGGTGCCGCCGATCTCCACCAGGGCCACGTCGGCATCGCCGGCGCCCTTGATGATGCGACGCTTGATCTCGTCGGTGATGTGCGGAATCACCTGGATGGTGGCGCCCAGGTAGTCACCACGGCGCTCCTTGCGCAGCACATCAGCATAGACGCGGCCGGTGGTGAAGTTGTTGTTCTGGGTCATGGTGGTGCGCACGAAGCGCTCGTAGTGGCCCAGGTCGAGGTCGGTCTCGGCGCCGTCCTCGGTGACAAACACTTCGCCGTGCTGGAACGGGCTCATGGTGCCCGGGTCCACGTTGATGTACGGGTCCAGCTTGAGCATGGTGACCTTCAGGCCCCGCGCTTCCAGAATGGCGGCCAAGGATGCCGAGGCGATGCCTTTCCCCAATGAAGAAACAACACCACCCGTGACGAAGATGTAGCGCGTCATGAATAACCCTAGAAGTCAGCGTTTAGGCGGAAGGCCGCCGGAGAGAGCGAATCGGGCCTGGGCCCGGAATCTGGAACAGTGCCGAAACGGCAAGCACCTGCCAGTTCCGAGGGAATCGGCAGGTGCTCTGTAAGACGGGAGCGTAGTCTACCGGAAAGACCCTTTCAGCTCAAACCTTGGTCATTCGTCGGGGGTGTCCAAGACAGGGTCCAGCCCCCCTCCCGAGGCCCCTCCAGCCCTTGAAGATTGGGCACCGCAAGCAGTTCGTCGCCTCGGTAGAGCAAGGGCAGGCGACCCCGGGCAAAAGCCGGGAAACCCCGTTCGTTGAGCAGCCGCTTGAGGTCACGGCGCCCCCGTCCGTCGAGCTGCATGGCCTCCCCGCCTTGGCGATAGCGCACCTGCAAGGGACCTTCCGGTTCCCGCCCCTCGATCCACACCACACCATTGCCGTCCAGGGCCAGGGGATGCTCGGGGTTTGGCCAGGGCTGAGCCGTCGGCACGGTATCCAGCCAGGCGCTGCCGAGCCACCAGAGCCGGCCACCGGCGCGGCGCAGTTCGCCACCAGCCAGGCGCCAGACCGGTTCGGCATCCGGTGCGGCATCACGCAGGGCCACCCAGCCCGCCCAGTGATCGCTGTCGGGCATGGCCGTGAAGGGGGCGAGCCAGTGACGCAAGGCATTGCGCTGCCGTGGTTCGGACAACGCCAGCAGCGGATCGAGGGAGAGGGTCGGCAAACCCAGCCAGGGGAATATCTCGGAGTCTCGCGCGGCAGCCAGGTCGATGGCTGCCAACTCCCCCAGCAACGCCTCACCCTCGGCCAGGTGCGCAGCACTGCGGGCCATGCCGCCGAGCGCGCGCGGCCAGCGTGACACCAGGGCAGGCAGTACGATCTGTCGCAGGTAGTTGCGGTCCAGCCGGGTGTCCTGGTTCGACGGGTCCTCGACCCAGTCCAGCCCTTGCTCCCGCGCATAGGCCTCCAGGTCCTGGCGGGCCACGTCCAGCAACGGCCGCAGCAAGTGACCGCCGCCCAGAGCGCGGCTCACCGGCATCCCCGCCAGCCCCCGCACGCCAGCACCGCGCATCAACCGGAACAGCAGCGTCTCAGCCTGATCGTCACGGTGCTGAGCCAGCATCAGCACCTGCCCCCCCTCCACAGCCTGCTCGAAGGCGCCATAGCGCGCCCGACGAGCGGCATTCTCCAGGCTGGCGCCCTCCTCCACGACAACGGAGGCATGCATCAAGGGCACACCGAGTCGGTCACACACGGCCTGGCAATGGGCCGGCCATGCCTCGGCAGCCGCCTGCAGGCCGTGATGGACATGAAGTGCGCTGAGCGGCGGCACGTCACCCTGGCGGGAGAGCACAACGAGCAGATGCAGCAGGACGGTGGAGTCGAGGCCACCGGAGAAGGCGACCATCCACCCCGGCGCGGAACGCCAGGGCAGGGTGCGGGACAGCAGGAGGGAATGGAGCGAGCGGGCCAGTGGCGAGCCCTCATCGGCCCGCCCCGGCGCGTGGCCCTCAGGCCACGCCATAACTCATCAGGCGCTCGTAGCGACGGGCCAGCAGGTCGTCGACCGACAGCTTCTTCAGGGTCTTGAGCTGGCCGAGCAGCTCCTCGCGAATCGACTGGGCCGCAATGGCCGGCTCGCGGTGGGCACCGCCCAGCGGCTCCGGAATGACCTTGTCGACGATCCCCAGGCCCTTCAGGCGCTCGGCGGTGATGCCCATGGCCTCGGCCGCGTCGGGCGCCTTCTCGGCGGTTTTCCACAGGATGGAGGCGCAGCCTTCCGGCGAGATCACCGAGTAGGTGGAGTACTGCAGCATGTTCAGGCGATCGCACACGCCGATGGCCAGCGCACCGCCGGAACCACCTTCGCCGATCACGGTGGCGATGATCGGGGTCTTCAGACGCGCCATGACCCGCAGGTTCCAGGCGATGGCCTCGCTCTGGCCGCGCTCTTCGGCATCGATGCCCGGGTAGGCACCAGGGGTGTCGATGAAGGTCAGGATCGGCATCTTGAAGCGCTCGGCCATCTCCATCAGGCGGCAGGCCTTGCGGTAGCCCTCGGGACGGGGCATGCCGAAGTTGCGACGGACCTTCTCACGCACTTCACGGCCTTTCTGGTGACCGATCACCATCACCGGCTGGTCGTCCAGGCGGGCTACGCCGCCGACGATGGCCGCGTCGTCGGAGAAATGGCGATCGCCATGCAGCTCGTCGAACTCGGTAAAGATGTGGCTGATGTAGTCCAGGGTGTAGGGCCGGCGCGGATGGCGGGCCAACTGGGCGATCTGCCAGCTGGTCAGGTTGCCGAAGATGCTTTCGGTCAGGGCGCTGCTTTTTTCCTGAAGGCGGGCAATCTCGTCGCTGATGTTCAGCGCATTGTCGTTGCCGACCAGGCGCAGCTCCTCGATCTTGGCTTGCAGGTCAGCGATCGGCTGTTCGAAATCCAGAAAGTTCGGGTTCATAGGCTTCCGTCGTGCGCGTGGGGCCAGGCGGCTGGGTCCATTTGGCGCCCTACCTTAAAGGAAGGGCGCATGTGGGTCGAGAGAACGCGGCGCGTCAGCCGCGTCTCACCGGTAGTGCAGGAAGACGTTGTCGCGCCCGAACTGGTCACGCAATGCCTGAATCAGCGTATCGGCCGGGTCGATGCACCACTGCTCGCCGAACTGCAGCAAGGCCCGGGCACTGGGACCTGCGTAGTCGATGGTGATCGGGCAGGAGCCCCGGTGGCGCCCGCACAGGTCGGCGAGCCAGCGCAGGCGGTCGCCTTGCAGGGCCCTGTGGTCCACCTTCATCCGCAGGCTCTCGGCCAGCCCGGTACGCGCCTCCTCCAGGCTCATGACGCGCTTGGCACGCAGGCGCAGGCCACCGGAGAAGTCGTCGTGGCTCACCTCCCCTTCCACCACCACCAGCGCATCGGTCTGCAGCAGGGTGTGGGCAGAGGCGAAGGCATCGGCGAACAGGGAGGCCTCGATGCGCCCGGAGCGGTCGTCGAGGGTGATGAAGCCCATCTTGTCGCCCTTCTTGTTCTTCATCACCCGCAGGTTGACGATCAGGCCGGCGATGGTCTGGGTATCCCGCGCGGGCTTGAGTTCGACGATGCGCTGGCGGGCGAAGCGGCGCACCTCGCCCTCGTATTCGTCGATGGGGTGGCCGGTGAGGTAGAGCCCCAGGGTGTCCTTCTCGCCCTTGAGGCGCTCCTTGAGGGTCAGCTCCTTGGCCCGACGGTGGTTGGCGTAGACGTCGGCGTCGGGCTCGGCGAAGAGCCCTCCGAACAGGTCCATGTGGCCGCTGTCGTGGCTGCGGGCGGTCTGCTCGGCGGCCTGGATGGCCTCCTCCATTGCCGCGAGCAGCACGCCCCGGTTGCGGTCGATGCCAGCCTGGTAGGCCTTGGGCTCGTCACTGAAGAACGGCCCGAGGCGATCCAGCGCACCGCCACGGATCAGCGCTTCCAGCGTGCGCTTGTTGATGCGCTTGAGGTCGACACGGTTGCAGAAGTCGAACAGGTCCTTGAACGGCCCGCCCTCGTCACGGCATTCGACGATGGCCTCCACCGGCCCCTCGCCCACGCCCTTGATCGCACCGAGGCCGTAGATGATCTGCCCGGCGTCGTCGACGGTGAAGCGGTAGTCGGAGTTGTTCACGTCCGGCGCGACGATGCGCAGCTTCATGCTGCGGCACTCTTCGATGAGCGTCACTACCTTGTCGGTGTTGTGCATATCCGCCGTGAGCACCGCCGCCATGAAGGGCGACGGGTAGTGGGCCTTCAGCCAGGCGGTCTGGTAGGAAACCCAGCCATAGGCGGCGGAGTGGGATTTGTTGAAGCCATAACCGGCGAACTTCTCCACCAGATCGAAGATGTTGCCCGCCAGCTCGGCATCGATGCCATTGCTGGCACAACCTTCGATGAAGCCGCCGCGCTGCTTGGCCATTTCCTCGGGCTTCTTCTTGCCCATGGCACGACGCAGCATGTCCGCGCCGCCGAGGGTGTAGCCCGCCATCACCTGGGCGATCTGCATCACCTGTTCCTGGTACAGGATGATGCCGTAGGTGGGCTTGAGCACCGGTTCGAGGCCGGCGTACTGGTAGTCCGGGTGCGGGTAGGAGAGCTCGGCACGGCCGTGCTTGCGGTTGATGAAGTCGTCCACCATGCCGGACTGCAGCGGCCCCGGACGGAACAGGGCCACGAGGGCGATCATGTCTTCCAGGCAGTCGGGCTTGAGCTTCTTGATCAGCTCCTTCATGCCGCGGGATTCAAGCTGGAAGACCGCTGTGGTCTCCGCCTTCTGCAGCATGTCGTAGGTCTTCTTGTCATCCAGCGGGATGCGGTCGATGTCCACCAGCGGCAGGCCGTTCTTCTCCTGCTCGCGGTTGATCATCTCCATGGCCCACTTGATGATCGTCAGCGTGCGCAGGCCGAGGAAGTCGAACTTCACCAGGCCGGCCGCCTCCACGTCGTCCTTGTCGAACTGGGTCACCAGGCCGCCGCCTTCCTCGTCACAGGCGATGGGCGCGAAGTCGGTCAGCTTGGTGGGGGCGATCACCACGCCACCGGCGTGCTTGCCGGTGCCCCGGGTGATGCCTTCGAGCTTGAGGGCCATGTCCCAGATTTCCTGGGCTTCCTCATCGGACTTGAGGAAGTCCCGCAGGACCTCTTCCTGGTTGTAGGCCGCCTCCAGGGTCATGCCCACTTCGAAGGGGATCATCTTCGACAGGCGATCGGCCAGGCCGTAGGACTTGCCCTGCACACGCGCCACGTCACGCACCACCGCCTTCGCCGCCATGGAGCCGAAGGTGATGATCTGGCTCACCGCATTGCGGCCATACTTCTCGGCCACGTAGTCGATCACGCGGTCGCGGCCGTCCATGCAGAAGTCGACGTCGAAGTCGGGCATGGAGACGCGCTCGGGGTTGAGGAAACGCTCGAACAGCAGGTCGTAGGCCAGCGGGTCGAGGTCGGTGATCTTCAGCACGTAGGCGACCAGCGAGCCGGCACCCGATCCACGGCCAGGCCCCACCGGGACGCCGTTGTTCTTCGCCCACTGGATGAAGTCGGCAACGATCAGGAAGTAGCCGGGGAAGCCCATCTGGATGATGGTGCCCAGTTCGAACTCCAGGCGGTCGATGTAGAGCTGGCGCTTCTCTTCGTAGTCCGGGGTCGTCTCCTTCGGCCAGAGCACCGCGAGGCGTTCTTCGAGGCCTTCGTAGGAGGCGTGGCGCAGGTAGTCGTCGATGCCCATGCCATTGGGCGTCGGGAAGTCGGGGAGGAAGTGCTTGCCCAGGCGCACGTCGATGTTGCAGCGCCGGGCGATCTCGACGGTGTTCTCGATGGCGTCGGGGAGGTCGCTGAACAGCTCGGCCATCTCTTCCGGTGACTTCAGGTACTGCTGGTTGGAGTAGTTGCGCGGACGGCGGGGGTCGTCGAGGGTCCGGCCTTCGCCGATGCACACGCGGGTCTCGTGGGCCTCGAAGTCGTCGGCCTTGATGAAGCGCACGTCGTTGGTCGCCACCAGCGGTGCTCCGCAGCGATCCGCCAGGGCCACGGCCGCGTGCACATGTTCCTCGTCATTGACGCGGCCGGTGCGTTGCAGCTCCAGGTAGAAGCGATCCGGGAACACCGCCTGCCACTCCGCCAGCAGGCGTTCGGCGGCTGCCGGGTCGCCGTTGAGCAGCGCCATGCCGATCTCGCCTTCCTTCGCGCCGGACAGAGCGATCAGGCCTTCGGCGGCCTCCTTCACCCAATCGCGCTGGATGATCACCAGGCCGTTGCTCTGGCCATCGGACCAGCCACGGGAGATCAACTCGGTGAGGTTGCGATAGCCCTTGCCGTCCATCGCCAGCAGCGTCATACGGCTGAGGGGGCCGTCTTCGTCCAGGCTCGCCAGCCAGATGTCGGCGCCACAGATGGGCTTGATGCCGCCACCCTGGGCCGCCTTGTAGAACTTGACCAGGGAGCACATGTTGCTCTGGTCAGTGACCGCCACCGCTGGCATGCCGGCAGCCGCCACGGCCTTGATCAGGGGCTTGACCCGCACCAGGCCGTCGACCAGGGAGTACTCGGAATGGAGACGGAGATGCACGAAGGAAACGGTCATGACGATCCTTTGGAAGAGGCAGAAACGGCAGGGCCCGGATTGTACCGGGCCCGATGGTAAAGCTACAGGTTTGCGCTCAGCGGGGAACCGGGGTCAGCGGCGATCGTCCCAGATGCCGGGTTCCAGCTTGTCCTGGATCTCCGGGTACTGGCTGGCATCGAAGGTCGGCAGCTTGCCGGCCTTGCGCTGGGCGTTGTAGTCCCGGGCCAGCTTGATGGCCAGGTTGGAGAGCAACAGGATGGCGATCAGGTTGGTGATCGCCATCAGCCCCATGGACACGTCCGCCAGGTTCCAGACGAAGGGCAGCGACGCCAGGGCGCCGAACATCACCATCCCCAGCACCGCCAGGCGGAAGACCAGCAGACCGCCCGGGTGGTTGTGCTCGAGGAACACCAGGCAGTTCTCGGCGTAGAAGTAGTTGGCGACGATGGAGGTGAAGGCGAAGAACAGGATGATCACCGCCAGGAAGTACTTGCCCCACAGGCCCACCTGGCTGGTCAGCGCGTTCTGCACCAGCATGATGCCCTCGCCTTCCTGCGGGCCGGCCAGGAGGATGATGGCCGCCGACGCGGTGCAGATCAGCAGGGTGTCGATGAACACACCGGCCATCTGCACGTAGCCCTGGGAGGCCGGGTGCGGCGGATAGGGCGTCGCCGAGGCGGCCGCGTTGGGCGCCGAGCCCATGCCCGCCTCGTTGGAGAACAGGCCACGCTTGAAGCCGTTCATGATCGCCGCGCCAATGCCGCCGGCCGCCGCTTCGTGCCAGCCGAAGGCACTCTTGACGATCATCACCAGGATGCCGGGCAGTTCGCTGGCCTGGGTGATGATCAGCACCACGGCCACCAGCAGGTAGGCGACCGCCATGAAGGGCACCGCCAGCTCGGAGAAGCGGGCAATGGAGCGCAGGCCACCGAAGATGATCAGTGCCGTGATCGCCACCAGGGCGAGGCCGCTGATCCACAGCGGCACGCCGAACGCACCCTGCATGGCGCCGCTGATGGTGTTGGCCTGGACCGAGTTGAAGACGAAGCCGAAGGCCAGGATCAGGAACAGCGAGAACAGCACGCCCATCCAGCGGGCACCGAGGCCTTTCTCCATGTAGTAGGCCGGGCCACCACGGAACTGCCCCTTGTCGTCACGGATCTTGAACAGCTGGGCCAGGGTCGCCTCGACGAAGCCGGTGGCCATGCCGACCATCGCGATCATCCACATCCAGAACACCGCGCCAGGGCCACCCAGGGTGATGGCGACGGCCACACCGGCGACGTTGCCGGTACCGACCCGTGCGGCCAGCGAGGTGCACAGGGCCTGGAAGGAGGAAATGCCGGAATCATCGGCCTGGCGGCTGCCCTTGAGCACGCTGAAGGTGTGCCCGAAGTGGCGGAACTGGATCAGCCCGAGGCGGACGGTGAAGTACAGGCCGCAGCCCACCAGCAGCCAGATCAGGACCTTGCCCCAGATGAAGCCGTTGAGCGAGTTGACCACCAGGTTGGCCATGTCTTGCATGAGGAACTCCTTGGGCCGCTTATGGCGGCACTCAGTGAAACGCTGGAATACCCGGATGAAGTATCGCAGCGGAAAGATGATCTCGCTGGGGCGCCCGGTTGCCGACTGAGAGGCAGCGCATGGCGTCCGCGAAGCCACGCGGGCCTTGAGACGAGATCAGACGATCAGGGTGGCGGATCAGTGCCCGGTTTCGAGCAACTCCCGGACGGGCGCGAACGAACGCCGGTGGATCGCCGTAGGACCGAGGCGTTTCAGCGCCTCGAGGTGCACCGGGGTCGGGTAACCCTTGTGCCCGGCCAGGCCGTAGCCCGGGTAGAGCGCGTCCAGCTCGGCCATTTCACGGTCCCGGGAGACCTTGGCCAGGATGGACGCGGCCGCAATCGCGGGGACTTTCGCATCACCCTGGACAACAGGCGCGCTGGGTACCGCGAGCCTGGGGCAGCGGTTGCCATCGATGAGGGCCAGTTTCGGGGTCACGGAGAGCCCCTCCACCGCACGCTGCATGGCCAGCATGGTGGCGTGCAGGATGTTCAGCTGGTCGATTTCCTCGACCTCGGCCCGGGCGATGCACCAGGCCAGTGCCTTCTCGCGAATCTCATCGAACAGCGCCTCGCGGCGTGCCTCGGAGAGCTTCTTGGAGTCGTTCAGGCCCAGGATCGGGCGGGCCGGGTCGAGGATGACGGCAGCCGTCACCACCGGACCGCACAGCGGGCCGCGACCGACTTCGTCGACGCCTGCCACCAGTTCCTCGACCAGGTCGAAATCCATGCCCATCTGCATCAGCGCGCCTCCGCCAGTTGCAACACCGCCTGGGCGGCTTCTTCGGATGCATCGCGACGCAGGGCGCGATGAATGGTGTCGAAACCCTCGGTCTGCGCCTCGCCGCCGTCGAGCAACGGCGACAGGGTCTGGGCCAGGGCTTCGGGGGTTGCGGCGTCCTGGATCAGCTCCGGCACGAGCAGGCGCTGGGCCAGCAGGTTCGGCAGCGACACATAAGGGCTCTTCACCAGGCGCCGCAGGATCTTGTAGGTGAGTGGCGCCAGCCGGTAGGCCACCACCATCGGGCGCTTGTAGAGCAGCGCCTCCAGGGTGGCGGTGCCGGAAGCGATCAGAACGGCATCGCAGGCGGCCAACGCCTGGTGCGAGCGTCCATCGAGCAGGGTCAGCGGCAGGTCGCGCCCAGCCAGCATCTGCTCCAGCTGCTCACGGCGCGCAGCATTGGCGCACGGCAGTACGAACCGGATTCCGGGACGCAGCGTGCGGAGCTGCTCGGCAGCATCGAGGAACAGCGCACCGAGCTTGCCGACTTCGCCACCCCGGCTACCGGGCATGAGCGCGACGACACTGCCCTCGGCAGGCAGGTCAAGGGCCTGCCGGGCGGCAGCGCGGTCCGCCTCAAGGGGGATGGTGTCCGCCAGCGGATGCCCGACGAAGCGGACCGGCACCTGGTGCTCTTCGTAGAAGCGCGCTTCGAAGGGGAACAGGGTGAGCATGAGGTCGCAGGCGTCGCGGATCTTCAGCACCCGCTTCTGCCGCCACGCCCATACCGAGGGGCTGACGTAGTGCACGGTGCGGATACCCGCCTGACGCAGCTTGAGCTCGACACCCAGGGTGAAATCAGGCGCATCGATGCCGATGAAGACGTCGGGCCGGGCCTCGATCAGGGTACGGATGAGGTGCTTGCGCCGACGGAGCAGTTCGGGAAGGCGTCCGAGCACCTCCACCAGCCCCATCACCGCCAGGCGCTCCATCGGGAAGTAGGAAACCAGCCCCTCGGCCTCCATCAAGGGACCGCCAACGCCGATGAACTCGATATCGGGGCGGTGGGCCTTGAGGGCCTTCATCAGGCCGGAGCCGAGGATGTCACCGGACGCCTCGCCAGCGACCAGCGCGATGCGCAGGGGACGGGCCATGGCTCAGCGGGTGATGCCGCGGGTTGAAGACTGGATGGAGTCGCGGAACACGGCCACCTCGGGGAACTGGGCGGCGGACTCGGCCAATTCGGCCAGGGCCTGCTCGACCGTCAGCCCCTGGCGATAGACCACCTTGTAGGCCCTGCGCAGGGCCTGGATGGCCTCGGCACTGAAGCCACGACGGCGCATGCCCTCGAAGTTCATGCTGCGAGCTTCGGCAGGGTTACCGAAGACGGTAACGTAGGCCGGGACATCCTTGCCGATGGCGGTGCCCATGCCGGAAAAGCTGTGGGCGCCGATGCGGCAGAACTGGTGGACCAGGGTGAAGCCGGAAAGGATCGCCCAGTCGTCGACATGGACATGCCCCGCGAGCGCGGTGTTGTTGACCAGGATGCAGTGGTTGGCGATGACGCTGTCATGCCCGACGTGTACATAGGCCATCAGCAGATTGTGATCGCCGATGGTGGTCTCCGCGCGGTCCTGTATCGTGCCGCGATGGATGGTGACGCCTTCGCGGATCACATTGTGATCGCCGATCACCAGGCGAGTGGGCTCGCCCTTGTACTTCAGGTCGGGGGTGTCCTCCCCGACCGAGGAGAATTGGTAGATGCGGTTGTGCCTACCAATGCGGGTCGGTCCCTTGATGACCACGTGCGGACCGACCACGGTGCCCTCGCCGATTTCCACATCGGGTCCAACGATCGACCAGGGGCCGACCTGAACGCCATCCGCCAGCTTCGCCGACGGATCGATGATGGCGCGAGGGTCAATCAAACTCATAGCTTGCGTTCCGCACAGATGATCTCGGCCGAGCAGACTTCCTTGCCATCGACGTTGGCCTTGCATTCGAACTTCCAGATCCCGCGTTTGACGCTGAGGAATCGCGCCTCGAGGATCAGCTGGTCACCCGGCAGCACTGGCTGGCGGAAACGCAGCTTGTCCGAACCGACAAAGTAGTAGAGGGTGCCGTCGGCCGGCTTGACGTCGAGCATCTTGAAACCAAGGATCCCCGCCGCCTGGGCCATTGCCTCGATGATCAGCACGCCCGGCATGATGGGGTGCTCAGGGAAATGGCCGTTGAAGAATGGCTCGTTGATGCTGACATTCTTGTAGGCGCGAATGCGCTTGCCTTCGATATCCAGGTCCACGACCCGATCCACCAGAAGGAAAGGGTAGCGGTGCGGCAGATATTCGCGAATCTCGTTGATGTCCATCATATTCCTGGAGCCTTGAATGGGGATTTGGGACGCGCGGCGCTGCGCGGGTCACGCATCAGATGAAGCATCCCCGCCCGGGGTCACTGCCGCCAGGCGCTTTTCCAGCTGTTGCAGACGACGCGCCATGTCGTCCAGTTGACGAATCCGGGCGGCGCTCTTCTTCCAGTCCGCTGCTGTCTGCATGGCGGTACCGGAGGAATAGGCACCCGGTTCAGTGATGTTGCGGGTCACCATGGTCATCCCGGTGACGAACACGTTGTCGCACACCTCGATGTGCCCGACCATGCCGACGCCGCCTGCGATCATGCAGTTGCGGCCGATCTTGGTGCTGCCGGAGATGCCCACGCAGCCGGCCATGGCGGTATTGTCACCGACCTGCACGTTGTGGGCGATCATGATCTGGTTATCCAGTTTCACGCCGTTGCCGATGAGCGTGTCGGACAGGGCGCCGCGGTCGATGGTGGTGTTGGCACCAACTTCGACATCGTCACCCAGGGTCACGCCGCCGATCTGGGCGATCTTCTGCCAGACACCCTTTTCCTTGGCGAAGCCGAAGCCTTCACCACCGATCACGGCACCGGACTGGATGACCACGCGCTTGCCGATCTTCACGTCGTGATAGAGGGTCACGCGCGGTGCCAGCCAACCGCCTTCACCGATGACGCTGCGCGCACCGATGACGCTATAGGCACCGATGGTCACGCCTGCCCCGATACGGGCGCCCGACTCGATCACCACCCCCGGCCCGATGCTCGCGCTGGGGTCGACCTGCGCATCCGCTGCAACGACGGCAGACGGGTGGATGCCCGCAGCAGCGACCGGTTTGGGATCGAACAGGTGCGACAGGCGCGCATAGGCCAGGTAGGGGTCCGGCACCACCAGCGCATCCCCCGCAAAGCCTTCGGCATCGCCTGCAGTGAGCAGGACGGCACCAGCACGGGTTTCTGCGAGGAACTTGCGGTACTGGGGGTTGGCCAGGAAGGTCAGTTGATCCGGGCTGGCATCCTGCAGGGTGGCCAGCCCGCTGATCACGCGCGCTTCGTTGCCGCGCACGGCGACACCGAGGCGCTCGGCCAGTTGGCCGAGGGTGTAGGAGACGGCTGTCATGTTCAGCGCAGCTGGTTCATGCGCTCGATGACCTGGCGGGTGATGTCGAACTGAGGCTTCACGTCAATCACGGCACCACGCTCCAGCACCAGGTCATAGGAGCCCTTCTTCAGGACCTCCTCGACGGCCTGGTCCAGCTTCGGCTTGAGCTGCTTGAGCATGTCACGGTCAGCCACGGCCTTGGCTTCGTTCAGTTCCTTGGACTGGAACTGGAAGTCACGGGCCTTCTGCTTGAATTCGAGCTCGAGGCGCTCACGCTCGGCCTGCTGCATCTTCTCGCCTTCCTTGACCAGGCGGTCCTGAATGCGCTTGGCGTCGCTTTCCAGGGTCTTGAGCTTGTTCAACTGGGGACCGAACTTCTTCTCGGCGTCGACGGCGTACTTCTTGGCAGCGTCGGACTCCAGGAGCGCCATTTGGTAGTTCAGTACCGCGATCTTCATTTCGGCGAACGCCGGGGTGGCCATCATGGCCGCGGCTACCAGAACGAGTTGAGTCAACTTACGCACGATGCACTCCTGCAACAAATACTGTTGTCGTCTTGATCAAAACACTTAGAAGGTCTGGCCCAGGGAGAACTGGAACACCTGGGTGTCGGCATTGTCGGGCTTCTTGATCGGCATGCCCAGGCTGAAGCTCAGCGGGCCCAGCGCCGTGATCCAGGTCAAGCCCACACCCACCGAGCTGGCAAGCTCGCCCAGGTTGATGTTGCTGCAGTTCTTCGCCGTGGACGAGCAACTGGTGTCGAACACGTTGCCCACGTCCCAGAACAGCACGGTCCGCAGCTGGCGCTGGTCCTTCACGAACGGCAGCGGGAACAGGTACTCGACGCCGCCCTGCACCAGCACGTTGCCACCGAAGGGCAGCGGATCCTGATCCGGGTCGGCTAGGGTACCAGTGTTACCAGTTACCGCAGCACCACGGCTAGGAGTACTGCGCGGACCAAGGCTGCTGTCCTTGAATCCACGTACGGAGTTGAAGCCACCCGCGAAGTAGTGCTCGTAGAACGGTAGCTCAGACGTGGAGCCATAGCTGTCGCCGTAGCCCAGCTCGGTATGCCAGCGCAGCGCGGTGTTCTGGGTCAGCGGGGTGAAGACCTGACCGCGGTAGTCGAGCTTGTAGAACGACAGGTCACTGCCGGGAATGGTGGTTTCCAGCACCAGGCTCTGGGAATGGCCACGGGTTGCCATCACGCCCTTGTTCAGGGTGGACTCGGACCAGCCGATCGATCCCTTGAAGTTCAGGTACTTGTCACCTTCTTTCTTGATGAAGTTGAAGATCTCGTCGACGGTGTAGCGGCCGGTGCCGATCTCGTCCTGCTGTACGGTCAGACCGAAGGTCAGGCGGGACGTCTCGCTGATCGGGTAGCCGACGCTCACACCACCACCCAGGCTATCCACGGAGTAGCTGGAAACGTCCACATCCAGCTTGTTGTAGTCAGTGGTGCGGTAGAAGGCGTTGTAGCCCAGGCTGACGCCATCGACGGTCCAGTAGGGGTCGACGAAGCCGAAGTTGTAGCGGGTCTGGTACTCGGAGCGGGTCAGGCCGATGCTGACCTTGTTACCGGTACCGAGGAAGTTGTTCTGGCTGATGGAGCCGCCCAGGATCAGGCCCGCGCTCTGGGCGAAGCCCACGCTGGCGGTGATGGAGCCGGAAGGCTGCTCTTCGACGGTGTAGTTCACGTCTACCTGGTCATCGGTACCCGGCACCTGCGGGGTCTCGACGTTCACTTCCTTGAAGAAGCCCAGGCGCTCGAGGCGGGTCTTGGACTGGTCGATAAGGTAGGTCGACGCCCAGCCCCCTTCCATCTGGCGCATTTCACGGCGCAGCACCTGGTCTTCGGTCTTGGTGTTGCCACGGAAGTTGATGCGGTTGACGTAGGCACGCTTGCCCGGGTCGACGGCGAAGGTCACGGAGACGGTGTGGTCTTCGTCGTGGGTCTGGGGGATGCCGTTGACGTTGGCGAAGGTATAGCCCTCGTTGCCCAGGCGACGGGTGATCAGCTCGGACGTGGTGGTCATCACCTTGCGGGAGAACACCTGCCCTTCCTTGACCAGCAGCAGCGCCTTCACTTCCTCCTCGGGCACCTTGAGGTCGCCGGAGAGCTTCACGTCGCGAATGGTGTATTTCTGGCCTTCATCGACGTTGACGGTGATGTAGACGTGCTTCTTGTCGGGGGTGATGGACACCTGGGTGGAGGAGATGTCCATGTTGATGTAGCCGCGGTCCAGGTAGTAGGAGCGCAGGCGCTCCAGGTCACCAGAGAGTTTCTCGCGGGCGTACTTGTCGTCGTTCTTGAAGAAGGACAGCCAGTTGGTGGTCTTCAGCTCGAACAGGTTGATCAGGTCTTCGTCGGGGAACACGGTGTTGCCGACGACGTTGATGTGCTGGATCGCAGCGACCGTACCTTCGTTGATGTTGATCTTCAGCGCGACACGGTTGCGCGGCTGGGGAATCACGTCGGCCTCGATCTCCGCGGAGTAACGACCCTGGGCCACGTACTGGCGCTGCAGCTCGTTACGCACACCCTCGAGGGTCGCACGCTGGAAGATTTCACCCTCGGAGAGGCCGGACTGCTTGAGGCCCTTCAGCAGGTCTTCGGTACTGATGGCCTTGTTGCCCTCGATCTCGATGCTGGAGATGGACGGACGTTCGACTACGCTGATGACCAGTACACCGCCGTCGCGGCCGAGCTGGATGTCCTGGAAGAAACCGGTCTTGAACAAGGCACGGGTGGCTTCGACCAGGCGGCGATCATCAGCCTGGTCGCCTACGTTCAGCGGCAGGGCGCCGAAGACGCTGCCTGCGGATACACGCTGCAGGCCGTTGACGCGGATGTCGGATATGGTGAAGGACTCGGCGTGAACTTTGCCGATCATGAGTGCGGCAAACACCGCGGTTAGCAGCAGGCGTTTCATGAAGTCCTTTTTTTCCAACTGATAATAAGGAATCTGCCGCATAGGGCGGCAGATCCGGAATTCAGTGACGCGTTACAGCCGGCTCAGGTCGTTCACCAAGGCCAATAGCATGACCCCGACGACCAGACTGATACCGATCTGTACCCCCCAAGCTTGCACCCGTTCTGACAATGGCCGGCCACGCGCCCATTCGATCAGGTAGAACAGCAGGTGCCCCCCGTCCAGGACGGGAACTGGCAGTAGATTGAGAACCCCCAGGCTTATGCTCAGGTAGGCCAGGAAATTCAGGAAATCCCCCACGCCCGACTGGGCCGAAGCGCCCGCCACTTTAGCAATGGTTATCGGCCCGCTCAAGTTTTTTACCGAGAGCTCGCCGAGCAACATTTTCTTTAGGGAATCCAGAGTTAGCAGACTCATGGACCAGGTGCGTGCCGCCGCCTCGGCGACCGCATCCAGCGGCCCGAAAGCCACTTCGCGCAGCATCTCCGGCGGCCAGTCGACCGGCTTGACGCCTACGCCCATGAAGCCGCGGCGCGCCTCGCCTTCCCCGGCACTGCCCAGGGTGATGGAGACGTCGGCCACCTGCCCGGCACGCTCATAGCGGACAAGAACCGCCTGACCAGCACGGGGGCGGACGTAGTCCACCAGTTGCTGCCAGTCGTCCAGACGAACATTGTCCAGCGCGAGAATGCGATCCCCCACCTGCAGCCCGGCGGCCTTGCCGGGGCCGTCAGGCACCTCGCCTACCACAGGCGGCAAGGCCGGGCGCCACGGCGTGATGCCGAGCGAGCCGATGGTGTCAGGCTCTTCGGCCCCCTTGAGCCAGTTGTCGAGCCGCAACTGCACGGACGTATCCACAGTCGAGCCAGCCTCGCGAACCTGCACATCCAAGGTCCCGGACTCGCCCAGACGGCGCACGAGCTGGAGATTGACGCCGCCCCAGCCGGTCACTGCCTTGCCGTCCACCGAGACGATTTCCTGCCCGGGCACCAGGCCGGCACGCGCCGCGATGCTGTCCGGCGCTACGGCACCGATCACCGGGCGAACCTGCTGGCTACCCAGCATGGCCAGCACCCAGAAGAACACCAGCGCCAGGATGAAGTTGGCCACCGGCCCTGCCGCAACGATGGCGATGCGCTGGCCGACACTCTTGCGATTAAAGGTTTGACCGAGCTGTTCGGGCGGAATCTCGACGTCGGTCTCGCGCTCGTCGAGCATCTTGACGTAGCCGCCCAAGGGGATGGCCGCGATGACGAACTCAGTGCCATGGCGATCATGCCAACGCACCAGCGGCGTACCGAAGCCGACCGAGAATCGCAGCACCTTGACGCCACAGCGGCGCGCCACCCAGAAGTGACCGAACTCGTGGAAAGTCACCAGCACCCCGAGTGCCACCAGGGTGCCCACGAACATGTAGAGCGCGTTCATCGAACCACCTTCGGGCTCAGCGCCCGTTCCGTACCAGCCATTGCTGAGCCGCTGCACGAGCGCGGGCGTCCGCCTCGACCACGGCGTCGAGCGATTCGACCGCCAGCGCCGCCTCTCGGTTCAGCACCTGGTCGATGATACTCGCGATCTCGGTGAAGCGAATCCGCCGCCCAAGGAAGGCCGCAACGGCAACTTCGTTGGCAGCATTGAGCATGGCCGGTGCACTGCCACCCGCCTCGGCCGCCTGACGAGCCAGGCGCAGGCAGGGAAAGCGCCCCTCATCGGGCTCCTGGAAATCGAGCCGACCGACACGGAAAAGATCGAGCGGCGCGACACCGGAATCCACCCGCTCCGGCCATGCCAGCGCATGAGCGATCGGGGTCCGCATGTCGGGGTTACCGAGCTGTGCCAGCACCGAACCATCGACGTAGTCGACGAGGGAATGAATGACGCTCTGCGGGTGGATCACCACCTCGACCTGGGACGGCGCCGCATCGAACAGCCAGCAGGCCTCGATCAACTCCAACCCCTTGTTCATCATGCTGGCCGAATCGACGGAGATCTTCCGCCCCATGGACCAGTTGGGATGGGCGCACGCCTGCTCCGGCGTGACATTGGCCAGCGCGTCCAGAGGCGTCTCGCGGAAAGGGCCTCCCGAGGCCGTGAGCAGGATGCGCCGCACACCGACCTGTGCAAGGCCACGCCCGTAGTCCCCGGGCAGGCACTGGAAGATCGCATTGTGCTCGCTGTCGATCGGCAGCAGCACCGCACCATGGCGGCGCACTGCCTGGATGAACAGTGCGCCGGACATGACCAGCGCCTCCTTGTTGGCCAGCAGTACACGCTTGCCTGCCTCGACCGCCGCCAGGGTCGGACGCAACCCTGCCGCACCGACAATGGCGGCCATCACCGCGTCCACGTCCGGATGCGCGGCGATCTCACACAGTCCCGCTTCTCCCGACAGCACACGGGTGTCGAGACCGGCACTAATCAGCACGTCCTGCAGGACGCGCGCGGCCGATACATCGGGTACCACCGCGAAACGCGGTCGATGCCGGATGCACAGGGCTTGCAGCTCCGTCAGGCGGGAAAAGCCGCTGATGGCGAAGACTTCATAACGCTGGGGATGGCGGGCGATCACATCCAGGGTGCTGAGCCCGATGGAGCCCGTGCCCCCCAGCACTGAAACGCGCAGAGGACGACTCACAATGCGCCCCAGCCCGCGACCCACAACAGGGTGGCGAACACCGGAATGGCAGCGGTGAGGCTGTCGATGCGATCCAGCACGCCGCCATGGCCAGGCAGCAGGTTGCTGCTGTCCTTGATACCGGACTGGCGCTTGAACATGCTCTCGGTCAGGTCACCCACCACCGAGATCAGCACCACCACTGCCGCACCCAGTAGCCCCAGCACGAGCTCACCGCCTGACCAGCCGCGGTAGAGGCCCACACACAACGTGATGAGGAGGCAGGTGACGAGCCCACCGATCAGCCCCTCCCAGCTCTTGCCAGGGCTCACCGCCGGGGCCAGCTTGCGCTTGCCGAAGGTCTTGCCGGAGAAGTAGGCACCGATGTCAGCAGCCCAGACCAGCACCATCACCGCAAGGATGAGCAGGTTCGCCAGCGGCCACTGCTTGAACAGCACCAGCCCTTGCCAGGCCGGCAGCAGGATCAGCAGACCGATCACCCACTTGCTGGCCTGGGCCCGCCAATGGCGGCTGCTTTCGGGGTAGCCCAGCACCAGGACGGTGGCAGCCCCCCACCAGAGCACACCCAGCAGCAGGACCAGCGGCGCCAACGCCGGCAATTGATAAAGGGCCAGCAGCGCCACGGCGACGACAGCGGCATAGCCGACACGGACGCCCTGGGACTCATGTCCTGCCAGGCGCGCCCACTCCCAGGCCCCAAGCGTCACCACGGCGCCGATGAACAGCGCAAAGGCCGCACCATCCAGGAGGAAGAAGCCCCCAAGGGCGATCGGCAGCAGCACCAGGGCAGTGATGATTCGTTGCTTGAGCATCAGGGACGGGCCTCGGCCTCTATTTGTTCACTGGTCTTGCCGAAGCGGCGCTGGCGCGTGGCGAAGTCCGCCAGGGCCTTGCGCATAGCGTCGTGCTTGAAGTCGGGCCAGAACAGGTCGGAGAAATAAAGCTCGGCGTATGCCAGCTGCCAGAGCAGGAAATTGCTGATGCGGTGCTCGCCACCGGTGCGGATGCACAGGTCGGGAAGCGGCAGGTCACCCGTTGCCAGGCAGTTCTGCAAGAGCCCGGGCGTGATCTCGTCCACCTGGAGGTGGCCGGCCTGGACTTCACGCGCAAGCCGTTGGGCAGCCTGGGTGATATCCCATTGCCCACCGTAGTTGGCGGCGATCTGCAGGGTGAAACGATTGTGCCCCGCTGTCAGCAGCTCGGCCTCGCGCATGGCGGCCTGCAGCTCAGGGTGAAAGCGGGAACGGTCGCCAATGATGCGCAGGCGGATACCGTTGTCGTTGAGTCGCCGCGCCTCGCGCCGCAAGGCACCGAGGAACAGCTCCATGAGCGCACTGACCTCGTCGGCCGGGCGCTGCCAGTTCTCACTGGAGAAGGCGAACAGGGTGAGCACATCCACCCCTGCATCCGCGCAGACCTCGATGACTGCACGGACCGCGTCGACACCGGCCTTGTGGCCGGCGACGCCGGGGAGCAGGCGCTTCTTGGCCCAGCGATTGTTGCCATCCATGATGATCGCCACATGCCGCGGGACCGCTGGAGAAACGCCTTTCTTTTCCATTTCAGAACGCCGTCAGACCGCCATCAGGTCGGCTTCTTTGGCCTCCAGGGCCTTGTCGATCTCGCCAACGTACTTGTCGGTGAGCTTCTGGACCTCATCAGCAGCACGACGCTCTTCGTCTTCGCTGATTTCCTTTTCCTTCACCAGGTCCTTCAGCTGGGCGAGCGCATCACGACGGATGTTGCGCACGGCCACGCGGGAGTTCTCGGCTTCGGCACGGGCCTGCTTGGTGTAGCCCTTGCGGGTTTCCTCGGTCAGGGCCGGCATGGGAACGCGGATGGTGGTACCGGCGGTGGCCGGGTTCAGGCCCAGGTCGGAGGTCATGATGGCCTTCTCGACCGCCTGGATCATGCTCTTGTCGAACACGGTCAGGGCCAGGGTGCGGGAGTCCTCGGCCACCACGTTGGCGACCTGGCGCAGAGGAGTATCGGCGCCGTAGTAGGAGACCATCACGCTGTCCAGGATGCTCGGGTGAGCGCGGCCGGTGCGGATTTTGGCGAAGGCGTGATCCAGGGCCTCCAGGGTTTTCTTCATGCGCTCCTGCGCGTCCTTCTTGATCTCGTTGATCATTGTTCGCCCTCCTCGATCAGGGTTCCTTCGGCGCCACCCACCACGATGTTCAGCAGGGCACCGGGCTTGTTCATGTTGAAGACCCGCAGCGGCATCTGCTGGTCACGGCACAGGCAGATGGCGGTCAGGTCCATCACCCCCAGCTTGCGATCCAGCACCTCGTCGTAGGTCAGGCGCTCGAACTTCTCGGCATTGGGGTCCTTGAAGGGATCGGCAGTGTACACGCCATCCACCTTGGTCGCCTTCAGCACGACGTCGGCGTCGATCTCGATGGCCCGCAGGCAGGCAGCCGAGTCGGTGGTGAAGAAGGGGTTGCCGGTGCCGGCGGAGAAGATCACCACTTCGCCACTCTTGAGGTGGCGCATCGCCTTGCGGCGGTCGTAATGATCGGTCACGCCGACCATGGAGATGGCCGACATCACCAGCGCGGGAATGTTGGAGCGCTCCAGGGCATCGCGCATGGCCAGGCCGTTCATCACGGTGGCGAGCATGCCCATGTGGTCGCCGGTCACCCGGTCCATGCCGGCCGCACTCAGGGCCGCACCACGGAACAGGTTGCCGCCACCGATCACCAGGCCGACCTGTACACCGATGCCGACCAGTTGACCGATCTCCAGCGCCATGCGGTCCAGGACCTTCGGATCGATGCCGAACTCCTCGGACCCCATCAGCGCTTCGCCGCTGAGTTTGAGCAGAATGCGTTTATAGCGAGGTTGACGACCACTCACCTGCTGAGCCATTACGAGTCTCTCCTGCGGCGTTTTTCGAATTCATGGGCCAGAGGCCCGATACGCGGGGCATGGCGCTGGCCATGCCGATGGCGAACGCCAGGCGCACGCCACGGAACCTGCCCCAAATGGGTTCCCCAGTTTGACGAAGAGGCCGCGCGCGTGAGCGGGCAGCCTCTTGCGGGGCGACAGCCGAGGCCGTCTTATTGCTGGGTGGCAGCGACCTGGGCAGCTACTTCGGCAGCGAAGTCCACTTCCACCTTCTCGATGCCCTCGCCCACTTCGAAGCGAACAAAGGAAACGATTTCGGCACCGGCTTTCTTGGCCAGCTCACCAACCTTGACTTCCGGATCCTTGACGAACGGCTGCTCGACCAGGCTGGCTTCGGCCAGGAACTTGGAGATACGGCCTTTGACCATGTTCTCCACGATGTTCTCCGGCTTGCCGGCGATCTTGTCGGCGTTCAGGGCCAGGAAGATTTCCTTTTCCTTGGCGATGGCTTCTTCGGAAACCTCGGAAGCGTTCAGGAACTGCGGGTTGCTGGCAGCGACGTGCATGGCGATGTCTTTGGCCAGCTCGACGTTGCCGCCCTTCAGGTTCACCAGAACACCGATGCGGTGGCCGTGCAGGTAGGCACCTACTACGTCACCCTCGACACGGGCCAGACGACGGATGTTGACGTTCTCGCCGGTCTTGGCAACCAGGGCCAGGCGGGCCTCTTCGCGGGAGGCGACCAGCGGAGCAGCGTCGGTCAGCTTCTCGTTGTAGGCCTGCTCGACGGAGGCGGCAACGAAGGCCTTGAAGTCGTCCTGCAGAGCCAGGAAGTCGGTCTGGGAGTTGACTTCGATGATGACGGCAGCCTTGTTGTCGTCGGCAACCTTGACCGCGATGGAGCCTTCGGCAGCGATGTTGCCGGACTTCTTGGCGGCCTTGATGGCGCCAGCGGCGCGCATGTCGTCGATGGCCTTCTCGATGTCGCCGTCAGCGGCGGTCAGGGCCTTCTTGCAATCCATCATGCCCAGGCCGGTACGCTCGCGCAGTTCTTTCACCAGGGCTGCAGTAATCTCTGCCATGTCGCAATCCTCTTGAATAGGTTTTCAACCATTCAGCCCGGCAACCCGGGCAAACAATTCTGTGAGGTGGCAAAAAGGGGGCCTAGCCCCCTTCCTGCGCACCGGGTAACGCTGGAGCGCTCCGAAATCAGCCTTCGGCTGCCTCGGAAGCGGCTTCCTCGACGAACTCGTCCGGACCGCCAGCGGCGTTCTGACGGCCGCGGATGACGGCGTCGGCCATGGCAGCCAGGTACAGCTGAACGGCGCGGATGGCGTCGTCGTTACCGGGGATGACGTAGTCAACGCCTTCCGGGCTGCTGTTGGTATCGACAACGCCGATGACCGGGATGCCCAGCTTGTTGGCTTCGGTGATGGCGATACGCTCGTGGTCGACATCGATCACGAACAGAGCATCCGGCAGACCGCCCATGTCCTTGATACCACCCAGGCTACGCTCGAGCTTCTCGAGGTCGCGGGTGCGCATCAGGGCTTCTTTCTTGGTCAGCTTGGCGAAGGTGCCGTCCTGGGCCTGGGTTTCCAGGTCGCGCAGGCGCTTGATGGACTGACGGATGGTCTTGTAGTTGGTCAGCATGCCGCCCAGCCAGCGGTGATCGACGTACGGGGAGCCGCAACGAGCAGCTTCTTCGCGGACGATCTTGCCAGCGGAACGCTTGGTGCCGACGAACAGGATCTTGTTCTTGCCTGCAGCCAGCTTCTCAACGAAGGACAGGGCCTCGTTGAACATCGGCAGGGTTTTTTCCAGGTTGATGATGTGGATCTTGTTGCGCGCACCGAAAATGTACTTGCCCATTTTCGGGTTCCAGTAACGGGTCTGGTGGCCGAAGTGCACACCGGCCTTCAGCATGTCGCGCATGTTGACTTGGGACATCTCAATTCCTCGATAAGTCGGGTTAGGCCTCCACGTATCCCGATATCCAACCCTTGCGGGCACCCAGGAGACCGTGTCGATACGTGTGTGGGTTTGAGCCTTGCGGGCACCACTGCCCGTAAAGCGGCGCGTTTTATAGCATAAAAAGTGGCGGCAAGCTACATGAAACCGGCAAGCCGGACAGGGCGCGCCGCGCCCTCGCGGCTTCTGGCTTGCCGCTCGAAGCTGATAAGATTGCCGTCTTCATACGGATACGCCTGAGAACCGCCATGACCGTCACCATCAAGACCGCCGACGAAATCGAGAAAATGCGCGTGGCAGGCCGCCTGGCCGCCGAAGTGCTGGAGATGATCGGCGAGCACGTCAAGCCCGGGGTGACCACCGAAGAGCTCGACCGCATCTGCCACGACTACATCGTCAACGTCCAGAAGGCGATTCCCGCCCCGCTGAACTACAAGGGCTTCCCCAAGTCCATCTGCACCTCCATCAACCACGTCGTCTGCCACGGCATCCCCAACGAGAAGCCGCTGAAGGATGGCGACACCCTGAACATCGACGTGACCGTCATCAAGGACGGCTACCACGGCGACACCAGCCGCATGTTCCACGTCGGCAAGGTGCCGGTCTGGGCCGAGCGCCTGTCCCAGGTGACCCAGGAGTGCATGTACAAGGCCATCGAACTGGTCAAGCCGGGCTGCCGCCTGGGCGACATCGGCGAGGTGATCCAGAAGCATGCCGAGAAGAACGGCTTCTCGGTGGTCCGCGAGTTCTGCGGCCATGGCATCGGCGCCGTGTTCCACGAAGAGCCCCAGGTCCTGCACTACGGCCGTGCCGGCACCGGCATGGAGCTGAAGGAAGGCATGACCTTCACCATCGAGCCGATGATCAACCAGGGCCGCCCCGAGACCAAGGTGCTGGGCGACGGCTGGACCGCCATCACCAAGGACCGCAAGCTCTCCGCCCAGTGGGAGCACACCATCCTGGTGACCGCCGACGGCTACGAGATCCTCACCCTGCGCAGCGACGACACCCTGCCGCGCACCGCCCCCTGATCGTCCCCTCTATATAAGGAAGGCCGTAGATGCCGCAGGTTGATCCCGAGCTTTTCGACCGCGGCCAGTTCCAGGCCGAACTGGCGCTGAAGTCCAGCCCCATCGCCGCGTTCAAGAAGGCCATCCGCCAGGCCAAGGATGTACTCGACGCCCGTTTCGCCAACGGCCGGGACATCCGCCGCCTGGTCGAGGACCGCGCCTGGTTCGTCGACCAGATCCTGCGTGAGGCCTGGGCCCGCTTCGACTGGAGCGAAGACGCCGACATCGCCCTGCTGGCGGTCGGTGGCTACGGCCGGGGCGAACTGCACCCCTACTCCGACATCGACCTGCTGATCCTGCTGGACAGCGCCGACCACGAGACCTTCCGCGAACCGATCGAAGGCTTCCTCACCCTGCTCTGGGACATAGGCCTGGAAGTCGGCCAGAGCGTGCGCTCCGTCGACGAATGCGCCGAAGAGGCCCGCGCCGACCTCACCGTCGTCACCAACCTGATGGAAAGCCGCACCATCGCCGGGCCGGAATCCCTGCGCCGGCGCATGCAGGAGGTCACCAGCCCGGAACGGATGTGGCCCAGCAAGGACTTCTTCCTCGCCAAGCGCCAAGAGCAGAAGGCCCGCCACGCCAAGTACAACGACACCGAGTACAACCTCGAGCCCAACGTGAAGGGCTCCCCCGGCGGCCTGCGCGACATCCAGACCATCCTCTGGGTCGCCCGCCGCCAGTTCGGCAGCCTCAACCTGCACGCCCTGGTCAAGGAAGGGTTCCTCGTGGAGAGCGAATGCAGCATGCTCGCCTCCAGCCAGGAGTTCCTCTGGAAGGTCCGCTACGCCCTGCACATGCTCGCCGGCCGCGCCGAAGACCGCCTGCTGTTCGACCACCAGCGCAAGCTCGCCGGGCTGCTCGGCTTCCACGGTAGCGACGCCAAGCAGGCCATCGAACACTTCATGCAGAAGTACTACCGCGTGGTCATGGCCGTCGCCGAACTCAGCGACCTGATCAACCAGCACTTCGAAGAGGTCATCCTGCGCAGCGGCGAGAACGCAGTCGCCCAGCCGCTCAACAGCCGCTTCCAGCTGCGTGACGGCTACATCGAGGTGGCCCACCCCAACGTCTTCAAGCGCACCCCCTTCGCCCTCATGGAGATCTTCGTGCTGATGGCCCAGCACCCGGAGATCAAGGGCGTGCGCGCCGACACCATCCGCCTCTTGCGTGACAGCCGCCACCTGATCGACGACGACTTCCGCAGCGACATCCGCAACACCAGCCTGTTCATCGAGCTGTGCAAGTCACCCCAGGGCATCCACCGCAACCTGCGCCGCATGAACCGCTACGGCATCCTCGGGCGCTACCTGCCCGAGTTCGGCCACATCATCGGGCAGATGCAGCACGACCTCTTCCACATCTATACGGTCGACGCCCACACCCTCAACCTCATCAAGCACCTGCGCAAGCTCAAGTGGCCGGAGCTGGCGGAGAAATTCCCCCTCGCCAGCAAGGTCATCGACAAGCTGCCCAAGCCCGAGCTGATCTACATCGCCGGGCTCTACCACGACATCGGCAAGGGCCGCGGTGGCGACCACTCAGAACTGGGCGCCATCGACGCCGAGGCCTTCTGCGCCCGCCACCAACTGCCGGCCTGGGACTCGCGCCTGGTGGCCTGGCTGGTGCAGAACCACCTGGTGATGTCCACCACCGCCCAGCGCAAGGACCTCTCCGACCCGCAGGTGATCCTCGACTTCGCCCGCCTGGTGGGCGACCAGACGCACCTCGACTACCTCTACGTGCTCACCGTGGCCGACATCAACGCCACCAACCCGAGCCTGTGGAACTCCTGGCGCGCCAGCCTGCTGCGCCAGCTCTACACCGAGACCAAGCGCGCCCTGCGCCGCGGCCTGGAGAACCCCCTGGACCGCGAAGAGCAGATCCGCCAGACCCAGGTCGCCGCCATCGACATCCTCGTGCGCAACGGCATCGACCAGGACGACGCCGAACAGCTCTGGGCCCAGCTCGGCGACGACTACTTCCTGCGCCACACCGCCAACGACGTGGCCTGGCACACCGAAGCCATCCTCCAGCACCCGGACGGCAACGACCCGCTGGTGCTGATCAAGGAAACCGCCCAGCGCGAGTTCGAAGGCGCCACCCAGATCTTCATCTACGCCCCCGACCAGCACGACTTCTTCGCCGTGACCGTTGCCGCGATGAGCCAGCTCAACCTGAACATCCACGACGCGCGGATCATCACCTCCACCAGCCAGTTCACCCTCGACACCTACATCGTGCTGGACACCGCCGGCGGCTCCATCGGCAACGACCCGGCACGCATCCAGGAAATCCGCGAGGGCCTGATCGACGCGCTGAAGAACCCCGACGAGTACCCGGCCATCATCCAGCGCCGCGTCCCGCGCCAGCTCAAGCACTTCGCCTTCCCGCCGGAGGTCACCATCTCCAACGACGCCCAGCGTCCGGTGACCGTGCTGGAAGTGATCGCCCCCGACCGCCCCGGCCTGCTGGCGCGCATCGGGCGCATCTTCCTCGACTTCGACCTGTCGCTGCAGAACGCCAAGATCGCCACCCTCGGCGAACGGGTGGAGGACGTCTTCTTCATCACCGATGCCGACAACCAGCCGCTGTCCGACCCCGAGCTCTGCCAGCGCCTGCAGGCGGCCATCGTCTCCCAGCTCTCCGAGGCCAGTGGCCAGAACGCCCAGCTCGGCCGCATCAGCATCTGACGCGCCCGACCGCACCACCAGGAACCGCACATGAACGACGCCCTGAACCAGCTGCAGCCCTACCCCTTCGAAAAACTCCGCGCCCTGCTCGCCGGCGCCCAGCCCCCGGCCGACCGCGCGCCCATCGCCCTCTCCATCGGCGAACCCAAGCACCGCTCCCCGGACTTCGTCGCCAAGGCCCTGGCCGACAACCTCGACCAGCTCGCCGTCTACCCCACCACCCTGGGCATCCCCGCCCTGCGCGAAGCCATCGCCGCCTGGTGCGAGCGCCGCTTCAAGGTGCCTGCCGGCTGGCTCGATGCCACGCGCCACGTGCTGCCGGTCAACGGCACCCGCGAAGCGCTGTTCGCCTTCACCCAGGCCGTGGTCAACCGCGCCGACAACGGCCTGGTGGTCAGCCCGAACCCCTTCTATCAGATCTACGAAGGCGCAGCCCTGCTGGCCGGAGCCGAACCCCACTACCTGCCCTGCGAGGCGGAAAACGGCTTCAACCCCGACTTCGACGCCGTGCCGGTCGAGGTGTGGAAACGCTGCCAGATCCTCTTCCTCTGCTCCCCGGGCAACCCCACCGGCGCCCTGGTACCGGTGGAGCAATTGAAGAAGCTGATCGCCCTGGCCGACGAGCATGACTTCGTCATCGCCGCCGACGAGTGCTACAGCGAGCTGTACTTCGACGAAGCCAACCCGCCGGCCGGCCTGCTCACCGCCTGCGCCGAGCTGGGCCGCAGCGACTTCGCACGCTGCGTGGTGTTTCACAGCCTGTCCAAGCGCTCCAACCTGCCGGGCCTGCGCTCCGGCTTCGTCGCCGGTGACGCCGCCATCCTCAAGGCCTTCCTGCTGTACCGCACCTACCACGGTTGCGCCATGCCCGTGCAGACCCAGCTGGCCAGCGTCGCCGCCTGGAACGACGAGGCCCACGTACGCGCCAACCGCGACCTGTACCGCGAGAAGTACGACGCCGTGCTCGACATCCTCGGCGGCGTGCTCGACGTGCAGCGCCCGGACGGCGGCTTCTACCTCTGGGCCAAGACCCCGGTGGACGACACGACCTTCACCCGCGAACTCTTCGCCCGCGAGCACGTCACCGTGGTGCCCGGCTCCTACCTCTCCCGCGAAGTGAATGGCATCAACCCGGGCGCCGGCCGCGTGCGCATGGCCCTGGTCGCCCCGCTGGCCGAGTGCGTCGAAGCCGCCGAACGCATCCGCCGCTTCGTCCGCAGCCTCTGACCGGACTGCCCGGTCATCAACCGGGCCAATGTCACAAAGCGGGACATCCGGGCTTGCCTCCAGGCGCCCGGCCCTCGACTATCCGAGCGTTCATCCAGGGACGGATGGGCAAGCAGCCCCGGCAGATGCCGGGTGCAGCCACCATGGAACGGGAGTCAGCATGAAAGTCTTCGAAGTCACCATCACCGTCGGCGGCGCGGTCGGCCACATCATCATCGGCGGCGGCATCTTCAACGCCAAGGTGCGCGACACCAGCAACAACCGCACCTCGCTCTACACCATCTACATGGCCGGCATCGGCGTCGGCCTGCCCGCCTTCCGCGCCACCTCCAGCACCTTCCGTTTCACCGATGACGACAGCAAGTCCTCCGACAGCTTCGAGGGCTACGGCTACATGGGCGGCGTCTCCGTGGAGGCCGGTGCCGGCGTCAAGATCGGCGGCGGCATCAAGATCCCCAACGGCCCGCTGATCCCCACCACCGTTTCCACCGACTACGGCGGCGTTGACATCAGCGTGTCCCACAACGTCACCCGCTGGGCGCTGTGAAGGAGGCTGCATGGACCTCGCACTCAGACTGATCATCGCCGCGCTGTTCCTGGCCCTGGCGCTCTACCTGCTGCTGCGCCCGGCCCAGGCCGGCGCCGCGCTGGCGCGGTTCTACGGGCGCTACCCGCTGGTGCGCCTGGCACCGACCGAGCAGCTCGCCTCGCGCCCCGCCCTGCTGCGCCTGCTGGGGCTGGGTATGGCTGTGCTGGGCGCCGCTGCCCTGCTCCTGTAGCACGCTCCCACGCGGCGCCGGGCGTGGCATAATCGCCGACCGACGCCGCGCGGCCCCTCGCCGCGCGCCCCATGGCCCACCGCGAACCGAGCTGCTCAATGACCATTACCCTCTATGGCATCAAGGCCTGCGACACCATGAAGAAAGCCCGCACCTGGCTCGACGAGCAGGGCGTGAGCTACGCCTTCCACGACTACAAGACCGCCGCCATCGACCGCGCCAGCCTGAAGAAATGGTGCGACGAACACGGCTGGGAGACCGTGCTGAACCGCGCCGGTACCACCTTCCGCAAGCTCGACGATGTGCAGAAGGCCGACCTCGACCAGGCCAAGGCCATCGACCTGATGCTGGCCCAGCCCTCGATGATCAAGCGCCCGGTGCTCGACCTCGGTGACCGCACCCTGGTCGGCTTCAAGCCGGACCTCTACGCCGCCGCGCTCAAGTAACCCCGAACACCGAACGGACGTCCGACAGCCAGGCACGCGACCGGCAGCGGGCGTCCGAACCACCCTTTCAGAACGAGGAATGTCCATGTCCCACGCACTCTTCAGCATCGCCTTCGGCGTTGGCACCCAGAACCGCCAGGGCAACTGGCTGGAAGTCTTCTACGCACAGCCGCTGCTCAAGCCCACCGAAGCACTGGTCGCCGCCGTGGCCCCGCTGCTCGGCTACACCGGCGGCAACCAGGCCATCACCCTCAGCAACACCCAGGCCGCTGACCTGGCCAGCGCCCTGAAAGAGATCGACGCCACCCAGGCCGCCCTGCTGACCCGCCTGGCCGAGAGCCACAAGCCGCTGGTCGCCACCTTGCTGGCCGAAGATGCCGCGCTGACCTCCACCCCCGAGGCCTACCTCAAGCTGCACCTGCTCTCCCACCGCCTGGTCAAGCCCCACGGCCTGAACCTCACCGGTATCTTCCCGCTGCTGCCCAACGTGGCCTGGACCAGCGAAGGCGCCGTAGACCTGGCCGAACTGGCCGAGCGCCAGCTGGAAGCCCGCCTGAAGGGCAACCTGCTGGAAGTCTTCTCCGTGGACAAGTTCCCGAAAATGACCGACTACGTCGTCCCCGCCGGCGTGCGCATCGCCGACAGCGCCCGCGTACGCCTGGGCGCCTACATCGGTGAAGGCACCACCGTGATGCACGAAGGCTTCGTCAACTTCAACGGCGGCACCGAAGGCCCAGGCATGATCGAAGGCCGCGTCTCCGCAGGCGTCTTCGTCGGCAAAGGCTCCGACTTGGGCGGCGGCTGCTCCACCATGGGCACCCTCTCCGGTGGCGGCAACATCGTCATCTCCGTGGGTGAAGGCTGCCTGATCGGCGCCAACGCCGGCATCGGCATCCCGCTGGGCGACCGCAACATCGTCGAAGCCGGCCTGTACATCACCGCCGGCACCAAGGTCGCCCTGCTGGACGACCAGAACGCCCTGGTGAAAGTGGTCAAGGCCCGCGACCTGGCCGGCCAGCCCGACCTGCTGTTCCGTCGCAACTCGCAGAACGGTGCCGTCGAGTGCAAGACCAACAAGACAGCCATTGAGCTGAACGAAGCCCTCCACGCCCACAACTAAGCTGCACAGGGAAGCCGGCGTCGGACGCTCCACAGCCTCCGGCACCGGCTTTTCACTTCCCGCCGTCCGGCTTCAGGCCCATCGTCATGCTCCCATCTCCCTGGCGCTCCGACTTCCCCGCCCTCTCGGCCCTCGACGCCGAGGGCCAGACCTACCTGGACAGCGCCGCCACCTCGCAGAAGCCCCAGGTGGTGCTGGATGCGCTGCTCGGCTACTACGCCAGCGGTGCCGCCAACGTGCACCGGGCCCAGCACCTGCCGGGCGAGCGCGCCACCCGCGCCTTCGAAGGCAGCCGCACCCGCGTTGCCCAGTGGCTGAATGCCGAGCATCCGGCGCAGATCGTCTTCACCCGGGGTACTACCGAAGCGCTCAACCTCCTGGCGTACGGGCTGGAGCAGCAGTTCCGACCGGGCGAGCGCATCGCCGTCAGCGCCCTGGAACACCACGCCAACCTCCTGCCCTGGCAGCAACTGGCACGCCGACGCCAGCTCGAACTGGTGGTGCTGCCGCTGGATGCACGGGGTGACATCGACCTCGACCAGGCCCGCCAGCTGATCGACTCGCGCACGCGCCTGCTGGCCGTCAGCCAGCTGTCCAACGTGCTCGGCCGCTGGCAGCCCCTCGGCGAGTTGCTGGCCATGGCCCGTCAGCAAGGCGCGCTGACCGTGGTGGATGGCGCCCAGGGAATAGTCCATGGCCGCCATGACGTGCAGGCCCTGGGCTGCGACTTCTACGTGTTCTCCGGGCACAAGCTCTACGGCCCGGAAGGCGTCGGCGTGCTCCACGGTCGCACCGAGGCCCTGGCCCGCCTGGCCCATTGGCAGTTCGGCGGCGAGATGGTGCGCCGTGCGGGCTACCACGATGCCGACTTCCACGACGCCCCGCTGGGCTTCGAGGCCGGCACCCCGGCGATTGCCTCGGTGATCGGCCTCGGCGCCGCGCTGGACTACCTCGGCAGCCTCGACGCCGCAGCGGTCAGCGCCCACGAGACGGTGCTCCACGCCAAGCTGATGGCCGGCCTCGCCGCCCGCGACGGCGTGCGCCTGGTGGGCGAGCCCCAGGTGGCGCTGGCCTGCTTCAGCGTCGATGGCGTGCACAACGCCGACCTCGCCCACCTGCTCACCGAACAGGGCATCGCCGTGCGCGCCGGTCACCACTGCGCCATGCCGCTGTACCAGGGGCTCGGGCTCAGCGGCGCGATCCGCGTATCCCTCGGCCTCTACAACGACGGCGCTGACGTGGAGCGCTTCCTCTCAGCCCTGGACAAGGCCCTGGAGCTGCTGCGATGAACCTTCCCCCGCAAGCCACCGAAGCCCTGGCAGCCTTCGGCGCCGCCGGCAGCTGGGAACAGTGCGCGCGCCTGCTGATGCAATGGGGTGAACGCCTGGAGCCCCTGAGCGACGCCGAGCGCAGCGAAGCCAACCGCGTGCACGGCTGCGAAAGCCAAGTCTGGCTGGTGGAGGAGATAAAGGAAGGGCGCCGCCACTTCCGCGCCGCCAGCGATGCGCGGCTGATCCGCGGCCTGCTGGCCGTGCTGCTGGCGCGGGTCCAGGGCCTGGCGCCTGAGGAACTGGCCACGCTGGACCTCAGCGACTGGTTCACTCAGCTCGGCCTCTCCCGCCAGCTCTCACCATCCCGCACCAACGGCCTCAACGCCGTGCTCGACAGGATGCGCAAGGCCGCACCGTGAAAGGCGGGTTAATGAATCCGCTCGCGCCTGTCAGAGCGAGCTCTGCTCGCGAAGCCTCCGGCCCGGTAGCCCGGGCTTCAGCCCGGGAGCGGCGTGGCACGTCCCGGACTGAAGTCCGGGCTACATCAGGCTCACCCATGGGGCTGCGGGGGACTCCGATGGTGGGCTGAAGCGGAACGCCGCCCGGCCCCCCCTACGGGGAATGCCCCTGAATCGCGTGGTAACACCCAATGGGAGAGGCGAATTCATTCGCGAAACAGCTCCCGGCGCAAACGCGCTAGCCCGCAGCCCGCTCCGACGGCCGCCGCGCACCGGCCACCAGCTTGTCCACCGTCTTCGCCGCCGCAGCCATGCCGAAGCTGGCGGTGACCATCATCACCGCGCCAAAGCCGCCAGCGCAGTCCAGCTTCACGCCCTCCCCCACGAAGCTCTTCTGCTGGCACACCGAGCCATCGGGCTTGGGGTAGCGCAGCTGCTCGGTGGAGAACACGCAGGGCACGCTGTAGGTGCGCCCCGGCGTGCGGGAGAAGTTGTAGTCGCGGCGCAGCATGGAGCGCACCTTGGCCGCCAGCGGGTCGTTGAAGGTCTTGTTCAGGTCGGTGACCTGGATCTGCGTCGGGTCCACCTGGCCGCCGGCGCCGCCGGTGGTGACGATCTGGATCTTGCGCCGCTTGCACCAGGCGATCAGCGCCGCCTTGGCCGCCACGCTGTCGATACAGTCGATCACCGCGTCCAGCTCCACAGTGATGTACTCAGCCATGGTCTCGCGGGTGACGAAGTCGGCTACCGCATGGACCACACAGGCCGGGTTGATGGCGCGGATGCGCTCGGCCATCACCTCCACCTTGGCCTTGCCGACGCTACCGGCGATGGCATGCACCTGGCGGTTGGTGTTGGTGATGCAGACGTCGTCCAGGTCGAACAGGGAAATCTCCCCGACGCCGGAGCGTGCCAGCGCCTCGGCCGCCCAGGAGCCGACGCCGCCGATGCCGACCACGGCCACATGGGCGGCCTGCAGGCGCGCGAAGCCTTCCTGGCCGTAGAGGCGGGCGATACCGCCGAATCGTTCGTCTGTCATCTCGTCACTCCGTCGCCCACCGGCGGGCGGCGCGCATTATAGGAAGGGCCCCGCTCCGCCCCAAGCCCATCCCAGCTGAATGGCAGCCCATAGATTCGCCCTGGGTCGGCCGACGCTATAGTCCCTGCACACCGACAGGGGGAGCCCCATGCGCAACTTCACCTTCTACAACCCGACCCGCATCCACTTCGGCGAAGGCCAGATCGCCAAGCTGTCCCGGGAGATTCCCGCCGGCAGCCGGGTGCTAGTCACCCACGGCGGCGGCAGCATCTTCCAGAACGGCGTGTGGCAGCAGGTGGAGCAGGCGCTGGCCGGCTACAGCCTGGTGCGCTTCGCCGGCATCGAGCCCAACCCGCAGTTCGATACCCTGGTGCGCGCCGTCGAACTGGCCCGCCAGGAGCAGTGCGACTTCATCCTCGCGGTGGGCGGCGGTTCGGTGATCGACGGCAGCAAGTTCATCGCCGCCGCCCTCTGCCATGATGGCGACCCGCTGGACCTGCTCACCGGCACCCGCGCCCAGGCCGCCGTGCCGCTGGGCTGCGTGCTGACGCTGGCGGCCACCGGCTCGGAGAGCAACCCCCACGGCGTGGTCACCCACGTCGCCCGCCAGGAGAAGCTGCCCTTCTCCAGCCCGCTGCTGTACCCCCGCTTCGCCATCCTCGACCCGCACACCACCTTCAGCCTGCCGCCCCGGCAGATCGGCAACGGCGTGGTGGATGCCTTCGTCCACACCCTGGAGCAGTACCTCACCTACCCCGCCGACGCGCCCCTGCAGGACCGCCAGGCCGAGGGCCTGCTGCTGACCCTGATCGAGGAAGGCCCCAAGGCCCTGGCCAACCCCGAGGACTACGCCGTGCGCGCCAACCTCATGTGGTGCGCCACCCAGGCCCTGAACGGCCTGCTCGGCTGTGGCGTCCCCCAGGACTGGGCGACCCACATGATCGGCCACGAACTCACCGCCCTCTATCACCTGGACCACGCCCAGACCCTGGCCGTGGTGCTGCCCGCGCTGCTGGACGAACGCCGCGACGCCAAGCGCGAGAAGCTGCTGCAGTACGCCGAGCGGGTCTGGGGGCTGAGCGGTGACGAGGCGGCGCGCATCGACGGTGCCATCCACGCCACCCGCGCCTTCTTCGAGCGCATGGGCGTGCCCACCCGCCTGGCCGACCATGGCCTCGACGCCGACGCCATTCCCCGCGTCCTGGCCCAGCTGGAACGCCACGGCATGACCGCCCTTGGCGAGCGTCGCGACCTGGACCTGGCGGCCAGCGAACGCATCCTGCTGAAGGCGCTCTGACCCCCTTCGCAGCGGTGCCGTGCACACCGCTGCGAAACTTCCGCAGGCGCCGAAGGACAAAGGGTTTGTGCAGCGACGGAGCGGTACGTCTATCGTTCGTACACAATCTATACAGTCGCCGGACGCCGGAGTAGCATGCGCGCCGACCAGCGCTCGCTGGCGCTATCTCCCCCGTTCCACGCTTCGGAACCCGAAATCCCTATGTCATCGCGTAAATTTGGTCTCAACCTGGTGGTCTTCGTGGCGGTCGCCGCGTTGTTCACCGGACTCTGGGCGCTCTACAACCGTCCGGTCAGCGCGCCCGACTGGCCCGAACAGATCTCCGGCTACTCCTACTCGCCGTTCCGCGCGGACCAGAACCCGCAGCAGAACCGCTACCCCACCGACGAGCAGATCCGTGAAGACCTGGAGCTGCTGAGCAAGCAGACCGACAACATCCGCACCTACTCGGTGGACGGCACCCTGGCGGACATCCCCCGCATCGCCGAGGAATTCGGCCTGCGCGTGACCCTCGGTATCTGGATCAGCCCGGACGAAGCACGCAACGAGCGCGAAATCACCAAGGCCATCGAGATCGCCAACACCTCCCGCAGCGTGGTTCGCGTGGTGGTGGGCAACGAAGCCCTGTTCCGCCGCGAGATCAGCCGCAAGGACCTCTCCGCCTACCTCGACCGCGTACGCGCCGCCGTGAAGGTGCCGGTGACCACCTCCGAGCAGTGGCACATCTGGCTGAAGTACCCGGAGCTGGCCAACCACGTCGACCTCATCGCCTCCCACGTCCTGCCCTACTGGGAATTCATCCCCATGCAGGACTCCACCCAGTTCGTGCTGGAGCGCGCCAAGGACCTGAAGAAGGCCTTCCCGAAGAAGCCGCTGCTGCTGTCCGAAGTGGGCTGGCCGAGCAACGGCCGCATGCGCGGTGGCGCCGACGCCACCCAGGCCGACCAGGCCATCTACCTGCGCACCCTGGTCAACGCCCTCAACGCCCAGGGCTACAACTACTTCGTGATCGAGGCCTTCGACCAACCGTGGAAGGCCAGTGACGAAGGCTCCGTGGGCGCCTACTGGGGCGTCTACAACCTCGACCGCCAGCCCAAGTTCAACTTCGAAGGCCCGGTGATCGCCATCCCGCAATGGCGCATGCTCGCCGTCGCCTCGGTGGTCATGGCCCTGCTGGCCCTGGCCCTGACCCTGATCGACGGCAGCGCCCTGCGCCAGCGCGGTCGCACCTTCCTCACCTTCGTCGCCTTCGCCGGCGGTTCCGCCCTGGTGTGGATCGCCTACGACTACAGCCAGCAGTACAGCACCTGGTTCAGCATGACCGTCGGCGTGCTGCTGGGCATCGGCGCCCTGGGCGTGTTCATCGTGTTGCTCACCGAGGCCCACGAGCTGGCCGAGGCCGTGTGGGTCCGCGCCCGTCGCCGGCCGTTCATGCCGGTGCTGGCCGACAGCGCCTACCGTCCCAAGGTCTCCATCCACGTGCCCTGCTACAACGAGCCGCCGGAGATGGTGAAGCAGACCCTCGACGCCCTGGCCAACCTCGACTATCCGGACTTCGAAGTCCTGATCATCGACAACAACACCAAGGACCCGGCCGTGTGGGAGCCGGTGCAGGCCTATTGCGAACAGCTCGGCCCGCGCTTCCGCTTCTTCCACGTGGCTCCGCTGGCCGGCTTCAAGGGCGGCGCGCTGAACTACATCCTGCCGCACACCGCCCCGGACGCCGAAGTGGTCGCGGTGATCGACTCGGACTACTGCGTCAACCGCAACTGGCTGAAGCACATGGTCCCGCACTTCGCTGACCCGTCCATCGCCGTGGTCCAGTCCCCGCAGGACTACCGCGACGGCAACGAGAACACCTTCAAGAAGCTCTGCTACGCCGAGTACAAGGGCTTCTTCCACATCGGCATGGTGACCCGCAACGACCGCAACGCGATCATCCAGCACGGCACCATGACCATGATCCGCCGCAGCGTGATGGACGAACTGCAGTGGGCCGACTGGACCATCTGCGAGGACGCCGAGCTGGGCCTGCGCGTGTTCGAGAAGGGCTATGCCGCCGCCTACGCCCACGACAGCTTCGGCCAGGGCCTGATGCCCGACACCTTCATCGACTACAAGAAGCAGCGCTTCCGCTGGGCCTACGGCGCCATCCAGATCATGAAGGGCCACGCCCGCAGCCTGTTCATGGGCAAGGACTCCGAGCTCAAGCGCGGCCAGCGCTACCACTTCATCGCCGGCTGGCTGCCGTGGATCGCCGATGGCCTGAACATCTTCTTCACCGTCGGTGCCCTGCTCTGGTCGGCTGCGATGATCATCGTGCCGCAACGGGTCGACCCGCCGCTGCTGATCTTCGCCATCCCGCCGCTGACGCTGTTCTTCTTCAAGCTCGGCAAGATCGTGTTCCTCTACCAGCGTGCGGTGGGGGTCAACCTGAAGGACGCCTTCTGTGCCGCCATCGCCGGCCTGGCGCTGTCGCACACCATCGCCAAGGCGGTGCTGTACGGGTTCTTCACCAAGACCATCCCGTTCTTCCGCACACCGAAGATGCGCACCAACCACGGCCTGCTGATGGCCCTGGCCGAAGCCCGCGAGGAAGTGTTCATCATGCTGCTGCTGTGGGGGGCCGCCATCGGCATCGCCATCGTGCAGGGCCTGCCCAGCTCCGACGTGAAGTTCTGGGTCGCCACCCTGCTGGTGCAGTCGCTGCCCTACGCTGCCGCACTGGTCATGGCACTGCTGTCCTCGGCGCCGAAACCGGTGGTGGCCGAGCAGCCCCAACCCGCCGCGGCCTGACCTCCGCGAGCGTCCTAAACGGCGGCCAATGGCCGCCGTTTATGTTTTAAGATGTCGCCCTTTTCCGCCTTGCCGCCCCGGAGCCCCTGCATGACCGCCCTCTCCCCCACCCTGGAACTCGCCTGCGACCTGATCCGCCGCCCGTCGGTCACCCCGGTCGACGAAGGCTGCCAGGAGCTGATGATGCGCCGCCTGGAAGCCGCCGGCTTCCGCATCGAACGCATGCGCATCGAAGAGGTGGAGAACTTCTGGGCGGTCCGTGGCGGCGAGGGCCCGGTGCTGTGCTTCGCCGGCCACACCGACGTGGTGCCCACCGGCCCGGTGCAGGCCTGGCAACACCAGCCGTTCGAGGCCCTGGTGGACGAGCACGGCATGCTCTGCGGCCGTGGCGCCGCCGACATGAAGGGCAGCCTGGCCGCCATGGTGGTGGCGGTGGAGCGCTTCGTTGCCGAGCACCCGGACCACAAGGGCGCCATCGCCTTCCTCATCACCAGCGACGAGGAAGGCCCGGCGCACCATGGCACCAAGGCCGTGGTGGAACGCCTGGCCGCCCGTGGCGAGCGCCTGGACTGGTGCATCGTCGGCGAGCCCTCCAGCACCACCCTGGTGGGCGACGTGGTGAAGAACGGCCGTCGCGGTTCCCTCGGCGCCACCCTCACCGTGCGCGGCGTGCAGGGCCACGTGGCCTACCCGCACCTGGCGAAGAACCCGATCCACCTGGCCGCCCCGGCGCTGGCCGAACTGGCGGCGGAGCACTGGGACGACGGCAACGCCTTCTTCCCGCCCACCAGCTTCCAGGTCTCCAACCTCAACGCGGGCACCGGCGCGACCAACGTCATTCCCGGTGAACTGAAGGCGGTGTTCAACTTCCGCTTCTCCACCGAATCCACCGTCGAAGGCCTGCAGCAGCGGGTCAACGCCATCCTCGACAAGCACGGCCTGGACTACCACGTGGAGTGGGCCCTGTCCGGCCTGCCGTTCCTCACCGAGCCCGGCGAGCTGCTGGACGCGGTGGCCGCCAGCATCAAGGCCGTGACCGGCCGCGAGACCACGCCCTCCACCAGCGGCGGCACCTCCGATGGCCGCTTCATCGCCACCATGGGCACCCAGGTGGTGGAACTCGGCCCGGTCAACGCCACCATCCACCAGGTCAACGAACGCGTCCTGGCCAGCGACCTGGACCTGCTGACTGACATCTACCAACAGACCCTCGTCCGCCTGCTGGCCTGATCATGCTCACCTGCCCCCTCTGCCAGGGCGCCCTCACGGCGCTCGACAACGGCGTCGCCTGCCCCGCCGGCCACCGCTTCGACCGCGCCCGCCAGGGCTACCTCAACCTGCTGCCGGTGCAGCACAAGAAGAGCCGCGACCCGGGCGACAACGCCGCCATGGTGGAAGCCCGCCGGCGCTTCCTCGATGGCGGCCACTACGCCCCCCTGGCCCGCCGCCTGGCAGAACTGGCAGCCGAGCGCCAGCCGGGCCGCTGGCTCGACATCGGCTGTGGCGAGGGCTACTACACCGCCCAGCTCGCCGACGCCCTGCCGGAAGCCGACGGCTACGCGCTGGACATCTCCCGCGAGGCGGTCAAGCGTGCCTGCCGCCGTACACCCAACCTCACCTGGCTGGTGGCGAGCATGGCCCGCGTGCCACTGGCCGATGCCAGCTGCCAGTTGCTGGCCAGCGTCTTCAGCCCGCTGGACTGGCAGGAAGCGCAGCGCCTGCTGGCCCCGGGCGGCGGCCTGCTGCGCATGGGCCCGACCCGCGGCCATCTGATGCAGCTGCGCGAGCGCATCTATGACGAGGTGCGCGACTACGACGACCAGAAGCACCTGGCGCTGATTCCCGCCGGCATGGCCCTGGCCCACAGCGAAACCCTGGAGTACACCCTGCACCTGGACAGCGCCGAGGCCCGTGCCGACCTGCTGGCGATGACGCCCCACGGCTGGCGTGCCAGCGCCGAGCGCCGCGCTGCGGTGATCGCCGAACCGTTCGACGTGACGGTGTCCATCCGCTACGACTGGATCGTCAAGGCCTAGCCCCGGCGGGCTCGAAATAGCGCCCACTCCCCCTTAAACTTGCAGCCTCACGAGTGACCGCCCCGCGCACCGGCCGGGGCCCCGCCAGGACATTCCCATGCGCCAACCCGATATCGAGATCTACCTGAAGGACGCCGAACAGGACGCCGTCACCGCCTGGCTGACCGAAGCCATCGGTCCCTGCAGCGACTGGCAGGCGCGCGGCCAGACCTTCAAGTGCCGCGCGGGCGACATCCCGGTGACCTGGCTGCCCAAGGCCGTGGGCAAGTGGCACAGCCTCCTGCTGGAAAGCGATGCAACCCCCTGGGACAGCGACCTGGCCTGCGCCCAGGCGGCCCACCAGGCGCTGGGCGTGGAGATCCGCTGCGCCCCCGGCGGCTGGGACGAAGCCCAGGGCGAGGAAGACGCCGACCGCTGGCTCAAGGTCAATGCCGACGGCGTCAGCGAGATCACCTGGCGTACGGACTGACCCTCCCGCTGCAGACGAACCCGGCCCCGGCCGGGTTCTTTCATTCCGGCCCTCTTACGCCGCCTTGTTCATGAAGCCGCTGCAGCTTCATCCCCGAATCAGCCGCTGCACATCGCCTTCGGATTCGACACCCCCCGCGTGAAATGACCTACACGCGGAGCAGACGGACGGACTTTGACAATCATTCTCATTCTAATTAGTATCGCCATCCATCGAAGCCAACCACAGGTGCCGGTCCCCATGTACGTCTGCCTCTGCCAAGGTGTCACCGACGGTCACATCCGCGAAGCGATCTACGAAGGTTGCTGCAGCTACCGTGAGATTCGCGAGACGCTCGGCGTCGGCACCCAGTGCGGCAAATGTGCCTGCCTGGCCAAGCAGGTGGTGCGCGAGACCCTCACCGAGGTCCAGAGCAGCCAGGCCGCCCTCGCCTACCCGGCCACTTTCGTACCGGCCTGACCCCCCCTTTATGAAGAACCGGACCTCGAGTCCGGTTTTTTTATGCCCGCAAATCAAGCAGTTAGCGACAAGACGCGGACTTTAAGCGTTCGTATTCACATTCAAATTATCTTATATATCAATCACTTACGTTGACACCCCGGCGGAACTGGTTAAAATTCCGTCACTCAACCCCTTGCGTGGCAGGACCCCCTCATGAAAGGCGACAAGAAAGTCATCCAGCATCTCAACAAGATCCTCGGCAACGAACTGGTGGCCATCAACCAGTACTTCCTGCACGCACGGATGTACGAGGACTGGGGCCTGAAGAAGCTCGGCGAGCACGAGTACCACGAGTCCATCGACGAGATGAAGCACGCCGACAAGCTCATCAAGCGCATCCTCTTCCTGGAAGGCATCCCGAACCTGCAGGACCTGGGCAAGCTGATGATCGGCGAGAACACCAAGGAAATGCTCAGCAGCGACCTGAAGCTGGAGCACAACGCCCTGCCGGACCTGAAGGCCGCCATCGCCTACTGCGAAAGCGTCGGCGACTACGGCAGCCGCGAGCTGCTGGAAGACATCCTCGAGTCCGAGGAAGAGCACATCGACTGGCTGGAAACCCAGCTGGGCCTGATCGAGAAGGTCGGCCTGGAAAACTACCTGCAGTCGCAGATGGACGAGTAAGACACCCGCCCATGAAAAAGCCCCGCATCAGCGGGGCTTTTTCATTTCAGCGGGAGGCTCAGGCGCCGGCCTTGCTCACCGCATCCTTGATCAGTTGCTGCAACTCGCCCTTCTCGTACATCTCGACGAGGATGTCGCTGCCGCCGACCAGCTCACCCGCCACCCACAGCTGCGGGAAGGTCGGCCAGTTGGCGTACTTGGGCAGGTTGGCGCGGATTTCCGGGTTCTGCAGGATGTCGACGTAGGCGAACTTCTCGCCACAGCCCATCAGGACCTGGGCAGCACGGGCGGAGAAACCGCACTGGGGAGCATTGGGAGAGCCCTTCATGTACAGCAGGACGGTGTTGTTGGCGATCTGCTCTTTGATGGTTTCGATGATATCCATGGCTACCTCGGCTGAACTATCCGACTACAGGGTCGGCGCGGTGGCGGCATTGTAACGGAAGTCCGAGCATGTCGCTCGGACTTGCACGGGCACTTTTCAGGCCGCCACCACCTCCACCGGCACGCCATTCAGCGCGGCATTGCCGGACACGGCATCGAGGAACCGCTCGTCGGTCAGGTCATTGGCACTGGCCCCTGGCAACTCGGTGGCGATGGCCATCATCACACCGGGCCGCCCATGGCCCCAGCCGTGGGGCAGGCTCACCACACCGGGCATCATCTCCAGGCTCGCGGCCACCTCCACCTCGATGCTGCCGACCCGCGAACGCACCCTCACCCGCTGGCCATCGCTCAGCCCGCGCCGGGCAAGATCGTCCGGGTGCATGAGCAGCTGGTGGCGCGGCTTGCCCTTCACCAGGCGGTGGTAGTTGTGCATCCAGGAGTTGTTGCTGCGGACATGCCGCCGGCCGATCAGCACCAGCTCGCCGGCCACCGGAGCGGGTTGCTCGGCGAAGCGCGCCAGGTCCTGCATGAACAGCGCCGGGTCGGCCACCACGCGGCGCGCCTCGGTCTTGAGGCGGCCGGCCAGGTTCGGCTTGAGCGGCCCCAGGTCCAGCCCGTGGGGGTGCTCCGCCAGGCGCTCGACGGAAAGCCCCCAGCTGGAGCGCTCGCCATAGGGGCCGAAGCGCAGCCCCATGTCGATCATCTGCCGTGGCGGCAGGGTCGGCTTCAGCTCCACGCCGGTGCGCGCCGCGAAGGCCTTCGCCAGCCCGACGAAGATCTCCCAGTCATCCAGCGCACTGGCCGGCTTGGCCAGCACCGGCTCGTTGAAGCGGGTGACGTTGCGCACCGCGAACAGGTTGAAGGTGGTGTCGTAGTGGTCGTGCTCCAACGGCGCGGTCGGCGGCAGGATCAGGTCGGCGTAGCGCGTCGTCTCGTTGATGTAGAGGTCGACACTGACCATGAACTCCAGCCCGTCCAGCGCCTGCTCCAGGCGCCGCCCGTTGGGGGTGGAGAGCACCGGGTTGCCGGCCAAGGTGACCAGGGCGCGGATCTGCCCTTCGCCTGGGGTCAGCATCTCCTCGGCCAGGGCCGAGACGGGCAGTTCGCCGCCGTACTCGGGCAACCCGGAGACGCGGCTGTGCCAGCGCCCGAAGTGGCCGCCGGAGGTGGTCGCCACCAGGTCCACTGCCGGCTCGGTGCAGAGCACGCCGCCAGGCTGGTCAAGGTTGCCGGTGACCAGGTTGATCACCTGGATCAGCCACTGGCACAGGCTGCCGAACGCCTGGGTGGACACCCCCATGCGCCCGTAGCACACCGCCCGTTCGGCAGCGGCGAAGTCACGCGCCAGCTGGCGGATCACCGTGGGCTCGATGCCGCAACGCGGCCCCATGGCCTCGGCGGTGAAGGGCGCCACGGCCTGGCGCACGGCGTCGAGGCCGTCCACCGGCAGGTGGCTGGCCCGGCCGAGGCCTTCCTCGAACAGGGTGCTGAGCATGCCCAGCAGCAGGGCGGCGTCCTGGCCCGGCCGCACGAACAGGTGCTGGTCGGCGATGGCGGCCGTCTCGCTGCGCCGCGGGTCCACCACCACCAGGCGCCCGCCCCTGGCCTTGACCGCCTTCAAGCGCTTTTCCACGTCCGGCACCGTCATGATGCTGCCGTTGGAGGCCAGCGGATTGCCGCCGAGGATCAGCATGAAATCGGTGTGGTCGATGTCCGGGATCGGGATCAGCAGCCCATGGCCGTACATCTGGTGGCTCACCAGGTGGTGGGGCAGCTGGTCCACCGAGGTGGCGGAGAAGCGGTTGCGGGTCTTCAGCAATCCGAGGAAGTAGTTGCTGTGGGTCATCAGCCCGTAGTTGTGCACGCTGGGGTTGCCCTGGTAGACGGCGACCGCCTGCTGCCCGTGGCGGGCCTGGATATCGGCCAGTCGCTCGGCCACCAGCGCAAAGGCTTCGTCCCAACCGATGGGCTGCCACTCGCTGCCCGCCCGGCGCATGGGCTGGCGCAGGCGATCAGGGTCGTTCTGGATGTCTTGCAGGGCCACGGCCTTGGGGCAGATATGCCCACGGCTGAAGCTGTCCTGCGGGTCGCCCTTGATGGAAAGGATGTGCCGCGAGCCGTCCGCCCGGTCCTCGGTTTCGATGGCCAGGCCGCAGATGGCCTCGCACAGGTGGCACGCACGGTAGTGAACGGACTTGGTCATGGCCTTGCCTCATGTTCTTGTTCGAGACGACCGGTCGGGTCGCAATCGCTGAACTATGGAAGCAGGGCTGCCGCTTGACCAGCGGCTTAAGCGATGTGAATCGGCAGGCATCAAGCCTGCCGATTCGGGTGGTGCGGGCTTACTTGATGGAGCGGATGGTGCCCTTGTTGCCCACGACCTTGGCGCTGACTTTCTTGAACACGAAGTAGTCGTCGATGTTCAGCTCGTAGCGCGGGGCGACGATCAGGTCGGCGCCGGAGTTCTTCACGGCCTTGAAGGCAGCAGCGGACTTCACCGCGCCAACCGGATCGGGACCGAACGGCAGGCCGGAGGAAGCGCCGCCGTAGGTGACGCCGTCAGCGAACTGGCTGTCGCCACCGAACTGGATGAAGTTGAACAGGATGTTCACTTCGGACTGCCCGCTGATCGACTCACCGACGGCAACGTCGGCTTTCAGGTCGGTCTGGACTTCGGCTTCCAGGGCGGAAGACGGCTGGCTGATGTGGTAGCTGCTGCAGCCGGTTACCGAAGCAATCAGCGCCATCAGGGCAGCGGGCATCAGGAACTTTTTCATGTGGTACTCCATGTCTGGGAATGTGCCTCGGTCCTGTTCCACGTCTTGATGGACCGAGCCCCGGACCGGGTCCGATCCGGGGAGGCGACACCCTACAGCCCTGGTTTTTTTCCCATCAGTTCATGACTTCCCAAGCTGCCGTCAGGCTACTCCCCGCCGCTTCGACGAAGCATCTGCGGGGCAATTTGCGCCTATGCGTAATTTCCTTATAAGATCGCGCCTTCCCCATTCCGTCGCCCCCGAGCGGCCCAGCCCGCCGGTCCCGCCTGCTTTTCCTCGAAAAACCCGGCCCGGACTTGCGGCCAGCGGCAACAAAAAGGTAGTCAGCAATGAGCGCAAGGCATTTTCTCTCCCTGATGGATTGCACCCCCCAGGAGCTGAGCAGCCTGATCCGTCGAGCCATCGAGCTGAAGGATCTGCGCCATCGAGGGGTGCTCTACGAGCCGCTCAAGAGCCGCGTGCTGGGGATGATCTTCGAGAAGGCCTCCACCCGTACCCGCCTGTCCTTCGAGGCCGGCATGATCCAGCTCGGTGGCCAGGCGATCTTCCTGTCCCCGCGCGATACCCAGCTGGGCCGTGGCGAACCGATCAGCGACTGCGCCATCGTCATGTCGCGCATGCTCGATGCGGTGATGATCCGCACCTTCGCCCACAGCAAGCTGGTGGAGTTCGCAGCCCATTCCCGCGTGCCGGTGATCAACGGCCTGTCGGACGACCTGCACCCCTGCCAGTTGCTGGCCGACATGCAGACCTTCCAGGAGCACCGCGGCTCGATCCAGGGCAAGACCGTGGCCTGGATCGGCGACGGCAACAACATGTGCAACTCCTATATCGAGGCGGCGATCCAGTTCGACTTCCACCTCAACGTCGCCTGCCCCGAGGGCTACGAGCCCAGTGCCGCGCTGGTGGCCCAGGCCGGCGAGCGTGTCCGCGTGATGCGCGACCCGCGCGAAGCGGTGCGTGGCGCCCACCTGGTGAGCACCGACGTCTGGACCTCCATGGGCCAGGAAGAGGAAACCGAGCGCCGCCTGGCCCTGTTCGCGCCCTACCAGGTGAACAAGGAAATGCTGGACCTGGCCGATGAAGCGGTTATCTTCATGCACTGCCTGCCAGCACACCGGGGCGAGGAAATCAGCATGGACCTGCTGGACGATCCCCGTTCAGTGGCCTGGGACCAGGCAGAAAACCGCCTGCACGCCCAGAAGGCGCTGCTGGAATTCCTCGTCGAACACGCGTCCAGAGCATGAGCCACGAACTGCTACTCAACCTGCGTGACCTGAGCTGCGGCTACCAGGATCAGCGCGTCGTCCAGAACCTCAACCTCCACCTCAACGCCGGGGACATCGGTTGCCTGCTGGGCCCCTCGGGTTGCGGCAAGACCACCACCCTGCGCGCCATCGCCGGCTTCGAACCGGTGCTGGAAGGCGAGATCAGCCTCGCCGGCGAGGTCATCTCCCGCGCCGGCTACACCCTCGCCCCCGAGCGGCGGCGCATCGGCATGGTGTTCCAGGACTACGCCCTGTTCCCCCACCTCACCGTGGAAGAGAACGTCGGCTTCGGCATCCGCAAGCACCCGCAGCGCGAGCGCATCGTCGGCGAGCTGCTGGAGCTGGTGAACCTCTCGGCCCTGGCCAAGCGCTTCCCCAACGAGCTGTCCGGCGGCCAGCAGCAGCGCGTCTCCCTGGCCCGCGCCCTGGCGCCGGAGCCGGCCCTGCTGCTGCTCGACGAACCCTTCTCCAACCTCGATGGCGAACTGCGTCGGCGCCTCAGCCACGAGGTCCGCGACATCCTCAAGGCCCGTGGCACCAGCGCCATCCTGGTCACCCACGACCAGGAAGAAGCCTTCGCCGTCAGCGACCAGGTCGGCGTGTTCAACAAAGGCCACCTGGAGCAGTGGGACACCCCCTACAACCTCTACCACGAGCCGGCGACCCCCTTCGTCGCCAGCTTCATCGGCCAGGGCTACTTCATCCGCGGCCAGCAACTGAGCCCCGACACCGTGCAGACGGAGCTGGGCACCATCCGCGGCAACCGTGCCTACACCTGGCCGGAAGGCAGTGCGGTGGACGTGCTGCTGCGACCGGACGACATCGTCCCCGCCAGCGATGCCGGGCTGAAGGCCACCGTCACCGGCAAGACCTTCCTCGGCGCCGCCACGCTCTATCGCCTGCAACTGCCCACCGGCACCCAGCTGGAAGCCATCTTCCCGAGCCATGCCGACCACGCACCGGGCCAGGAAGTGGGCATCCGCATCGCCGCCGATCACCTGGTGGTGTTCCCTGCCCAGGGCAGCGTCGCCGCCCAGTTGCCGGTACAGGACAGCGGCGTCCGTCGCTACGTCACCGCCGGCTGATCCCGCCGCGCGTCGGCGAGCCGCTCAAGGCTCGCTGACGCCGTAGCGCCCCATCACCTCACGCAGCTTGCCGTTCTCCCGGTAACGGGCCAGGCCGTCCTCGAAGATCGCGGCGTAGCGTGCGCTGGCAGTCAGCGCCGGGGAAAAGGCCAGGTAGATGGCCACGTCCGGCGAACGGCAGCCCGCCAGGCGCAGGCGCTCCGAGGGCGGCAGGGTGGATTGCAGGTTGTCCATCACCCAGCTGTTCTCGATGGTCGCATCGAGCCGACCGTGACGGACCTTCTCCATGTTCATGTCCAGCGCCTGGTCGCCCGCCACCACCTGCACCCGGTCGCCGCGACTGCGGTGCATGCGGATATAGGTGTCGATTTCCTGACCGTAGCTGTAGCTGTTGATGCTGCCCAGGCGCACCTGCGGCAGCGAGGGCAGCCCCTGGTAGCGCCACGTGGCATCCAGCGCCGTGTAGAAGCACATGCGCGAGATGCCGGGTGCAGTAGGGGTGTAGACGAAATCCGGTGCGTCCTGGATGCCGGCACCGATCACCGCGTTGACCTTCCCCGCCCGCGCATCGCTCAGCGCCCGGGCCCAGTTGACCACCCGGTACTCCACCTCGATGCCGGACTCGGCAAAGATCTCCCGGGCCAGCTCGACGAAGATCCCCGGGCGGGGCGAATCGGGTTGGCAATTGATCGGGCACCACAGGTCACCGGCAATGACCAGGGTCTCCGCCTTCGGGGAGCCGGAGGCGAACAGGGCAGCCAGGCCGAGGACCAGGGCTGCCGGGATCAGACGTGCATCCTTGATGAACAAGACGAACTCCCTTCATGAGCGGCCAGCCAGGCGTGGAACGCTACCCCTGGGAAGCCTCGCTGCGTACCCGCTGGACGGCATCCAGCCATCCCTCGTAAAGCTTCGCCCGGTGGGCCTCGGCCATGCGCGGCGCAAAGCGCTGCTGGCGATGCCAGTGACGGGCGATTTCGTCCAGGTCCCGGTACAACCCCGCCTTCAGGCCCGCCAGGTAGGCGGCGCCCAGGGCGGTGGTCTCGGTCACCTCGGGGCGTTCGACCGCCACACCGAGGATGTCCGCCAGGAACTGCATGACCCAATTGTTCTCCACCATCCCGCCGTCCACGCGCAGGGCGCTGGGCGCGGCGGCCCCGTCCTGGCGCATGGCTTCCAGCAGATCACGGGTCTGGTAGCACACCGACTGCAGGCCGGCGGTGACGATCTCCTTGATCCCGGTGTCGCGGGTCAGGCCGAAGATCGCGCCCCGGGCCTTCGGGTCCCAGTAGGGCGCACCGAGTCCGGTGAAGGCCGGCACCAGGTACACGCCACAGGCATCCCCGGTCTGTTCCGCCAGTGCCTCGGTATCCCGGGCATGGCTGATCAGCTTGATGCCATCGCGCAGCCACTGAACCGCCGCGCCGGCAACGAAGATACTGCCTTCCACAGCGTAGGTCACCTTCCCATCCAAGCGGTAACCCACAGTGGTCAGCAGGCGGTTGCGCGAGGTCACCGGCGTGTCGCCGGTGTTCTGGATCATGAAGCAGCCGGTGCCGTAGGTGCTTTTCACCATGCCCGGCTGGAAGCAGGCCTGGCCGATCAGCGCTGCCTGCTGGTCGCCGGCCATGCCCAGCACCGGGATGGCGCTGCCCAGCAGCCCGGCCTCGGTGACGCCGAACTCGGCGGAGCAGTCCAGCACCTCCGGCAGCAGGCTCGGCGGAATGTCGAACAGCCGCGTCAGGTGATCGTCCCAACGCTGCTCATGGATGTTGAACAGCAGCGTGCGCGAGGCGTTGGTGGCGTCGGTGCGGTGCACCTTGCCGCCGGTCAGGCGCCACAGCAGGAAACAGTCCACCGTGCCGAAGCGCAGCTCACCGCGCTCGGCGCGCTCACGGGCGCCCGGCACGTTGTCGAGGATCCAGCGCAGCTTGGTGGCAGAGAAATACGGGTCGATCAGCAAACCAGTGCGCCGCGCCACTTCCTCGTCGTGCCCATCGGCCTTGAGGCGGGAGCAGTAGTCGGCGGTGCGGCGGTCCTGCCAGACGATGGCCGGGTGGATCGGCGTGCCGGTCTCGGCGTCCCACACCAGGGTGGTCTCGCGCTGGTTGGTGATGCCGATGGCCGCGATCTGCGATGCCTGCAGCCCGCTCTGGCGGATGGCCTCGCGGCAGACCTTGAGGGTCGTCAGCCAGATTTCCTCGCCGTCGTGCTCCACCCAGCCGTCCTTCGGGAAGTACTGCTTGAACTCCGTCTGGGCGCGGGCGACAGGCAGGCCCTGGGCACTGAATACGATGGCGCGACTGCTGGTCGTGCCCTGGTCGATGGCAAGAAGGTACTGGGCCATTCCGGCTTCCTTGTTGTTATGGAGGGGTCATTCCCGCCCGATGGCGGCGAACTGGGCCTGGGTGTGTTCGGCCAGCACCTGCGCCGCCAGCTCCACTTCCAGGCCGCGCCGACCGGCGCTGACATGAATGGTGGGGTGGTCCAGCGCGGAGCGGTCGATGAAGGTGCGCAGGCGCTTCTTCTGCCCCAGCGGACTGATGCCGCCCACCAGGTAGCCGGTGGCGCGCTGCGCCGCATCGGCCGGGGCCATGTCGGCCTTCTTGGCGCCCGCCGCATGGGCCAGGGCCTTCAGGTCGAGGCTGCCAGCCACCGGCACCACGGCCACCAGCAGCTCGCCCTTCTCGGTGGCCGCCAGCAGGGTCTTGAACACCCGCGCCGGGTCCAGCCCGAGCTTTTCCGCCGCCTCCAGGCCATAGGAGGGCGCCTTCGGATCATGGGTATAGCTGAGCACACGGTGCTCGGCCTTGGCCTTCTTGAGCAGGTCGATGGCTGGAGTCATGTTCGATAGTGAAAACAATGCGACGAAGTGGTCGTACCTTAGCTGAAAAGTCGCTCTTCGACAGCCCGCCGCTATAATGCGCGTCAAAAATCCGGGACCCCGTTCATGACCCTGGCACCCCGCCAACAGAACATCCTCGACCTCGCCCGCGAACGCGGCTACGTCAGCATCGACGAACTGGCCCAGGCCTTCGCGGTGACGCCGCAGACCATCCGCCGCGACATCAACCAGCTCGCCGAACAGGGCCTGCTGCGACGCACCCATGGTGGCGCGGCCGCCGATGCCTCAAGCATCCAGAACACCGCCTACGCCATGCGCGCCGGGCAGATGCGCGACGAGAAGCAGCGCATCGCCGAAGCCGTGGCGGCGCAGATCCCCGACCACGCCTCGCTGTTCATCAACATCGGCACCACCACCGAAGCCATCGCCCGCGAATTGATGGGGCACAAGGGCCTGAAGGTGATCACCAACAACCTGCACGTCGCCGCCCAACTCGCCGACCGACCCGATTTCGAAGTGCTGGTGGCAGGCGGCACGGTGCGCAGCGACGGCGGCATCGTCGGCCCCTCGGCGGTGGACTTCATCCGCCAGTTCAAGGTCGACTTCGCCATCGTCGGCATCAGCGGCATCGACGAGGACGGCAGCCTGCTGGACTTCGACTACCAGGAAGTGCGCGTCTCCCAGGCCATCATCGACAACGCCCGCCAGGTGTTCCTCGCCGCCGACTCCAGCAAATTCGGTCGCAACGCCGTGGTGCGCATGGGCTCCATCGCCCTGGTGGACCGCCTGTTCACCGACCACGCCCCCTCCCCCGCCCTGGCCCGGCTGATGGCCGAGCACAAGGTCCAGCTCGAACCGGTCTGACCCCGCCTGCCTTTCGTCGCCCATCCCGCCGTGACCGCTTGGCGGGGGTGGCGATTCGCCTTCGCTTCGTCTAGCATTTTTCGGAAACGAACATTCAAAGTTCACTTTCGATTCAGGTGCCTTGCCATGCCCGCCTCGACGAAGCGCTCCGCGCCCATATCCGAAGTCTATGACCTGGCCGTGATCGGCGGCGGCATCAACGGTGTCGGCATCGCCGCCGATGCAGCCGGGCGCGGCCTGTCGGTGTTCCTTTGCGAACGCGACGACCTGGCCCAGCACACCTCCTCTGCCAGCAGCAAGCTCATCCACGGCGGCCTGCGTTATCTGGAGCACTACGAATTCCGCCTGGTGCGCGAGGCCCTGGCCGAGCGCGAAGTGCTGCTGGCCAAGGCGCCGCACATCGTCCGCCCGATGCGTTTCGTGCTGCCCCATCGCCCGCACCTGCGCCCGGCGYGGATWATCCGCGCCGGCCTGTTCCTCTACGACCACCTCGGCAAGCGCGAGAAGCTGCCCGGCTCCCGTGGCCTGCGCTTCGGCGTCGGCAGCCCGCTGCAGGCCGGCATCAGCCGTGGCTTCGAATATTCGGATTGCTGGGTCGACGACGCGCGCCTGGTGGTGCTCAACGCCATGAGCGCCCGCGAGCACGGAGCCCACATCCACAGCCGCACCCGCTGCGTCAGCGCCCGGCGCAGCAAGGGCCTGTGGCACATCCACTTGGAACGTGCCGACGGCACCCTGCTGTCGATCCGCTCCCGGGCCCTGGTCAACGCCGCTGGCCCCTGGGTCGCCCGCCTGCTGAAGGACGACCTCAAGCAGAAGTCGCCCTACGGCATCCGCCTGATCCAGGGCAGCCACATCGTCGTGCCCCAGCTCTACGAGGGCGAGCACGCCTACATCCTGCAGAACGAGGACCGCCGCATCGTCTTCGCCATCCCCTACCTGGGGCGTTTCACCCTCATCGGCACCACCGACCGCGAGTACCAGGGCGACCCGGCGAAGGTGGCCATCACCGAGGAAGAAACCCGCTACCTGCTCGACGTGGTCAACCAGCACTTCAAGAAGCAGATCAGCGCCGACGACATCCTGCGCACCTACTCCGGCGTGCGCCCGCTGTGCGACGACGAATCCGACGACCCGTCCGCCGTCACCCGCGACTACACCCTGGCGCTGGACGCCCACCCGGGCGAAGCCCCGCTGCTCTCGGTGTTCGGCGGCAAGCTCACCACCTACCGCAAGCTCGCCGAGTCGGCCCTGGCGCAGCTCGCCCCCTTCTTCCCGACCATGGGCGGCAGCTGGACTGCCACCGCCACCCTGCCCGGCGGCGAGTCCATGGACAGCCAGGAGGCCCTGGCCGAAGCCCTGTGCGAACGCTACGGCTGGCTGCCCAACAGCCTGGCCCGACGCTGGGCCGGCACCTACGGCAGCCGCGTATGGAAACTGCTGGAAGGGGTCGCCAACCTCACCGACCTGGGCGAACACCTGGGCGGTGGCCTCTACACCCGCGAAGTGGACTACCTGTGCCGCGAGGAATGGGCGCAAGACGCCGAAGACATCCTCTGGCGCCGCACCAAGCAAGGGCTGTTCATGACCCCCGGCCAGCAGGAACGCCTCGCCCAATACCTGATCCACCGAGCCCAGGCCGACGCGGCCTGAGGCCTTGCGAGCAGCGCTCGCGCCTACATCCCCGCCATGAATCGATGCGGTTCGCCGAGCTCACGGCATCCTACGGGCTGCTCCGTAGGATGGGCTGAGCTGTGCGAAGCCCATCGCTGGGGCTGCACAGCGCCATGGGTGAACCTGGCGTAGCCCGGACTTCAGTCCGGGAAGCCCCACCCGCTCCCGGGCTGAAGCCCGGGCTACGAAGACCAAAGGCTTCGCGAGCAACGCCAGCGCCTACATCCCCGCGATGAATCGATGCGGTTCGCCGAGCTCACCGCATCCTACGACTGCTCCGTAGGATGGGCTGAGCTGTGCGAAGCCCATCGCTGGGGCGGCACAGCGCCATGAATGAACCTGGCGTAGCCCGGACTTCAGTCCGGGAACCCCCACCCCGCTCCCGGGCTGAAGCCCGGGCTACGAAGGCCAGAGGCTTCGCGAGCAACGGTCGAACCTATGTAGGCGGCGCACTCACAACTGCGCGAAGTGCCCGTCCGCCGGCTGTCGGTGGGCCATCAGGTGCGGCAACACGGCGGCCAGCAGCGGCTCCTTGAAGGCGTCCTGGAAGCGATGGGCGAGCCCGGGGATCAACCGCAGCTCCGCGCCCTTGATATGCGCCGCCACATGCACCCCGTGCATCACCGGCAGCAGCGGGTCGGCGGTGCCGTGCACCACCAGGGTCGGCACGTGCAGGCGGTTGAGCAGTTCCACCCGGCTCGGCTCGGCGAGGATCGCCAGCATCTGCCGCTGCACGCCTTCGGGGTTGAACGCCCGGTCATAGGCCCGCGCGGCCTGCTCCAGCAGTTGCGCCCGGTCATCGGTCACCTGCGGGCTGCCCAGGGCGGCCAGCAGGTCGGCCTGCTGTTCCAGCGCCACCTGGCGGTTCGGCGCCTCGCGGCGGGCCAGCAGCGCCAGCAAGGCATCGCTGGGCGCCGGCAGGCCCTGGGCGCCGGAACTGGTCATCACCAGGGTCAGGCTCAGCACCCGCTCCGGGGCCATGTCCGCCAGATGCTGGGCGATCATCCCGCCCATGCTGGCGCCGAGCACATGAGCCTCGCGCACCTTCAAGGCGTCCATCAGGTGCAGCGCATCGCCGGCCATGTCCCGCAGGCTGTAAGGCGCCTCCACGGGGAAGCCCAGGCGGTAGCGGATCACTTCATAGGTCAGGTTCGCGCTGGGCGCCGTCTGGGCCCAGGCGGACAGACCGACATCCCGGTTGTCGTAGCGGATGACGCGAAAACCCTGCTCGCACAGCGCCGCCACCACCTCGTCCGGCCAATGGATGAGCTGGCCGCCCAGCCCCATGATCAGCAGCAGGGCGGGGTCATCGGCATCACCGATGCTCTGGTAGGCCAGGCGCACGTCTCCCAGCGCCACCGTCTCGGTGGGTACGTGGGTGTCGCAGCGCGCAGCGGCAAAGGCTGGCAGGCCGCCCAGCAGGGCGACGAGAAGAATGAACAGGCGCATGGTGGAAATCCGGAATGCAGAACCCCAGTGAAGCGCGATTCTGATGAATTCCCGTCGTGCCCTCTGCCACAGAACCGTGACAGTTTGATGAAGGGCGCCCAACGGTCATGGCGCCCTCCTCGCCTCAGCCCCAACGGCGCGTCAGGCGAACTCCGCCCGCAGCTGCCGCGCCGCGGCCACCATGTTCACCAGCGCCGCCTCGGCCTCGGGCCAGCCACGGGTCTTCAGGCCGCAGTCGGGGTTGACCCAAAGGCGCTGCGGGTCGATGCGCCGCGCCGCCTTGCGCATCAGCTTGACCATCTCGGCGGTGTCCGGCACCCGGGGCGAGTGGATGTCGTAGACCCCCGGACCGATCTCGTTGGGGTAGGCGAAGGCCTCGAAGGCCTGCAGCAGCTCCATGTCCGAACGGGAGGTCTCGATGGTGATGACGTCCGCGTCCATCGCCGCGATGGACTCGATCACATCGTTGAACTCGCTGTAGCACATGTGGGTGTGGATCTGCGTGTCGTCGCGCACCCCGCTGGCCGCCAGGCGGAAGGCCTCGGTGGCCCACTCCAGGTAATGGGCCCAGCCGCTGTGGCGCAGGGGCAGCCCCTCGCGAAAGGCCGCCTCGTCGATCTGCACGATGCGGATGCCCGCCGCCTCCAGGTCCAGCACCTCGTCGCGGATGGCCAGCGCCAGCTGGCGCGCCTGCACTTCGCGGGGCACATCCTCGCGGGGGAAGGACCACATCAGCATGGTCACCGGCCCGGTGAGCATGCCCTTCATCCATTTGCCGGTCAGGCCCTGGGCATAGCGGATCCACTCCACCGTCATCGGCGCCGGACGCGACAGGTCGCCGATGATGATCGCCGGCTTCACACAGCGCGAGCCGTAGCTCTGCACCCAGCCGAAACGACTGAACACGTAGCCGTCCAGCTGCTCGGCGAAGTACTCCACCATGTCGTTGCGCTCCGCCTCGCCGTGCACCAGCACGTCCAGCCCGAGGCGCTCCTGCACCTCCACCGCGTGGCGGATCTCGGCCTGCATGGCCTCGGTGTAGGCCGCCGCCGACAGGCTGCCCTGGCGGTAGGCCTGGCGTGCCAGGCGGATGGAAGCCGTCTGCGGGAAGGAGCCGATGGTGGTGGTGGGGAACGCCGGCAAGCCCAGGCGCTCGCGCTGGCGGAGGATGCGCTGCTCGAAAGGCGACTGGCGCTGGCTGTCCTGCGGGCGGATGGCCGCCAGGCGCGCCGCCACATCGGGCTTGTGGATGCGGGTGCTGGCCGCACGGGCCGCCAACGCTTCGCGGTTTGTAGCCAGGGCGGCGAGCACCTCGGGGTGCTCCGGTTCGCGCAGGGCGCGGGCCAGCAGCGCCAGTTCGGCGCACTTCTGCACGGCAAAGGCGAGCCAGCCCTTCACCTCGGTGTCCAGGCGATCCTCACGGGTCAGGTCCACCGGGCAGTGCAACAGCGAGCAGGAAGGCCCGACCCACAGCCGATCCCCCAGGCGCTCATGGGCGTGGCGCAGCACCTCCAGCGCGCGGTCCAGATCGCAGCGCCAGACGTTGCGGCCGTTCACCACGCCGAGGGACAGCACCTTGTAGGCCGGCAACCGGTCGAGGATGGTCGGGTACTGCTCGGGGGCGCGCACCAGGTCGATGTGCAGGCCGTCCACCGGCAGGCTGGCGGCCAGCCCGAGGTTGTCCTCCAGGCCGCCGAAATAGGTGGCCACCAGTTTGCGCAGCGGCTCGCGCTGCAGCAGGTTGTAGGCCCGCTCGAAGGCGGTGCGCCAGTCCTGGGGCAGGTCCAGGGCGAGGATCGGCTCGTCGATCTGCACCCACTCCACGCCCTGCTCGGCCAGGCGCTGGAAGATCTCGCCGTACACCGGCAGCAGCTGCTCCAGCAGGTCCAGGCGGTCGAAGGCGCCGCCCTTGGCCTTGCCCAGCCAGAGGTAGGTCAGCGGGCCGAGCACCACCGGCTTCACCGCGTGCCCCAGCGCCAGGGCTTCGTCGACCTCCTCGAAGAGCTGTTCCCAACCGAGGTGGAAGGTCTGGCCGACGCTGAACTCGGGGACCAGGTAGTGGTAGTTGCTGTCGAACCACTTGGTCAGCTCCTGGGCGTGTCCGCCGCAGCAGCCAGCCCCCACACCGCGGGCCATGGCGAACAGGGTCGCCAGGGTGGCGCGACCGTCGGCCGGGCGGAAGCGCTCCGGCACCGCGCCAACCATCAGGGAATGGGTGAGCACCTGGTCGTACCAGGCGAAGTCGCCCACCGGCAGCAGTTCGATGCCCGCCTCGGCCTGCAGGCGCCAGTGCTCGGCGCGCAGGGTGCGGCCCACGTCGCGCAGGCCGGCTTCGTCCAGCTCGCCCTTCCAATGGGCTTCAAGGGCCTTCTTTAGCTCGCGACCGCGACCAATGCGGGGAAAGCCGAGGGAATGTACCCGGACCATGTCTGTCTCCTTGTCTGTGAATGCCGGGCATTCTGGGCACCCACAGAACATGAGACAAACTCATAAAATTCTCTTTCAACTCAAGAAACTCTCATGCAGAGCCGAATACTCAGGTGCCCGACTTGAAGCGTGTGAAGGCCCGGGTCAGGGCGCGGTTGAAGGCCGAGCCGTTATCGTTCTTGGTGTACAGCCGGGCGCGCACCTCGGCCGGCGGGTAGGTGCCGGGGTCGGCGAGGATGGCCGGGTCCACCGTGGCCGAGGCCGCCGTCACCGCGTTGGCGTAGCCGATGCTGTTGGTGATCGGGCCGATCACGTCCGGCCGCATGAGGAAGTCCATCAGCGCCAGCCCCTCGCGGGGGTGCGGCGCATCCGCCGGGATGACCATCGCATCGAACCAGATCTGCGCGCCCTCCCGCGGAATCGAATAGCGGATGTGGTACGGCTTGCCGGCCTGGGTCGCCTGGCTGGCAGCCACCGTGGCGTTGCCGTTCCAGGCCATCGCCAGGCAGGTATTGCCGTTGGCCAGGTCGTTGATGTTGCGGTCGTTGGCGAAGTAGCGGATCGAGGGGCGGATCGTCGCCAGGTGCTCGGCGGCCTTCTTCAGGTCGTCCAGGTTCTGGCGGTTGATGTCCAGGCCGAGGTAGCGCATGGCCGCGCCGAACACCTCGTTGGGGTCGTCCAGCAGGCTCACCCCGCAGTCGGCGAAGCGCGCCACCACCGCCGGGTCCATCAGCATCGCCCAGCTGTCCACCGGGGCATCGGCCATGCGTGTGCGGATGGCCTCCTCCTGATAGCCGAAGCCGGTGGTGCCCCAGGCGTAGAGCCCGGCGTAACGGTTGCCCGGGTCGAAGGCCGCCATGTGCTGGACGAATTCATCCCCCAGCCCGGCGAAGTTCGGCAGCGCACCCTTGTCCAGCGGCTGGATGGCGCCGCTGCGGATCGCCCGCTGCAGGTGCTGGCCGGCGGTCAGCACCAGGTCGTAGCCGCTGTGGCCGGTGAGCAGCTTGGTCTCCATCGCCTCCAGGGAGTCGAAGTGGTCGGCCACCACGCGGATGCCCGTCTCGGCCTGGAAGCGCGAGAGGGTATCCGGTGCCATGTACTCGCCCCAGATGAACAGGTTGACCTGCCGGGGCGCGTCCTCGGCCTGGGCACACAGGCCCAGGCCGAGCAGGAGTGCGGCTGCGAGCGAGCGCATGGTGAGCCTCCTAGCGCTGCCGCGCGGCGTATTGCGGCATGGTGATGCAGGCGACGTTGCCGCCCCCCAGGAGGATCTCGCGGGAGAAGCCGATGCCGAGGATGCGGTGCTGCGGGAACAGCTCCGCCAGGGTGGCCTGGGCGACCACGTCGCACGGGTCGTTGAACAGCGGCAGCACGATGGCCGAGTTGCCGGCGTAGTAGTTGATGTACGACGCACAGATGCGGGTGCCGGCCTCGCGCAGGTGGGTGCCGTCCACCTGGTCCAGCCCCTCGGCCTCCTCCGCCGTCCACTCCAGCACACGCGGTTGCGGCAGCTTGTGCACCTCCAGCGCGCGACCACGGGCGTCACGGGTGCTGCGCAGGATGTCGTAGGCCTCCTGGTAGATCTCCCACTGCGGGTCGCTGCGGTCGTCGGTCCACTGCATCACCACCACGCCGGGGCGCACGAAGCAGGCCAGGTCGTCGATATGGCCATCGGTCTCGTCGAACTTGCAGCCACGGGGCAGCCAGATGACCTGGTCGGCGCCCAGGTAGTCGCACAGGCGCCCGGTCACTTCCGTCTTGCCCAGGTGGGCGTTGCGGTTGCGGTTGAGCAGGCATTGCTCGGTGGTCAGCAGGGTGCCCTGCCCGTCGCTCTGGATGCCGCCCATCTCGGCGATGAAGGGGGCGCGGTAACGGTCGTAGCCCTCGATCTCGAGGATCTTCTGGGCGATCTGGTCGTCCTTGTCCCAGGGGTAGTAGAGGCCGCCATCGAGGCCGCCGTAGGCGTTGAACTCGAAGTCCACGCCGCGCACCTCGCCGGTGGCGTCGTTGACCAGGAAGGCCGGGCCGCTGTCGCGGAACCAGGTGTCGTTGCAGGTCATCTCCACCACCCGCACGTGCTCGGGCAGCAGCCGGCGGGCGTTGGCGTATTGCGCTGCCGAGGCGCAGACGGTGACCGGCTCGCTGCTGGCGATGGCGCTGACGATCTGCACCCAGACCTTCTGCGCCGGCTTGGCGCCGTTGCGCCACACGTCCGGGCGCTCCGGCCAGCCGAGCCAGCAGCGGGCCTTGGGTTCGAATTCACCGGGCAGGCGGAAGCCGTCGGCCTTGGGCAGGGAAGTCAGGGTGCGTGCCATGTTCAGGTCCTCGTGGGGGATGGGAATGCCCCGACAGTACCCGCGCCGACGCGGCGGCGACCAATGACCTTTTTCGCTTAACCCCTGAATTCAATTCACATATCGGCCAGCTGATCACTGAACCAATCGACGAATTGCGCCACTGCCGGCTTGTCCAGCCGCAGGCGCTCGCACACCAGAGCGTACTGCCCGAGGGACGGCACCTGGGCCGCGAACGGCCGCACCAGCCGGCCGCTGGCCAGGTCCTCGGCGCTGGTGAGGTTGTCGCCGATGGCCACCCCCTGGCCCCGCGCCGCCGCCTCCATGGTCAGCCCCGCGTGGCCCAGGTACAGGTGCCGGGCCGGACGCAGGTCAGCGGCGTGGGTGGCAAGCCAGGCGTTCCAGGTCTTGCCGTCCTGGTCGTCGTGCAGCAGGCAGTGGCGCGCCAGGTCGCGGGGGTGCTTGAGGGGCGACTGGTTGAACAGGCCCGGGCTGCACACCGGGAAGAACTGCAGGGTCGGCAGCGGCCGCACGAAGTAGCCGCTGGCGTCCTCCGGGCCGGTGCCGTAGATGATCGCCAGGTCCATCTCCGCACCGGGCAGTTGCGCCTCCAAAGGCTGCTCGTGCAGGTGCAGGGTGATCTGCGGGTGGCGCTCGGCAAAATCCGCCAGCCGCCCCACCAGCCACTTCTGCGCCAGCTCGGTGGTCACCGCCACCCGCAACTGGGCCTGGGAACCGGGGTCGCGCAACTCGTCGCAGGCATCGAGGATCAGCTCGAAGGCCTGCTGCAGGCTGTGCAGCAGGCGCCGCGCCGGCGCACTGGGGCGAACCTGGCGCCCCTCGCGCTCGAACAGCGTCACCCCGAGCTGCTCCTCCAGCTGGCGGATCTGGTGGCTCACCGCGCTGTCGGTGACGCACAGTTCCTGGGCCGCACGGCCGAAATGCGCATGGCGCGCGGCCGCCTCGAAGGTGCGCAGGGCGGTGAGCGAAGGCAGGCGACGCATGGCAGAAGGCTCCCGGAAACGGACGGCGCATGCTGGCGCAAGCCACAGGCTGCGGCAAGGGCGCCGCTCGACACCCACGCGGTGGATGAAGGAAACTCATGGCCCTTCGATTCTTCACCAGTTCCATTCATGGACGGGAGCCCACGCATGCTCGAAGTACGCCACCTCAAGACCCTGCATGCCCTGCGCGAGGCCGACAGCCTGGTGGAGGCCGCCGAGCGCCTGCACCTCACCCAGTCGGCCCTCTCCCACCAGTTCAAGGAGCTGGAGGAGCGCCTCGGCCTGCCCCTGTTCATCCGCAAGACCAAGCCGGTGCGCTTCACCAGCGCCGGCCTGCGCCTGCTGCAACTGGCCGACAGCCTGCTGCCGCAGATGCGCGCCGCCGAACGCGACCTGGCGCGCCTGGCCGGTGGCACCGCCGGGCGCCTGCACATGGCCATCGAGTGCCACAGCTGCTTCCAGTGGCTGATGCCCACCATCGACCAGTTCCGCGACGCCTGGCCGGAAGTCGAGCTGGACCTGGCCTCGGGCTTCTCCTTCGCCCCGCTGCCGGCCCTGGCCCGGGGCGACCTGGACCTGGTGGTGACCGCCGACCCCATCGAACTGCCGGGCATCAGCTACGTGCCGCTGTTCACCTACGAGGCACTGCTGGCCGTGGCCAACCAGCACCCGCTGGCGGGCAGGCCCTACGTGGTGCCCGAGGACCTGGAGAGCGAAATCCTCATCACCTACCCGGTGGAGCGCGACCGCCTGGACGTGTTCACCCGTTTCCTCGAACCGGCCGACGTCGAGCCCGCGCAGATCCGCACGGCCGAGCTGACGGTGATGATGATGCAGCTGGTGGCCAGCGGCCGCGGCGTGTGCTGCCTGCCCAACTGGGCGCTGCACGAGTACAGCTCGCGGGGCTACGTCACCGCCAAGCGCCTGGGCGACAAGGGTCTGTACGCCACCCTACACGCCGCCATCCGCGCCGACATGCTCGACGCCCCCTTCATGCGCGACTTCCTCCTCACCGCCAAGGACACCTCCTTCGCCACCCTCGAAGGCGTCAGCGCCGCACGTTGACGCACAACCCACCGACACCCTCCCTGTAGAGGGGCGACTTCAGTCGCACAGCGGTGAGCAGCGCCGCCAGTGGCTTCGCGAGCAGAGCTCGCTCCTGGGGGCAAACCTCCACCCAAAGCCGCTCCGCTGCGGTAACCCGCCGTAGGGTGGGCTTCAGCCCACCATCGGAGCCACCCGCCGCACCGCTGCCAGACGCAAAAAGCGATGTCCACCCAACGCCCCAACTGGCGACACACCGGCCTGTGGGAGAAGCGAATTGAGTCCCTCCGCCCCCGACAGGTCTCACCCTAGGACATACAAGCGAATTCATTCGCGATGGACTCCCCAGCGGCCAAGAACCGACAGGCAGCCCTCCGGCCTGCTTTCGCGAATGAATTCGCTCCCACCATAAATCGCTCCGCTGCGGTAACCCGGACCTCCGCGCGTAGATACCGTCTTGATTGCTAGTGAGCAAGGGCCAGTTTTGCGTCAAACGGCTGGCCCGATTTCAGCACGCCATAGGCGATGTTCAGTAGCTTGCGCATCGCTGCGCAGACGATCTGCTTGCCGGTCTTGCCCCGCTCCCTTAGCCGTTCGCCCATGGCTCTGATCGCTTCGTTGTAGGTCAGGGCGCTGATCGCGGGCATGTACAGGCCGGCCCTCAGGCGCGATGAGCCCATCTTGGAGATGCG